>JAHZHF010000001.1 GCA_019420405.1 Clostridiales bacterium
AAATATCCGTTCGGAGATGGATGTTCCGAACAACAGGAAGACCAAGGTTTATATTGTTGCGGATAAGCCGGAACTGTGTGAAGGCATTGCTGCCCTGGAGGGGTCGGTGAAGCCGCTGATGATGGCGAACGAGATCCTGATCCAGCCGGATAAGGAAGGCATCGCGGACAATGCGGTATCCGTAGTTGTGCCGGATGCGGTGATCTATCTTCCGCTTGAAGATCTGGTAGACTTTGAGCAGGAGAAGAAGAGACTGAAATCGGAAGAGGAGAGACTGAATAAGGAGATAAAACGGGCTCAGGGGATGCTCTCGAACGAGAAGTTCGTAAGTAAGGCGCCTGAGGCAAAAGTCCAGGAAGAGCGGGCAAAACTGGAGAAATATACCCAGATGCTCGCCCAGGTAAAAGAGCGTATGGCAGGGCTTGGAGAGTAAGAAGACCACAGCCTGAGGCCGTTTTTAAACCCGCGTCAGTCACTTTTTTGACAGGCGCGGGAGATGTGTGTATTGGCTGAAATGCAGCCCGGTTTTACCGTATTAAGAAAGGGAAGAGGTCATACATGAAACGAATTCAGATTAAAAAGCCGGACATCAAAGGCTTTTTTACAAAGATCAGAAATCTGAAAAAAGAAGATATTAAAAGACATTTTAAAGAGAAGAGGGAGCGGAGAAAGAGAATTTTGGAGGAGCGCCGCAACAGCAGGTTTGCACGCAGGATGCAGCCTGTTTACAAGTGGATGAACCGGCTTTCTCTGCCGCTTCACTTCCTGCTGGCCTGTGTGATCAACTTCCTGATCGAGATCGTGTCGCGGCTTTCTCTGTTTGAAGCGTGGGATTATATGGTGGGAACGCCTCTTGTATTTCTGTACAATGCGTTTATGATATTCGTAACGTTTTCCATTGTGTATCTTGTGCGCCGGAGAGTGTTTGCGAGAATCCTGATCAGTGTTTTCTGGGTGTTCCTGGGGATCTGCAACGGTTATCTCCTGACCAAGAGGGTGACGCCCTTTAACGCCCAGGACCTGAAAGCCATTTCAGAGGCGCTGGCGGTTATGAACAGCTATTTCAATGCGTTTGAGCTGGTCATGATTGTGATCGGTGTTGTGGCGCTGGTGTTCTGGATTATCTCCATGTGGAGGAGAGGCGGCCAGTTTACGGGAAAGATGCACCGGTGGATTGCGCTTGGCGGTGTGATCGTATCCTTTGCCGCGTGCGGAGTGGTGACGGAAGCAGCCATCGATAACCGTGTCATTTCCAACTATTTCGGAAACATTGCTTTTGCTTATGAGGATTACGGATTCCCCTACTGCTTTTCCGCCAGCCTGTTTAATACGGGAATCAATGAGCCTTCCGGATACAGCGAGGAGGCTATGGCTGAGATCAGTAATAACGGGGAGATTACGAAGAGTGAAACAGGGCGCTCCGAGGAGGATCTTCCCAATATCATGTTTGTGCAGCTTGAGTCTTTCTTCGATCCGACGGAAGTGGAGTGGCTCCGGTTTTCCGAGGACCCGATCCCGAACCTGAGGAAGCTGTTCAGCGAGTATTCCAGCGGATACTTTAAGGCGCCGTCTGTCGGTGCGGGAACTGCGAATACGGAGTTCGAAGTGCTGACAGGAATGAGTATGCGTTTCTTCGGACCGGGCGAATATCCTTATAAGACTTACGGAAAGATGCACACTCTGGAGAGTGCCGCGTCCGCGTTGAAAGAGCTTGGATACGGGGCGGAAGCGCTTCACAATAACGGCGGAAACTTCTACAGCCGTGCCCAGGTGTTTAACAACATGGGATTTGACCACTATACGAGTAAGGAGTTTATGAATATTCTCCAGACGACTCCGGAGGGCTGGGCTACGGATGATATCCTGGTGCCGAACATTATGGAGGCCATGGATACTACGGAAGGCCAGGACTTTGTGTTCACCATTACAGTGGAGGGGCACGGGGAGTATCCCACGGAGAAAGTGCTCGAAGATCCGGAGATCGTGGTCAGCGGAGTAGAGGACGAAGGCGAGCGGAATGCCTGGGAATATTACGTGAATCTGATCCATGAGACGGACAAATTCGTCCAGCAGCTCATCGATGCAGTGGAAGCAAGAAATGAGCCTACGGTTCTTGTGTTCTACGGAGATCATCTTCCGACCATGAACCTGGAGGCGAAGGACTTAAAGAGTAAATATCTCTACAATACGAACTATGTGATCTGGGATAACATCGGGCTGGAGAAGCAGGATGAGAATATCGCGGCATATCAGATCGTAGCGGAGGTGTTTGACCGCCTGGATATTCATACCGGTACGGTATTTAACTATCATCAGGAGCGCAAGTCCACGAAGAACTATCTGGCGGATCTGGAGCTTCTGCAGTACGATATCATGTACGGTGACCAGTATGTCTACGGGGAGAGCGGCGAGCCGGTGACCGAAGGACATATGGTTATGGGAGTGAAGGATGCTGAGATCACGGAGCTTGTTGCCCAGACGGACGGCTCTTACAGCATCTATGGAAATAATTTCACCAAGCAGAGCAAGGTGTATATTAACGGGGAGAAACAGACGACAAAATTCCTGAACAATACGAGGCTGGATCTGAAGGAATCTGCGATAAACGACGGAGATACGATTATGGTCGCTCAGGTCGGTTCCAGCAACACTATATTCAGGGAGTCGAAAACATATGAGTACAGGGAAGGGAAGCTTACCGAACTGCCGGCCGATCCGGAGGCAGTGGAAAATGGAAGGCAGGCTTTCGTTCCGGAGGAAGACACGGAAGAATGACATATCAGCAGGCAGCAGATTATATATTTGCGATTCCGAAATTCACAAAGAAAAATGATGTCGCGCAGACAAGAGTATTCCTGGAATATCTCGGCCGGCCGCAGGACCGCCTCAAGGTGATCCATGTGGCCGGGACCAACGGGAAGGGATCCGTATGCGCGTACCTTGACGGAATGCTCCGTTCGGAAGGAAAACGAACGGGGCTTTTCACGTCTCCCCATCTGGTGCGCCTCAACGAGAGGATCGTTCTGGACGGAGAGGAGATCAGCGACGGGATGTTCTGTGCGGTTTTTGAGCGCACTATGGAGGCGGTGCGGCGCATGGAAGCAGAAGGGATGGCTCATCCGAGCTTCTTCGAGTTCCTGCTGGGCATGGCCGTGTACGCATTCGCGGAAGCGGGGATGGAGTACGCGGTTTTGGAGACCGGGCTTGGAGGAAGGCTGGACGCTACCAGCGCGGTGGAGCATCCGCTGGTCTGTGCGATCACTTCCATCGGCTTTGACCATATGCAGTATCTCGGAGACAGCCTGGCGGAAATCGCCGGGGAGAAGGCGGGAATCATCCGGCCGGGCGTGCCTGTTTTCTATACCGGGACAGCACCGGAGAGCGATGGGGTAATCGCGCGCATTGCGCAGGAAAAGAATAGTTTCTGTAAAAAAATCGGGAAAGATGCGTTCAAAATTCTCGGAATCCGGAATAAACATATTGCATTTTCCTGTTCCAGTGCTTATTATGGAACTACCACGTGGGAATTGAATAATACAGGTGTCTATCAGCCGGAGAACGCTATGCTGGCACTGGAAGTGATGCGCTGGCTCTTCGGGGAAAAGGGACATCCGGACCGCTGGAAAAGAGCGCTCTTAAGTATTACAAGAGAGGGCAGGATGGAAGAAATCCTCCCCGGCGTCTACATAGACGGGGCGCACAATATCAGCGCCATAGAGGCGTTTGTGGAGAGTGTTCCGCAGGATGACACAGGGAATATCGTTCTGTTCTCCGCGGTGCAGGATAAAGATTATGAGAAGATGGCGGCTTTCCTCGGACAGAATATGAGAGCGGATCAGTATGTCATAACGCATATTGATGACAGCAGGGGAGAAGATGCGGAAGTCCTGGGAGCGGTCTTCAGAAAATATACGGAAATACCTGTCGTGGTAAAGAAATCGGTAAAGGAAGCGTTTGAATATGTCTGCCGGTGCAGGGAGGGCAGGAGAGTCTACTGCCTGGGATCACTTTATCTGGCAGGAAAGATAAAAGAATTAATCCGGGAGGGGATATAAATGCTCAATTACGAAGAAGAACTTAAGAAGTTTAAGCCGAGCCTTGAGGTGGAGGAAATTGAGGACGCGGTTTATCAGGAAGATCTCTCAGATGTGACAGATCTTCTCAAACAGGTTATGGATCAGAAAAAGTAAGGTACAAAGAAAGCGGAAGTTCAAGAAGATAGTGGGGATATAAATGGATTACATGAAGAAAGTCGTTTACCACTCGAACTACTGGTATAACGACGGACTCAGGAAAGCGCAGATCCGGGACATGTCGGGAGCGATCCTGTCGCTTAAGAGAAGTCTGCAGTTCAACCGTGAGAACATTGCGGCGAGAAATCTGCTGGGGCTTGTTTACTATGGCGTGGGAGAGGTGCCGGAGGCGCTGGTGCAGTGGATTATCAGCAAAAACTTAAAGAAAAGGGACAATATTGCGGATTCTTATATTAAGGAGGTTCAGGCATCGGCCAAAGAACTGGAGACGATTAACCTGGCGATCCGGAAATATAATCAGTGTCTGGGATACTGCCGGCAGAACGGGGAGGATCTGGCGGTGATCCAGTTGAAGCAGGTTATATCTTCCCATCCGACGTTTCTCAAAGCATATCAGCTCCTTGGGCTGATCTATCTGCATACGGAACAGTATTCCAGAGCGAGGCAGGTCCTTCGTACAGCCCGCAGGCTGGATACGACGAATGAGACGACCATGCGTCTTCTGCATGAGTTGACGCAGAAGCGTGGAAAAAGCCGGAAGAAGGCAGCAAAGCAGAAGTCCGATGCGGTGGAGTACAGCCTCGGGAACGAGACGATTATCCAGCCAAGGCACTCGCGGCTTAAGGAAATGGCGGGACATCTGGCGGTGGCCAATCTGTTTATCGGGGCGGCGATCGGAGCGGCGCTGATCTGGTTCCTTGTGGCGCCTGCAGTGAATCAGTCCCGGTCAGATCAGATGAATGCGCAGATGAGGGCGTACAGTGATCAGATCAAATCACTGGAAGCACAGGTGAGCGCCCAGACAAGAACGCTGGATAATTACCGGGCCTCCGGAGAGCAGGTGGAGGCGGATGCACAGCAGGCTCAGACCGCACAGGACAGCTATGAGAGACTGATGCAGGCGTCTGACCAGTATGACGGCGGAGTCACTGATTATGCAACGATCGCGGATCTTCTGCTGGGCGTGACGAGGGATTCCCTTGGGGAGAGCGGACAGGATCTCTATGATGAACTTACGGCAGATGTGTATCCTGCGGCCTGCGACAGCAATTTCGCGACTGGATCACAGGCTCTGGAGGCGGCAAACTATCAGTCGGCAGCAGACGCGCTCTATAAAGTGGTGCGTATGGACTCTGGTTACAATGACGGACAGGCGCTTTTGTATTTGGCGCAGGCGTACAGAGGGAACGGAGATAACGACAACGCTAAAAACTATTTCCAACAGGTCGTGGATAATTACGCTGACTCAGATTACGCCCAGACTGCTCAGACAGCGCTGGACGAGATCGCCCAGGCAGAGGCTGAGGCGGCTTCTGCGGGAGAAGAAAGTGCAGAATAACTACGGAAGGAAAAATACAGAAAAATAAACGAAAGAAGCCGGATGTTTCCGGCATAAAATGCAGAAGAAAAGGATATGCGCCGGCATATCCTTTTAATTTTTCGTAACAGTTCTGTTTTACGAATTGCGCGGGCTGAACTGTTACATTTTTAGCCGGAGGAGGAGTTATAATGAAATATCAGGTGCAGGAGAACTGTCTGACCGTTTATCTGCCCCGCGAAGTGGACCATCACAACGCAGAGGAAATCAGGAGGGAGGCGGATGCAGTGATCGACAGAAACCATATCAAATATGTAATTTTTGATTTTGAGAGAACTGATTTTATGGACAGTTCCGGAATAGGGGTTATTATGGGAAGATATAAGACGGTCAGTCTGATCGGAGGAGAAGTCTGGGCAGTCCACGCCAGTGAAAGGATCAAAAAAATACTGATTCTGTCTGGCGTGACAAAAATAATGCAGATTTATGAGGAGGATGCGGTATGAAACATACAAATGAAATGGAGATCCGGTTTGACAGCCGGTCAGCAAATGAAGGATTTGCGAGAGTCGCAGTGGCCTCCTTTCTGACACAGCTCAATCCTACTGTGGAAGAGGTGGCGGATGTAAAGACAGCAGTTTCAGAGGCAGTGACAAATGCGATTATTCACGGATATGAAAATGAGATCCACAAGGTGTATATCCGGTGCCGTATCGAGGAAAATATATTCACTGTGGAAATACGTGACAAAGGAAAAGGGATTGAGAACGTAGAGGAGGCTATGCAGCCTATGTATACCACCAGACCGGATCAGGACCGGTCCGGCATGGGATTTTCTTTTATGGAAGCGTTCATGGACAGCCTGGAGGTGGAATCCGAACCGGGAAAGGGAACCCGCGTGAAAATGAAAAAGACCATCGGAAAAGGAAGGGAAATATGGACCACACAATCGCTTTAATTCAACGAGCGCACGATGGGGATAAAGCCGCGAGAGAACAGCTTGTGGAAGAAAACGCAGGACTTGTCTGGTGTGTTGTAAAGCGGTTCCACAGCAGAGGAGCAGAGACTGATGATCTCTTTCAGATCGGGAACATCGGACTTCTTAAAGCAATTGATAAGTTTGACATGTCCTTCGGCGTGAGGTTTTCCACTTATGCAGTGCCCATGATTTCCGGTGAAATTAAAAGATTTTTAAGAGACGATGGTATGATCAAGGTCAGCCGCTCTTTAAAAGAGCTGGCATATAAAAGTCTGCAGGCGGCGGAAAAACTGAGTGTACGGCTCGGAAGAGAACCTACCGTAGAAGAACTCTCGGAGGAGCTGGGCGTAGACAAAGAAGAGCTGGTACAGGCCATGGAGGCCGGGAGTGAAGTGGACTCTCTGTACCGGCCGGTCCGCCAGAAAGAAGGCAGCGAGGTTCCTCTGCTGGATAAGATTGAAGAAAAAGAAAAAAGAGAGGACAAGATCCTTGACCGTCTGGTGCTTAAGCAACTGCTGGAAACATTGAATACAGAGGAACGGCACCTGATTTATCTGAGGTATTTCTCGGATAAAACACAGACGGATGTGGGGAAGATAATGGGGATTTCACAGGTGCAGGTGTCCAGAATGGAGAAAAGGATACTGGAAAATCTGAGAAGGAGGAGCGAATGGCAGCAATAGCTATAAGGGGAGTGAAAATCTCCCCTGCACGATTCATTCGCTCTGCTCATTATTTATCTGCGGCAGCTCCATATTTATTACATAGGCATTTCCGCCGAGAAGAGTGGCATCCCTGCGGGTGACACGTTCGTTTATGACCATGGAGATATCCACTGGAATTGTATTCTCCATTCCGGCATATTCCTGTACCTTCCTTTTCATCATTGCAAAAAATTCCTGTGAAGGGGGGATTTCATCTCCCACGAGAATGTGATGCGGAGCAAAAAGCTTGATCAATATTACAAGCAGCTGCGCCACGTAGTCGGACAGCTCTGTAAAAAGATGTACGGAGAGAGGATCTTTTATTGCATAGGCATTGATCAGGTCGCGGTAAATGATATCTTTTTCGTTCAAAATAGAGCCGGGATACAGGATAAGGAGTTCCCTGGCTCGATTTAAAACAGAGGTTACGTTAATCAGCTTATCCGCACTTTCATAATTGCCATCCTTTGTTTTGATCATGATATCCTTTAGGCAATGGATTACGGAGAAAGCACCATGATAAAGTTCACCATGATATAAGACACCTAAATCTACAGATGTACTGATATCAATATTAAGTACGATCTTGTCTTCAATATTACTTATCATATTCTGTGTGTACACATAGTATGAAAGAAAATCGACAGATCTTTCTATATAAACCGGGTAAGGCGAAAGCCCTTCAAAGAAAGCCCGGATATCGATCTTTTTCCCGTCTTCCGCAGTGTAAAATACTGTACCGTTGTCATAGTCAAATAAAAAATCATTTTGAAATCCGATAGAAATCCCGAGAATCTGGAGATTTCCGCTTAAAACAGAATACTGCTGTATTTTTTTCCCGATATCGACCAGCGTCTGGTGGAAATTAAGGTAAGAGTCGTATATAACTTTTTCTACTGCGATACACTCAGAGTTAATATCGAAAAGAGCGATAGCAAAATAAGAAGCTGTTATCCTCAGGGAAATCGTACAGAAACGGTTCGATACGAGACTCAGCCCCTTCACACGCCGGCCGTTATCGCCATCGATCAGCCCGCATTCTTCTACAAGATTTTTTGAAATCAGTTCATTCACGATAATCGTTATCGTCGCCGCTTTTAATCCGCTCAGACGTGCGAGCTCAACGCGTGAGATCACTTTATGCCGCTGAATAAGGCTCAGAACCAGACGGCGGTTATAGTAGAGAAGATCTGTATTATTATTCCCCCGCTTTGGAGAAATGGACATGTATTGTTTTCTCTTTGATAAAAGGTTATTCTGCATAAAACCACCCCTTAGAACATTATATTTTACAAATAAAAATAAGTAAAGGAAAAAACTGTAAAAAAGGAAATAATTATGCATATAGCACAAATGTGCATGGTTAAATTTATTAAAAAAGCATATTGTGAATAAAAAATGCGTATGCTATATTAATTTCATAAAATTAAATTAATGGAGGACATAAAATGGGACTGGTAACTTTAAAAGAAGTGCTTAGTGGATCAATCGCAGGACAATATGCGATAGGAGGGTTTGTGACAACAGATCTTCTGGCAACACAGAATATCATCAGGGCAGCGGAAGAAATGGAAGCTCCCATAATACTTATGATACCCTGGGGAACATTAACGGACAAATATAAAACCGGGGAATACCTTGAACTTACGATCCGAATGGCGAAAAATGCTGAAGTACCGGTTGCAGTTCATCTGGATCACGGAACATCTTATGAAGAGTGCATCAAAGCGATCCATGCAGGATTCAGCAGTGTTATGTATGACGGATCCAGTCTTCCGTTTGAGCAGAATATCCAGAACACACGGAAGGTCGTTGAAGCAGCGCATGCATGCGGAGTAAGTGTGGAAGCGGAGATCGGACATGTGGGCGGCGCGGAAGGAGGAGCCTTGATCAAGGAGGGGAAAGAAGCGGATGCCAGCATGTATACTACGGTAGAAGAGGCGGCTGAATTTGTGGAAAAAACAGGGGTAGACGCACTGGCTGTAGCGATCGGGACAGTACACGGGATCTATAAAGGAAAGCCGGTTCTTGACCTGGACAGACTGGAAAATATAAGAAAAGCGCTTGATATCCCGCTGGTACTGCACGGCGGATCAGGACTTTCTGACCAGGATTTCAGAAATGTGGTCAAAAAGGGTATCAATAAGATCAATTTCTTTACAGAGATGTCCATGGCAGCAGCTCAAGCAGCCAAAAATTTTATAAAACAGTCAGGGGATGAGCCGATCCATATGATGCAGATCAACAGCGTCCAGTCAGAAGCAGTAGTAAGCCTGGTAAAAGAACAGATCGAAGTTTTCGGCTGGAAGAAAAAGGAAGAAGGAGAGAGGTCAGATGTCTGATACAGTAGTATGTGTGGGGTTTTGCTGCGTGGATGTTCTGGTCAGAGGTCTGGGAGATATAGACAGGACAAAAGAACTGATTCCCGCAGATAAGGTGACGATGTGGATTGGCGGGGATGCGATGAACGAGGCCTATGTCCTGAATCGTCTCGGCAAGGATGTGCGGCTTATGACCGGATTTGGAGACGATCCTCCGGCCGATCTGATCCGCTCTGTACTTGACAGGGCGAAGGTTGATTATTCTCTGTCAAATGTGAAAGAGAATTCAGATACTTCGATTGCGCTTCCGGTTGTCTATGCCAGTGCGGAACGCGGGATTATATCCGCGGGACTGGCAGATTCGCTTTCATTCTATATGGATCCAGACAAACTTCAGGGAGCGGCGGTAGTATCTCTGGCAAGTCTGTATTTTCCGCCTCTTTCTGATGAGAAAAATACGCTGGAGATCGTAAAGAGGGCAAAGGAAAACGGAAGTATCGTCTGTGCGGATATGATGTGGACGGATGACGGTTCCTGTACGATTGAAAAGTACAGGGATGTCTGGCCGTACATTGATTACTTCTTTCCAAATGAAGAAGAGATTAGAAATCTCACGGGGAAAGAGACGATCGAAGAAATGGCGGATATTCTGCTCGGCTGCGGAGTAGGTCATGTAGTGATAAAGACCGGGAAGAGGGGCTGTATGGCCAGAAGCAGAGAAGACAGCATCATCGTACCGCCGTTTCTGGTTGAAGCGAAGGATACGACAGGGGCAGGAGATAATTTTGCAGCGGGATTTATCACGGGGCTGCTGGAACATAAAAATCTGGAAGAATGCTGCAGATATGCGAACGCGGCGGCTTCGATCGCCGTCAGATATGATGGGGCGTCAACCGCTATAAAAAGCCGTTCACAGCTGCAGGAAGTGCTGGATAGTAGAAAGGAATGATGATATGAAAAATGAAACGGTCTTTCTAGTGGAAGATAAGAAGTTCGAATTCAGAGAGACAGAGATGCCGGAGCCGGGAGATTTTGATGTCGTTGTGGAGATGAAGCATATCGGGATCTGCGGATCTGACGTCCTGTTCTTTGACGAGCATACGGTACACGGAGCTTTGGACTATGAACTTCCCGTTGTTCTGGGACATGAATGTGCGGGTGTAGTAGTCCGGACAGGAAAAAACGTTACGTCGCTCTCTGTGGGGGACAGAGTCGCGCTGGAGCCGGGAGTACCGTGCGGCGAATGTGAATATTGCAGATCCGGCAGATATAATCTGTGTGAGAAAGTGGACTTTATGGCGGCGCCGCCTTTTAACAAGGGGGCCATGAGCAGATATGTCTGCCACCCTGCGTCCTGGGCGTATAAGCTCCCGGACAATGTGTCTACCCTGGAGGGGGCTTTACTGGAACCGCTTTCAGTCGGTATGTATGCCGTAAAGCGGGCCAACCCGCAGCCTGCCGACACCGTTGCGATCCTCGGCGCGGGATGCATAGGGCTTGTAACCTTAATGGCACTGAAAGCCCGTGGTATTGACAACATTATCGTTATGGACCTGTTTGACAACAGGCTGGAGATGGCAAAAGAATGCGGCGCTATGGATGTGGTGAATTCTGGGGAGGCAGACATGGTACAGGCAGTGCTGGAACGGACAGACGGAAAGGGGACGGCGTATGTATTTGAGACAGCAGGAAATCCGATTACTACAAACGCGGCAGCAGGGATCGTGAAACGCGGAGGGAAGATCGTAATGGTCGGACAGGTACATCAGCCGGTGACATATGATTTCTTTGAGGTCAATTCAAAGGAAGCGGATATCATTAATGTGTTCCGATATGCCAATATCTACCCCATGGCGCTGGAAGCTGTAAAGAGCGGAAGGGTTGATGTAAAGAGAATCGTATCAAAGATTTTTCTGTGGGAGAACACTCAGGAGGCATACGAATGCGCCCTGTACGATAAGAAAGACGCAGTGAAAGTAGTGATCGAATGTAAATAGGAAACAGATTTTGTTTATTTTTAATAAGGAGGGGACAGGTTATGAAAGCAGTGGTTTTGTGCGGAAAAGGTGAAGTTGAGTACAGAGATGTGGAAAAACCGGTCATAGGTGATGATGACATTCTGCTGGAAGTGAAAGCATGCGGGATATGTGGAAGTGATCTCCATTTTTATTACGGACGTATGGCTCCGATCGGACAGGTACCGTTTACAATGGGGCATGAGTTCTCAGGCGTGATCGCAGAGAAAGGGAAAAATGTAGATGCTTACTGGAATGTAGGGGACAGAGTCGTATCAGACAATACGGGAGGGGCGTGCGGAAGATGCTACAGCTGTTCTAACGGGCATTTTGTGGCGTGTGCGGACCGTCAGACAATGGGGGTATCCATGGACGGAGGCTTTACGAAATATGTGAAAATTCCGGGGAAGATTTTACAGGTTTATAAGAACTGTCTGTGGAAGATACCTGAAAATCTGAGTTTCCAGGAGGCGACACTGATGGATCCTGCAGCGAACGGCTATAATGCGGTGATCCAGCAGGGAAATATGAAGCCGGGAGAAATCGTAGTTGTATTCGGCGTAGGAGCACTGGGCCTGATGTCTATCGCACAGGCATATCTTGGCGGGGCATCGAAGGTCATCGCTGTCGGAATGAAATCGGATCGTGTGAGCAGAGAGGCCATCGCACGGAAGTACGGGGCTTCGGAATTCCTGGCGTCTGATGAAGAAGAGGATATTGTATCCAGGATCAGAGAAGCAGCTGGCCCGGACGGAGTTGCCCTTGCGGTAGATGCAGTGGGGATACCGTATCTGACAGATGTTGCGATAGCGGTAGTGAGAAATGAGGGGGCTATTGTGAGGATAGGGATGAGTGATAAGCCTTATCAGAGCAGCCTTGACGGATTTTCCCTCAAAAATATCAGGATCATGGGCCATATGGGGTATGATCAGGTTTCATGGAGAAATACTCTGGCATTGTCGGCAGTGGGCAGGCTGGATTTGAAATCAATTATCACCTGCGAGCTTCCCCTTGAGGAATATCACAAAGGATTTGAAATGTCCAGAAAGCAGGAGGCGGCTAAGGTGGTTCTTATTCCGTGATTCGCATAAGGAGGAAAGAATGGAAGAGTATATCCTGGAGTTAAAAGATGTTGTAAAGACATTTGGAGGTGTGACCGCTCTTAATAAAGTATGTTTCCGTCTGAAAGAGGGGGAAGTACATGCTTTGATGGGGGAGAACGGCGCCGGAAAATCTACTTTGATCAAGACGATTACCGGTGTACACAGGCCGGATTCGGGGGAGATATATTTTCAGGGAAAGCCGGTGAGCTTTCATTCATCCAATGATTCGGCAAAGCTTGGGATCGCAGCAGTATATCAGCATGTTACAGCGTTTCCGGATCTCTCGGTGACAGAAAATATTTTTATGGGACAGGAGATCAAGAATAAATTAGGGTTTTATGACTGGAAAGCCATGAGAAAAAAGGCGGAGGAACTTCTGAAACCTTTAAAACCGGGGCTGGATGTTACCCAGAATATGTCCGCATTAAGTGTTGCCGAGCAGCAGTTGGTCGAGATTGCCAAAGCCCTTTCAAGAGATCTGAAAGTCCTGATCATGGATGAACCGACGGCTTCACTGACCCAGCATGAGTGCGAGGAGCTATACGAGATCGTGGATGACCTCAGAAGGAAAGGCGTATCAATTATTTTTATTTCACATCGCATGGAAGATATGTACAGGCTGGCCTCAAAAGTAACCGTATTCAGAGATTCACAGTATATCGGATGCTGGGATGTTGATAAGATCTCGGAAAAAGAGCTGATCTCCCATATGGTCGGAAGAGAACTTCAGCAGATGTATCCTGAGAGAAATGCAAAGATCGGAAATGTTGTCCTGGAAGTGAAAAATCTGTCAAAAACAGGGCTGTTTAAGAATGTATCCTTCAATGTGAAAAAAGGCGAGGTAGTCGCTTTCACAGGACTGGTGGGCGCCGGGAGAACAGAAGTCTGTCAGAGCCTGTTCGGGATCGCTCCGGCTGACAGTGGGGAGATACTGCTGGAAGGGAAAGCGGTAAAAATCAATTCCTCCAAAAATGCTTTTGCCAGAGGAATCGGATTACTTCCCGAAGACAGACAGCTGCAGGGCCTGATTGAGCAGCAGCCGATCTTTGAAAATGTGTCATCGGCATCATTATCACATTTCGCAAAGGGCGGATTTTTGGATGTGGAAAAGGAAAAAGCAACTGCGGAAGAACTATGTTCAAGGATACAGCTGAAAGCAGAGAATATCAGTGCGCTTCCGTCATCGCTTTCCGGAGGAAATCAGCAGAAAGTTGTGTTCGCAAAACTGCTGAACTGTGACCTGAAGATCCTGATTTTGGATGAGCCTACCAAGGGTGTGGATGTAGGCGCCAAGTATTCTATTTACGAAATTATCAATGACCTTGCGGCGCGGGGGTGGGGAATCCTCATTGTTTCTTCAGAAATGCCGGAGGTGATCGGCATGGCTGACCGTGTCTATGTGATGAGTTCAGGAAGGATCACGGCAGAATTTGCGAAAGAAGAGATTACGCAGGAGAAACTTTTGATCGCTGCTCTTGCAGAAAACGGAGAGGGGGAACAAGTGTGAAAGCAATATTAAGAAGCCGTAATATCGGGCTTGTGATCGGACTTGCGATCATGCTGGCGCTGGCTTATGTGATCACTCCTCAGTTTTATGATGGTGCAACATTAGTCGGAATGCTTCAGAATAACTGTATTTATCTGTTTCTTGCTGTGGCGGAGATTATTGTGATCATTTCCGGGGCAATCGATTTGTCAGGCCCTTCGATCCTGGCATTGACAGGCTGTCTAAGCGCAGTAATACAGATGGAAAATCCGGATATGCCTGCAGCAGTACTGATACTCCTGTCTATAGCGATAGGATTGGCATGCGGCCTGTTTAATGGTCTGATTGTGAATTATCTGAGGATCAATCCCATGATAGCGACTCTTGGGACAAGCTATATTATCAGAGGAATCGCATTTCTAGTCTCAGACGGGGAATGGGTCATGCCGCATCAGTTTACAGAAAATTTCACGAATCTGTCGGTAGGAAAGATATTCGGCGTTTACAATATTATCTGGTTTGCAGCTGCAGTCATTATCGCGGCAGGAATTTTCCTTGGCTATACAACGCTGGGAAGGAGACAGTACGCGGTCGGAAGCAATGCCGCATCGGCCGCAGTTGCGGGTATTAAGGTTAAGAAAACAGGAGTGCAGGCTTATATGATCGGAGGTGCTGTCTGCGGACTTGCGGGGATTCTCTATGCGGCAAACTTTGCGGCGTGCAATTATCAGGTTGCAACCGGATATGAAATGACCGCCATTGCGATCTGCATCCTGGGAGGTGCAGGAGTTACAGGAGGAACAGGAAAGATCAGCGGATTGTTCCTGGCCGTTCTTATGATCTCAGTGATCAATTCTTTTATCAGCATGCTGCCGGGACTGAGCATATGGGCGGATGCGATTCAGGGATTCATTATCATTGCCGCAGTTCTGATCAATGTGTTCATGGCCAGGACAGAGCGTCAGAGGGAGCTTAAACGAAGGGAGAGTCTGATATGAACGGTAAAAAAACAAGTGCGGGCAGTAAACGGCGCATTGGAGCCTTTTTTGTGAAGTGGGAAATGATACTGATCTACATTCTTTTGGCCATCAATATCATGCTGGTTGTCCAAAGGCCTGATTTGTATTTTGCTCCGGGAACTGTATCGTCTATGATCCAGGCCGGACTGGATATATGTCCGCTTGCCCTTGGAATGGCGCTGGTAATGGTGGTGGGAGATGTGGATGTATCCTGCGCGGCTAATATGATCTTCTGCGCTATGGTCACCGGACTTGGTATGGATGCGGGGATTCCGGCTGCGGCAGCAGTGCTGCTCGGGCTGGCAGCAGGGACTGTACTTGGGGCTGTAAATGGTTTTCTGGTTGCGTATATCGGACTGCCTGCCGTTATAACAACGATCGGCACATCCCTTCTTTACAGAGGACTCGTCAAGATCATTCTTGATGTAAATGTACTGAAAAATTTCCCGGATTTTTATTCTGTGATCGCCTGGAGGAATGTGGCAGGAATCCCGATTTCCATGATCCTTTTTCTGGCTATGGCGGTAGTTTTCGGGATCGTGCTGCAGAAGACTTCCTTCGGACGGATCCTTTATATGATGGGAAATAATCCGGTGACGACAATGTATTCCGGGATCAGCGTACGGCGTATCAGGATGGCGGTATTTATGATCATGGGATTTATGTCAGGCGTAGCTTCTATTTTCTATATCGGACGAATGGGAGGAGGTGCGAATTCTGCTATGGGAACAGGAAGCGAGATGACCGCGATTGCGATCGTAGCTCTCGGAGGTATTGCCACGGGAAGCGGAAAAATGTACGGTCCTGTAATCGCCACATTTATTCTCGCTGCTTTGACTTATTCACTGGGACTGCTTGGGATCGACAACAACGGGAAGAATATCTTTACAGGGATCATCCTGATCATTTCTGTTGCCCTGGCTAATATGAATAAAGGCGGTTTGGAAAATCTGAAGCATATGTTTACGGCAAAATCATAAAAAGAAAAGGAGAAAATGGTTATGAAAAAAAGAATTTTAGCATTCGTGCTGAGTGTGTGTATGGTGATCGGACTTACGGCATGTTCCTCCTCCGGCGGAGAAGCGGGATCAGAATCATCCGGGGGAACGGGTGATACAGATGAGGGGAACAGCGGTTATGTGATGATCAATAAGGCGAAAGATGACTATCTGATGAACAATTACAACGGGTTTGAGAGTTATTTAACTGAGCATGATATCTCCAGTACAGAGCAGAGCCCGACAGAAGCTACAGTAGCGGCACAGGTGAAAAACATTGATGAACTTATTACTCAGGGTGTTTCCGCACTTGCGATCAACGCAAACGGTGACACAGGATTTGACGAGGTGCTCCGTAAAGCTGAAGAAGCCGGAGTTAATATCGTTTCCTATGACGCGGCTTTGAATCCGGATCTGCGCTCTGTGCATATCAATCAGGCGTCAACGGAAGATGTGGGCGCATATATGGCCAGAATGGGCGTTATGGCTGCACTGGGAGTTGAATATGAAAGCGGGGATATGACGGCTGAGCTTGAAGAGGCACTTGCGGATTATGATGGAGAGGAGATCGTGATAGGATGTCTGTCAGCCGGCATTGACGCTCCGGTACAGAATGCATGGCTGGAAGCGATGAATGCTGAACTGTCGAAAGATATGTATCAGGGAAAAGTGAATCCGGAAATGGATATCAAATATGGAAATGATGATCTGACAGAGTCTACAACTCAGGCGCAGGCATATCTTGCTGAGGACAGAGTTGACGTGATAGTGTGCATTTCTACCATTGCAATGGCTGCTGCGTGCCAGGTATATGAGAGCAGCGGAAGTGATGTAAAAGTGACAGGCTGCGGGGCTCCGTCACAGATCCAGGCATTTATGCCGGCGCCGGATGAAGATTCATTTGATGCTGTTTGCCCGTATATTGTTCTCTGGGATATGGAAAGAGTAGGAGCTGTTGCGGCGTGTGCACTGATGGCTCTTCAGGAAGGGGAATTTGACGGAAGCATAGGTTCCACACTGACAATGGATGCATGGGGCGAGTATGAAGAGACTACATTTACGGTAACTGAGGCAAGTGATGGCGGGAGCGAGATCGTCGTAGGGGCTCCGATCGTATTTGACAAAGACAATGTAGCAGACTGGGTAGACAGATTATAATATACTGCTTGCAGAAGGAGCTGATAAAAATGCTGAATTTTCAATTTTATTCACCGACGCGATTTATTTTCGGAAAAGAAGAAGAAAATAATGTAGGAAAATATATTAAAGAATACCAGGCAAAAAAAGTTATGATCCTGCACTATGGGAGCGGGCTGGAATTTGAAGACGCATTGATCCGCAGGATCAGGACGTCTTTGGAATCAGAAGGACTCGAGTATGTAGACTTCTCCGGAATCCAGGCGAATCCTCTGTACGAAAAAGCGATAGAGGGTACGGAAATCGTCAAGAAAGAAAAGGTTGATTTCCTTCTGGCGGTCGGAGGAGGCAGTGTGATCGATACGGCTAAATTTATCGGGGTAGATGCATTATATGACGGAGATCTGTGGGACTACTGTTATATGAAAGGAAATCCGGCAAAAGAGAGTATGCCGGTTGCGGCAGTACTGACGATCGCGGCTACGGGCAGCGAAGGGTCTGCAAGCAGTATTATTACACGGGGTGTTCTCAAGAAAAATATGGGCGGTGATGTGATCCGGCCGGTATTTTCCATCATGAACCCTGAACTGACCTATACGCTGCCGCCATTCCAGACGGCAAGCGGCATCGTTGACATGATGGCACATGTCCATGAGAGATATTTTACGCCGGCTCCGGATAATGAACTGACGGATTATTTATCCGAAGCTGTGATGAAGACAATTATCAATAATGCTCCGATTGTAATGCGAGAGCCTGATAATTATGAAGCGCGCGCTGCGCTGATGTGGGCCGGCACCTTAGCCCATAATGATTCCTGCGGCGTCGGCAGACTGGTAGATCTTGCCGTACATTTTATTCAAAGTCCGATCAGCGGGCATTACAATTCTGCCCATGGCGCAGGCTGCGGAGTAATAACGCTCGGCTGGATGAAATACGTTTATAAGACCGATATGGCCAGATTTGTAAGATATTTTACAAGGATATGGAATATTGAAAATGACGAGTTTCATCCGGAAAAAGTGATCCTGGAAGGGATCGAAAAGCAAAAACAGTTCTACATTGCACTTGGAATGCCGACGACCCTGGAAGAAATAGGGGGATGCGAGGAGGACATTCCGATGCTCGCTGCGGATGCAGACGTTATGCCTCATGGGAAAACCGGAAATTTCGTGCGGCTTGACAGGCATGATGTAGAAAATATACTGAGACTGTGTCTAAAGAAAAATAATTGAGCAGCTATAAAGTTTAAGTTTCTGCTGCAGACTAAAAGAAGGGACGGCCGGGAAGCAACTGCTTGTGCTCCGGCAGTCCCTTCATTCAATAATCACCCGTAGTATAATTGTCTGGCCGTTTTCCAAGTTAGAGGCTGCCTGCCGGTAATCACAATTCCAAACAGGAACGATGCCCAATTCAGCTTGCTGACGCTCTGATTAAAAACTTGTTCTAGCAGATGCAAAATGGTATAATGAACCCCTGAGATACCGTTGAAACGAGGTGAAACAGGCATGGACTACGATATGCTTTATGATAAAAAAGAGCAGCTTACCAAGATCCGGAGCAGCATTCCGTCGGAGGCGCTGGAGAGCTATGAAAAAAGTTTTGACATTGAGTACGCACACAACTCCACTGCCATCGAAGGAAATACTCTGACGCTGATCCAGACGAAGGCAATCTTGGAGGACGGTCTTTCTGTTGGCGGCAAGACACTTCGTGAAATCTATGAGGTGGCGAACCACGCAAAGGCATTCGCTTTTGTAAAAAAAGCGTCGCAGAAGGAAGGCCTTTGGACGAGCCGACAGCAAAGGATATCCATGCACTGCTAATGGAAAATATCCTTGTGGGAGGCGTTTATCGCAACGTGGAAGTCCGCATTTCCGGTGCGGGGTTCAAACCGCCGGCCCCTAATGAAATGTTACGGTAGGTCAAAAATTTCTTTGCGGATCTGCCGTACCGGAAGGATCTCAATCCCATTGAGCTTGCCGCATGGACGCATGCGGAGTTTGTAAAGACCCATCCCGTTGTCGATGGGAATGGCAGAACTTCCCGGATGCTGATGAACTACCAACTCATGGCAAAAGGATTCCTCCCTGTCTCCATCGCAAAAGAGAACCGTCTGGAATACTTCGATGCGCTGGAGGTGTATGCTGTGTCTGGGGATCTGGAGCCGTTTAGAGATATGGTTGCTGGTTTGGAGGAAAAACGGCTGGACGAATATCTTGCCATCATCAGCGAACAGGACACGGAGGACGACTCCCCAACACAGACAATGTAAATCAACATAATATCTCCATACTCCTGTACTTTTTCCGCTGTTATCCCCAAAAAGAAACCGGGTACGATAGCTGCCTATCATGCCCGGTTTCTTTTTGATTTTCCGTTTTCTTTGGAAGCTGCTTGATCTGCTCCGATTTTCAGAAAGCGGCCTCCTGATTTCCCTTTGCTTCTTCTCTTGCCTTTAATCCAGCAACGACTTCTGCGTATTTATCTTCTGTAAGCGGATAGAAGAATGTCAGAATCGCCTGGAACAGTGCGAGAAGACATGGGATCAGCGAGAAGGTCCATTTCAGTCCTTCAATGGCAAGACTGGTCTGGAATCCGCCGACCCCGGCCTCGGTGTTAAGCCCGGTAATGAGCATGACTGCAGTCATAACCATGGTTCCGATAGCAGGGCCTGCCTTGGTGGAAAAGCTGTCCGCCGCGAATCCAAGACCGTCGAGACGGATATTATAATGGAGGTCAGTCCACTCCAGCGTGTTGGCAAGCATTGCCCTTAAGGCAACGTTCGGAAGACCGATAAAGAAGTTCCTGCAGATATATGTTACCAGGATGACGGTCTGGTCAAAAGAAAAGAAATAACCTACCAGTGAACTGACCGCCACTCCGAAAAAGCATGTGCCAAGCGTCTTCTTATAACCGAAACGGGCAACAATCTTATCAGAAAATGGCAGTATAACCAATCCGGCAACCATAGACAGGGTAGAGTAGATCGCGCTTTCCGCCTCGGGAACCTTAAACACATAGATGAAATAGTAAGGGATTGTACTCTGCGCGATTGCGTTGGATACATATCCGGCCAGTGTTACGAAAAAGATGATAACCCAGGCCTTGTTCTTTGTAAGGCAGAGAAGCTCTTTAAAAAAGCTGTGTTCCTTTGATTTATTCTTCGAAAAGATTTCAATCTCAGTTTTCGTATATTTCCCCTCATCGAGTTCATGGACATTTTTATATAGAAGAGAGAAAAGCGTAAACGCGATCACTGCATAGATTGCAGCTACAATGGTGTATCCGAGGGCTTTGGAACCGACGATGCCTTCGAATATGTCGATCAGCGGGAGCGCGCTGATGGAGAGCAGAATGATCCCGGAGAAAGCCCCGAACATCCTCCACTGTGACAGCTTGATACGGCCGTCGGAATCTTTCGTAATTAACGGGATCAGGGAACCGTAGGGAAGATTTACGGTCGTATAGAACAGCACGAAAAACGCATAGCCGATGCCGACCCACAGGATCTTTCCCATCGAGGAAAGAGAAGTGGGACATGCGAAAATAAATACATAAGAGAAAACACAGGGGATGATAAACCATTTGATCCAGGGTTTGGCCTTTCCGTCTTTATGTTTTGTACGGTCTACGAGAGCACCGACAGCGATATCATTGATCGCGTCCCAGATACGGCATACAAACACGATCCCGCCTGCGGCTGCCAGGGATATTCCCAGTATATTCGTGCAGTAAAACATGAAATACATACTGATTAGATAGTACATAAGACATGAACCGAAATCACCGCCGGCATAGAAGAAGATGGTTTTGAAGTTTATTTTTTTGGATTCCATTCTTTACCCTCCTTTTACAAAACTGTTGTATTAAATGAATTAAAATTAATTGATTTAATCTAATTTAGTCATAAATGAAAAGAAAAGTCAAGAGAGATGTATATTTTCATGAAAAGTAACAAAAATTAATTAGGCGCATTGCCCAAAATAAGAGACTTAAAACAATATAATAAGCTGATAAAATTTATTTTTTGAATTTTATTTGACAAATTTTGAAATGGATGATAGGATAAACTCAGAAATTAAAATTAATTGATTTAAAATTAAGAAAATTAAATTTATCCTGCGGCTGTCGGACGCAGGATAAAAAGAAGAAAGGGGACTAGCGGGGCGAGAACTTTTCCAGCCAGTCAATGCTCTGAAGGACCTTGTTCGTAGCGAATTTGCTCGCTCCTAAGATAGTGTAGTCGTTCTTCGTCTCCCGAGCGAGATACAGACGTTCGATCTGTGGGAAGTAATGGTTGCTCTGAGAGAAGGGCAGATGAGAGCGGGTGGCTTCGATCACCATATGATGAAAACTTTCGTTGGAGGGGATTTCATCGCCCACAAAGATCCTGTGGGGGTGCAGGGTGATGATCAGCTGGGCGAGGACAGAGCCGATCACATCGGCCATATACTCAAATAGCTCAGCGGCGACAGTATCACCTTCATAAAAGGTTTCTAGAAGATTCCGGAAAGACAGATGTTCGCTGTCGTACCGGTTGATGAGCGAATCCGGATGTAGCTGGGCGAGGCGCTTTGCCTTGAGCAGGATATTGGAAGTTGAGACAGCGTCCCAGAGGGCGAGACGGGTCCCGTCCCGGTCGGTGACCATAGTAGAGCCATAGGAACCCGGGATACATACATTTCCCCTCAGAATTGAACGATTCTCGATGATCGAGAGATCGACATCGTAACTGATGTTCAGATGCACAACTGTCTCATTGTACAGATAATTGTAGGCACGGCTACAGGAAATATAGTAAAGGCCGAAGTTGGCGGCGGAATCATAGTATACCGGCAGCCGAAACGCCTTGAAGAGAAATTCGGCCAGGTCAAGGGAATTGCCCTGCTTTTCCATGATGATGCATTCAGTGGATGTCAGGAAGAAGTGGCCGAGCAGCGACATACTGATCGCGATAGGCTCGAGTCCTTTTGAAGTTCCATAGTCAATATACTGCTGAACATACCGGGAGAGCTCATCCAGCGTCCTGTGCACGTTGAGGAAGGTATCCCAGTACACCTTTTGGATTTCAATGCAGTCAGAGTTGATATCAAAGATCCCGACTGCGAAGTACTGGGGTGTGATGCGCAGGCCAATGGAGAAGAAACGGTCGGGGACGATGGACAGACCGACCATCCGCCTCCCATGGGAGCCTTCCACAAGGCCGTTTTCGATGATCAGGCCGCTTTCGAGAAGGTCGTGGGTGATATTTGTGATGCTTGCCTGTGTCAGTCCGGTATAGTCGGCCAGTGTTTTGCGGGAGATGACTTTGCTGTCTTTTATCACGCGCAGGACCAGTGTCTTGCTGCTGTTGAGGGCAGTAGAGTGGGACTTCATTTTCGGCAGACAATAGCTTGATAAAGGGGGATTGGCTTCAATCATAATACGTTACCTCCGGTTTGGATATGAGAATATCCGAAATAGTAAAATTAATCGATTTTAATTTATCAGGTAACGGGCAGTGTGTCAAATATTTTTGTAAATTTAGTTGATTTAGAGGGCAACTGTCCGACCGCGGCAGGCGTGTTTCTGACACGGCGCGGATGGGACTGCTGCTGTGTGAAGGAGGATGAGACGATATGAAAAACCAGATCGCATATTTGACAGAACCCGGGAAATTTGAGATCAGGGACAGTGAGATGCCCGTCTGCGGTGACGATGACGTTATCGTGGAGATCCGGCATATGGGGATCTGCGGCTCTGACGTTATGTTTTATGAGGATCCCACCGTCGGAGGTGCGCTAGACGTGCAACTTCCCGTTGTGCTGGGGCACGAATGTGCGGGGATTGTAACAGAGACAGGGAAAAATGTGGAAAACCTGCACCCGGGCGACAGAGTTGCGCTGGAGCCGGGCATACCGTGCATGAAATGCGAATACTGCCTGAGCGGGAAATACAATCTGTGTCCGGATGTGGATTTTATGGCCGCGCCGCCGTTCCACCGGGGCGCCCTACAAAGATATGTCAGTCATCCGGCTGCCTTTACATTCCCCATTCCAAAGGAGATGGATACGGTTGAAGGGGCGATGATAGAGCCTCTTGCCGTGGGAGTCCATGCCGCCGGCCGGGGAGGCGCGGAGCCAGGAATGTCCGTGATGATCCTCGGGGCGGGGTGCATCGGTCTTATGACGCTGCTTGCATGCAGGAACAGAGGAGTCACGGACATAACTGTAGCGGATCTGTATGACAACCGCCTGAAGACTGCTCTGGAGCTTGGGGCGTCAAGGGTGATCAACGCGAAGGAGAAGGATACGGTAAAGGAGATGATGACAGCGACCGGCGGGGCGGGCAGCGATATTGTCTTTGAAACCGCAGGAAGCGCCTATACGGCGCAGCAGATCCCCAGCCTCGTGAAAGTAGGAGGGCGTGGGGTGGTCGTGGGAAATGTCCATGGCCGGCCGGAGATGGATCTCTTCATGATGAACAACAAAGAAGCGGATCTTCTGGCAGTATTCCGCTACCGCAACATCTTCCCGATTGCGATCGAAAGTGTGGCTTCTGGGAATATACCGGTCAGGAAAGTCGCAACGGATTTCTTTCGGTTTGACCAGGTGAATGAGGCGTTTGAGTGCGCCTCAAAAAATAAACAGAATGCGTTAAAAGTAATAATTGAATTTTAGGAGGAAAGATTATGTCGTTAGTTACTTTAAATGAAATTTTAGCGCCTGCCAGGGAGCAGAACTATGGAGTGGGCGCTTATGATTATACGAATCTGGTTATGCTCCAGGGGATACTGGACGCCGCAGAGGAGTCGAATACGCCGGTGATCGCGCAGTTCCCTCACATTGAGGATGATGAGTTTGACAAAACAGTCAGCGCAGTCGCAGCGATGACGATCGCGATGGCAGAAGGGGCAAGTGTTCCGGTATGCCTGCACCTGGATCACGGGCGCACGGTGGAAGCCTGCAAAAGATGCGCAGATCTGGGATTTACCGGAGTGATGATAGACGCATCCATGCATCCGTATGAGGAGAATGTAGCGCTCACAAAAGAAGTAGTGGAGTACTGCAGGCCGCTGGGCGTCAGCGTGGAGGCGGAGATTGGGCATGTAGGCCAGGGAAGCGACATGTCGTCCTGCGCATATACAGATGTGGACGAGGCTATGCGGTTCGTGGAAGAAACCGGAGTAGACGCTCTGGCGGTTTCAATCGGCAATGCCCACGGAGCGTACAAGGCAGAGCCTAAGATTAACTATGAAGTACTGGGCCGGATAGAAGAAAAGGTACCGGTTCCGCTTGTACTTCACGGCGGATCAGGGATTCCGGATACGGATTTCAAAAAGATCATTAAACACGGTATCGCCAAGATTAATATTTTTACTGAACTGACGGAAATGTCAGCAGAAGAATTGCGGAAAATCCCGGCGGATAAACTTGACCTGTTTTCTTCTCTTGATGCGATCAGGACAGGATTTAAAAAGAAAACGCTGGAGAAGATCGAACTGTTTGAAACAAAACCGGTCAGATAGAAATGAAACTGATCGGCAGGAAAAGGAGATAAAGATAAAATGAAGACAGATGTAATGTGCATCGGAATTTCATGCGCGGATGTCCTGATTCAGGGAGCGGATCTCTCCACACCATTTGAAAGTGAGAGCAAACCGGCGGAGAATGTGTCGATCTACGTGGGAGGCGACGCGGCAAACCAGGCGATCATCCTCTCGAGGATGGGCGTCAGCGTAAAGCTGGTGACAGGGATCGGGAAAGATCCTGTAGGCAGGCTGATCCGAAATATATTTGACGAGGCCGGAGTCGGCACGGATGGAATCATATACGGCGGAAAGTCTGCGGTTAATGTCGTCGTGATCGCGGAAAATGGACAGCGCAATTTCATTAACAGCGGCCTTCCCGACAGCGTGCGGTTTACTCCTGATATCAATCAGATCAGGGACGCCGGGATTATTTCGATCGGCAGTATAGGGATGCCGCCGTTTACAGAGGCGGACAGCATAGAGAGAGTGGTGAAAAAGGCGAAGCAGGAAGGCGCGGTTGTATGCGCGGACGTGATCTATAATCCTGCGGGCTGCAGCCTGAAACAGATGGAAAAAGCTCTCGCTTGTGTGGACTATATGTTCCCGAACCGGGAAGAGGCAAGCCTTTTGACCGGGAAGACGGATCTCAACGAGATCGCGGATGTGTTCCTGGGATACGGCGTGAAAAATATTCTGATCAAGATCGGGGAAGACGGGGTATTCGTCAAGAATAAAGACATGTGCAGAGCATTTCCGGCTATCGGCAGGAAGGTGGTAGATACGACCGGAGCGGGGGACAACTTCGCGGCAGGCTTTATCACCGGCCTGACGGAAGGTAAAGATCTGGAAGGCTGCGTGGAACTGGCGGCTGCAGCCGCTGGCGTGGCGATCCAGTACATCGGGGCGAATACCGGAGTGCAAAGCCGCGCGCAGGTGGAGAAACATCTGAAGGACATAAAGCGGGGACAGCAGTGAATGACGATGAAAAACGAGGTGGACAAATGGCGATAGAGAATATAAAAGGGATAGCCCATGTGGGATTTTTTGTAAAAGATCTGGAGAGGACAAGGCAGTTTTACTGCGGAATCCTGGGATTTGAAGAGATCTTTGCCAGGTCGGAGGAGATGGAAAACGGCGGAAGAGTAGAGATCTCGTTCCTGCGGGCCGGGGATCTCACCCTCGAGGTGATCTGTGTGCCGGGGCTGTCCTATCCAGCGGACGGATGCTTCCAGCATCTGGCTCTCCGTGTGGAGAATATCGAAGAGGCAAAGCAGAAGCTCGAGGATGCAGGGATAGAGACTGATGAGCTGGTATATTCAGCGGAAACGTTCGAGAATGGTTCGAAATGGGTGAACTTTACAGGACCGGATGGAGAGCATCTGGAACTGAATGAAGTACTTTAGAAACGAAAAAAGGAGGCAGCTATTATGAAGACGATGAGAGCAATGGTAATCGGGTGCCCGGGGGGCGGGCGCGCGGCAACGAAGATCACAGACGTTCCGTATCCGGAATGCAGGGAAGACCAGATCATTATCAAGGTTATGGCGGCAAGCATCTGCAAACATTGCGAAGAGTCATATGACCAGGGCGGCATGGGGCTGACGAAAGAAGATGATTATCCGATTACGCTGGGACATGAGTTTGCTGGGAAAGTAGTCGAGGTAGGCAGCAAAGTAAGGAACGTAAAAGTCGGGGACAGAGTGACAGTGGACAACACGGTGCTGTGCGGAGAGTGCTATTACTGCCAGAAGGATCAGCCGGTCTACTGTGAAAACTTCGGGTCAATGGGGCATAACATCCACGGGGGCTTCGAACAGTATGTGGCGGCTCTGGGGGAAAAAGCCTTTGTGATTCCGGAGCATATATCGTATGAAGAAGCCGCGTGTACGGAGCCGGTGGCGTGCTGCATGCGTGCGGTGGACCGGGCTGAGATTAATTACGGAGATAATATCATCGTGCTCGGCGCAGGCTCCATGGGGATGATCCTTGCCCAGCTCTGCAAAAACTCGAACGCGAATAAGGTTGTCGTCATGGCCTCAACAAAGAGCAAGCTCGATGTGATTGAGAGGGAGTTTGGGATCCGGACGATACTTGTAGACCGGAACAATCACTTGAAACATGAGCAGGAGATCAGCAAAATCTTCCCTCACGGGGCGAATATCGTAATAGACACAACTGGAAACAAGGATATGGCATGGAGTGGCGTACGTATGCTTGGCCGCGGCGGAAAGCTTGTATTCTACACGGTTGTGGACGGATTTGAGGTGGAGGACGCGATGGAATGGTTTAATAAAGAGATCTCCCTTATTATGTCCTGGTGCCAGACGCATAATTATGGCCGCTGCCTGGATGCGATCGAAAGCGGAGCGATCAATCTTAAACCGCTTATTACGCACGAATTCTCCCTTGAAGATTATTTTGAGGCTCTGGATACGAACCTGAAAGACAGAAATTCGATCAAAGTGCTGATTCATCCGCACTGGGAGAAAGGGAAAAAAGAGGTACATATTTAAAGACAAAAAAACAGAAAGTCAGGAGGGACGAGTTATGAGTGAAACAATGCGCGCAATGATAATTGAAACCCCAGGCGGCGGAAGAAACGCGACAAAGATCATAGATACAGAGATACCGGAGATCAATTCCAGACAGATCCTGGTAAAAGTCATGACGGCAAGCATCTGCAAACACTGCGAGCAGATGTACGATGAAGGCGGTATGGGCATGACGGAGGAGAAAGATTATCCGATCACCCTAGGACATGAATTTGCGGGCGAAGTAGTCCGGGCCGGATCGGATGTGCACAATGTAAAAGTCGGAGACAGGGTGACAGTGGACAATACCGTGCTGTGCGGAGAGTGCTATTACTGTCAGAAGGATCAGCCTCTTTACTGTGAGCATTTCGGATCTATGGGGCACAACATCCACGGGGGCTTTGAACAGTATGTGGCGGCTCTTGGGGAAAAGGCTTTTATCATCCCGGAACACATCTCATATGAAGAAGCCGCATGTACGGAGCCGGTAGCGTGCTGTATGCGTGCAGTTGACCGGATGAACATTACATATGGGGATAACATTGTCGTCATGGGCGCGGGTTCCATGGGAATGATCCTTGCCCAGCTATGCAAACATTCGAACGCGAATCAGGTAGTAGTGATGGCGTCTACACAGAGCAAGCTGGATACGATAGAGCGGGAATTCGGGATCCCCACAATCCTGGTAAACCGCGATGACCATTCTGCACATGAGAAGAAAATCAGGGAGCTCTTCCCCCATGGCGCTGATATTGTAGTAGATACTACGGGATCTCCGCAGATGAACAACAGCGGACTGCGTATGCTCGGGAAAGGCGGAAAGTTGATCCAGTACACCTGGGTGCCGGGTTTTCAGATAGAGGATGCCTGGATGTTCGCGTCGAAAGAGCTTTCTGTCCTCGTGTCCTGGTGCCAGACGCATAATTACGGCCGGTGCCTGGACGCGATCGCGGGCGGAAAGGTGAACTTAAAACCGCTGATCACGCACGAATTCTCCCTGGAGGATTATCTGGAGGCTCTGGATACGAATCTGAAAGACAGAAACTCAATCAAAGTCCTGATCCATCCGCAGTGGAAAAAGGGCGAAAAAAAAGTACATATATAATTATAATTTCGGCGGCAGCAGGCCCGGCGGACTGCCGGGCGAGAAAAAGCTGCCAGGTAGAAATAAAAGGAAGGGACAGATTATGAAAAAAAGAGGCATACTCAACGCAAAGCTTATAGAAGAGCTTACGAAACTGAGACATACAGACAAAATGGTTATCTGTGATGCAGGATTTCCGATTCCGGAGAATGCGGCGGTGGCGGATGTGTCGCTTGTTGCCGGAGTCCCGACGGTTCTCCAGGTACTTCAGGCAGTGCTCAATGAGATCATCGTAGAAGAATACGCAGTTTTTGACAATATGAAGGACGTCAACAGAGAATATTATGATTTTATCAGGAGTCATTTTAAAGAGGGCCATAAGTCATCGGAAATATCTATGGAAGAGTTCCGGAAGATGGCGGCGGACGCAAAACTCTATGTGCGTACAGGGGATCTTGCGCCGTGCGCCAACATCCTGCTGGTGTCCGCTTCTGGAGTAGGAGTTTTGTGCGATCCGCTGGACGTCTGCTTTGAGTAATGGAGGAGAAATGAGATGAGATACAAAGAGCTTGGAAATACAGGAGAAAAAATATCGGCGCTCACGATCGGCACATGGGCGATCGGCGGAGCGAACTGGGGAGACGTGAACAAACAGGATAGTATAAAAGCGATCCATACGATGATTGATTTTGGGGTGAACAGTATCGATACTGCTCCGGGCTATAATTTCGGAGAGTCGGAGCGCATAGTCGGAGAGGCGCTGAAAGGGAAGAGGGACAAAGTATTTATTACGACAAAAACAGCGGTTTATAATACAAAGGAAGTCCCTTTTGTGAAAGATGGCAGAAGGGAAACGGTCATCAGGCTCTGCGAAGAGTCTTTGAAGAACCTCCAGACGGATTATATTGATCTGATGCTGATCCACTGGCCGGATATTGAACATAACGCTCCGTTTGAAGAGACGATGGGCGCTCTGAACGATCTGAAAAAACAAGGGAAGATCAGGTTCATCGGTGTGTCGAATTTCGATAGGGAACAGATCGAAGACATCAGCCAGTATGGGGATATCGCAGCACAGGAGCCGCCGTATTCCATGGTGAACCGCAGCCAGGAAGACTTGATGAAATGGGCGGCAAAGCGGGGGATAGCGAACATGACATACGGATCGCTCGGCGCAGGGATCCTGACAGGGGCGATCCGCTCACTGCCGGAGTTCGCTCCGGACGATATGCGAAATATCTTTTATGACTTCTTCCGTGAGCCGAAATTCTCACAGGTAATGAAACTGCTGACAGTACTGGATGAGATAGCTGCCGGACATCACGCGCCGGTAGCCCAGGTGGCGGTAAACTGGAACGCGCAGAAAGAATTTGTAACTACATCGCTGTGCGGAGTGAGAAACGCGCAGGAGGCAGAAGAAAACTGCAAAGGATTCGAGTGGAGCCTGACAGATGAAGAGATGGTACAGATAGATTCCGCTATTGAGAAATATCTGAAAGATTAAGAAGAACGGAAAGAGAGACGATCCCACAGTGTCCGGACGATGGAAAGTCCGAATCTGCTGTGGGATCGTGTGGTTTCTATGTGTTTCAGTGTAGCCGGCCTCAAAGCTTTCAACAGAAAAATTCTTCCGCGGCCCGGATCAGATATTCAGTGTCTTTTACACCGGAAGTCTCATAAGGCGAATGCATGGCTAACTGGGCCAGACCAATGTCTACAGTGTTGAGCGCTACCTGTGTGTTTGAAATATTTCCCAGGGTAGATCCGCCTGCCATATCGGAGCGGTTAGTGAATACCTGAACAGGAACGCCGGCCTTTTGGCAGATCTTCCGGAACATGGCCGCAGATACGCCGTCAGTACAGTATTTCTGGGCCGCGTTGAATTTGATTACGATTCCTCCGTTTACATACGGACGGTTTACTGGATCTGCCTTGTCGCCGTGATTCGGGTGAACCGCGTGTGCGTTGTCGGCAGAAACCATGAAACTGTTCGCAAGATGAACCAGATAATCTTCATGTGTATAGCCAAGAGTGCCATGGATGCGGATTAGGGTGTCGTAGAGGAATGTGGAGGCAGCGCCCTGTTTCGTGCCGCTTCCGACCTCTTCATTGTCGAACACACAATGAACCGCCATGTATTTTTCTTTCTGTCCGGCAAGGAAGCCTTTCAGGGATGAAAAGGCGCACTGCAGGTCGTCCAGGCGGCTGCAGGAGATGAATTCATCATTCCCCCAGACACTGGCTTCCTGGCGGTTATAAAGGAAGAGGTCATGCCCGAGGACATCTTCCTCCTTTACTCCGGCGGCTTCGGCGACCGTTTTCATGAAAGAGTCTTTTAAGGATGTGCTTCCATAGAGCGGCAGCATGTCTTTCTGCACGTTGTACTTGTAGCCATCGTTCATCTCACGGTTCATATGAATGGCAAGGTTGGGGATAACCACCAGATCCCGGTCAATATTTACAAGAACAGACTTCAGGCCATCCGGTAAAATTTCGCTGCTGTCAGCGCTGTCCGGCACGCAGGAATCACCATTTACGATCACTCTGCCGGATACCGAGAGCGGACGGTCGAACCAGGGAGCGCAGATCATCCCGCCGTAGCGCTCTACATTGAGCTTGATATAATGACCTTCAGCTTCTATCTCCGGATTCTCTTTGATCTTGAAAGTTGGAGAGTCGCTGTGGCTGGCCATGATGCGCATTCCATTCATCTCATGGAAAGGGATGGAGAAAGCGATTAGTGAGGAGCCGTTTCTTGTGACATAATATTTACCGCCCCGCTCGAGGGTCCACTTCCGGTTCTCATGCAACCTGCGAAAGCCGCGAGAAGTGAGCTCGTCTTCCATTGTCCGGACCGCGTGGAAGCAGTCCGGGCTCTTTTTGATAAAGTTGATCAGTTGCTGTGCGGTGTGATTCATCTTAATTTCCTTTCCTCTTTGCGATGATTGGCATAATGAAGCCAAGTCCGATCAGTACAAACGGTGTGATGATGTTCAGTGCAAGCTGGAACGGATCATCCGACCAGATACCGAAGATGCACGCGAATGCTGTAACGAAGAAGCACCATCCTCCGAGAATCATTCCGAGGGTGCGGTTCTTAACAAAATGGTACTCTGCGGAGAACTTTTCTCCGGCTTTTTTCAGCGCGATGTATGCGGCAAATACCCAGAGGTAACGGAGCGGCATACATACAGAATTTACTTTCACCAGCCATTTTACAAGTATGTCCACATTTTCAATGCCCAGTACAGGAACAATAATCAGAATGGATACGATCAGGGTAACGAGCTTGTGACCATTTGTGTAAGTGCCGTATTTGTTTTGCTTGAACAGTGCCTTCGGAATGTATTTCTCATCCGCGCTGTCAAGGAGCATACGCAGCGGAGCGTCAATGGAAAGAACCATAACAGAAAATTGTCCGATCAGGTTGACGATCGCGTAGATCATTACGAAAAGGTCACCTACATGGTAATATTCGCCCAGTGTCTGGAATGCGTAGTAAGCGCCGTTTGTCATAAGATCGTGAGGAATATTGTTGGAGTCAAACATCATTCCAAGAGCGATCGTTCCGAGTACAGCGCAAATAGCAACCATTGCAGCCAGGGCAATCATTCCTTTTGCAAAATCCCTGGAGGGATCTTTCATCTTATTTACATAGGGAGATATCTTTTCGCAGCCCCCGACCGCGAATACAAGGATCGAGAGATTGAGGAAAAATTTCCCGTCAAAGGAAGGCAGGAAGGTATCAACCGACCAGTCTATGTCCAGAACGTTTGCTCCGGTGATTGCCGGCGCTGTGATCATCATAACGATGAAGAGCAAGGACATGACAAACATGGTAGACCCCGCAATAGCTGTCAGCTTTTTCAGGACACCCAGCCCCCTGGAAGCGATCCAGACAGAAAAAAGGAAGAGGACCAGACAGATGACTGCCATAAGCCGTACATTCATCTGGCTGGCCCGTGCATCGCGGAAGATAGCCCAGCTCGCAGCGATTACGGAAGAGTTCGGCTTCTGGGAGATATAGGGCATATGTACGACCCAGTAAGTCCAGCCGGCCATATACGCCATGCCCGGTCCGATCGTTCTGTGAATCCATGAACTGACACCTCCGCCTTCTGATTTGAAAGAGCTGCCGAGTTCGCCGACCATAAGCGCGTAAGGAATAAAATAAAGTGCAAACAGGATGATCCATGATACGATTGCTTTCAGACCGCCATATTCGGAAAAACCGTTGATGACATTGCCGAATCCCCACACAGTGGAGAAAGCCATGAAGGCAAGGTTGTACCAGAGGATCTTCTTTTCATTCTGATTCTGATTTGTCATACAGAATTCTCCTCTCATAATGTTCTTTCGCATCGGTTCAGCCATCTGCGCATCAGAAGCGGGCAAAAGAGGTATAAGAATCTGATGGCCGAAGCCAGAGCGTATGTTTATATTAGTGGCTGGATACAGCGCTGTCAAGTCAACGCATCGCAGTGATGATGTGAGAATGCAAAAAGCGGTTGCGGTGCGAATTAAAATTGAAAATAAAAATGAATATTTCAGCTCAAAATCCAGATACTAGTACAGTGAAAAATAAATGGATAGATCTGTCACGCAAGAGATAAATGCAGCAGTTCACCCTTATGCTGAACTGTTGCCGACAAATTATGGAAAGGAAGGCGGACGGCATGGAAGACGGAAAGAAAAAAGTGTGGATCTGTATTATCGTGGCAGCGCTGGCGGCTGTAGTGATCGGCCTGCTCTACTACCTGAGCGCTCCGCGCGCTCAGAGCGAGGAAGGATTTTTGATTAAAGGAGGAAAAGAGAACAGATGTGTATCAGTGAGCGAGGAATACAGTGAGAATCTGCAGGAGGATGGAAATGGCTCGGGAAAGTAAAACACTGTACTTGAAGGGCGACAGGGATGTGGAAGTGAGTAAACCGGATGTTACTCTGGGAGATATCCTTGCCATGGAATGTGCGGAACAGTCGCTTCTTCCCAGGATTAAGACGATAAAGATATTAAAGCTTTCAAAGCAAGGCCCTCAGAGATGTGTAGTGTCGGTACTGAAAATCATTGAGTGCATTCATGAGCAGTATCCTGATCTGGAGATCCGGAATCTTGGGGAGACGGATATTATTGTCACATATGAGGATCAGAAAACTCCGGCTGCCGTGTGGCATATGCTTAAGACAGGAGGCGTGGCGGCAGTTGCTTTCTGCGGAGCGGCATTTTCTATTATGGCGTTTAATAATGACGTAGATGTGACTAAACTGTTTAGTCAGATATATGAGCTGGCCGCAGGGAGTGAGAGCAGTGGATATACTATACTCGAAATTTTCTATTCCCTTGGCCTGTCTCTTGGAATTCTTCTCTTTTTTAATCATTTCGGGAAGAAAAAATTTACAGTAGATCCGACCCCGATGGAGGTTCAGATGCGTTTGTATGAGAACGATATCCAGACAACGCTGATTGAAAATGCGGCAAGGGAGGAGCAGGAAATTGATGTGGGCGGAAGTGGGAAAACAGGTTCTTCTGGCGGTAATCGGAATTAGTGCGGGAACCGCCGTGGCGGGCGGTCTTTTTTCATTTATCGTAGAACTGGGGGTGATCGCTGATTTTGCGGACAGAACCCACACGGGAGATAAGCTCTTGTTGTATGAAAGCAGCGTGGCCATGGGTGGCATACTGGGGAATCTGTTCTATCTGTTCGGCGGATTACTGATGGAGACGCTGCCAAAACTGCGGATGGTCATACAGGACGCAGGAGCGGGACTCGTCCTGCTTGGGATATTCGGACTTCTGGCTGGTATTTTCGCAGGGTGCTGGGCTATGGCTCTGGCAGAGATATTAAATGTCTTTCCTGTTTTCATGCGCCGGGCACGTATTGTGCGCTATACATCAGTATTTATCATCAGCATGGCTGCTGGGAAGAGTGTGGGAGCCCTTCTGTTTTTCTGGCAGAGATGGTAGAAGGAGACGGCAGGCGTCCGGGGCCGGCAAGGAGGATCAGGCTCCCCGCCTGACCTCAGAAGGAGTGCGCCCGTAGATTTTCTTGAAAGTTCGGTTGAAGAGTTTCTGGTTCGTGAAGCCATTTTTCTCTGCGATTTCCAGTATGGAAAGATCCGTGTGAAGAAGGTCATAGTAAATATGGGACGCGCGGATCTCATTTAAATATTGAAGGAAGGAAATCCCCAGGTTCTTTTTAAAGAACCTGCAGAAGTATTCCTTGGTAAGCCCAAGGCTGGCAGCGGCGTCCGCCAGAGAAACGGGCTCCCGGAAGTGCTCTTCCACGTAATGGATTACCGCATGGATCCGGTCAGCAGAGAGCTTATCATAGGAATATTCGGATGAGGCGGGAACGGAGAAATATTCAATCAACATCGCCATGACCTGGAGCACAAGGCCTTCCGCTTCCAGCGGAAAGGAGGAAGACTCCCGGATATACAGCAGTGTCAGCCGGTCCAGCAGTTTGCAGATCTCCTGATAATGGGAGAGAGTGCTGTCCGGGATCAGATCCGGAAGGCATTGGATGCTCAGAGATTTGATCTGAGGCATATAGTCAATCAGTTTTCCCCGGCAGACATGGATGCATAGAAACATATAGCCGGATTCTTCACTGTGAGTGCTGTGGATCTGTCCCGATTCTACGACAAGGAGTTGTCTTTCTGCCAGATTGTGACGGATACCGTCAATCACAATATCAGCCTTGCCGCTCAGCGGATATAGAAGTTCCAGCTCGTCATGCCAATGGAGTGGATGATGCCCTCCGGAATTTGTACGCCAGGCGTAAGAAATGCCGAGAGGACTGGATTTGTGGAATGTTTCGTACAATGCGTCTGCCATAAGATCAGGACTCCTTTTTCTGAATAATTTAAATATAGATTGTGAATTTTGTGACAAAATATATGCTGTATCTAATTATCGTTATCATATCTTCAAACATAAAAAATGTCAATATTGACTTAGAATAGGCTAAAATCATGCTTGGATCTGTGGCAGAAAGAGGATATAATGCAGGTGTAACAAAGAAAAAGAGATTACACAAAGGATTGGTGATAGATATGAAAAAAATCAGAGAAAGGCTTACAAGATACTTAAGCGAGAATATGTCGATCGCAGCGCCGGGAATGCATGAGATGAGCGGGAGAACCCGGGCGTACAGAGAGTACCGCGACTGGGTGAACGCAAGGAAATATATGATACTGTAAGAGTGCAGAGTGTCAAAAAGCAAATAACTGACAGTGTGGGATACCCGCAGGAGTATGAAAAAGCTCCTGCGGGTATATTTGTGTAACAGAAAAAATCCCCCCTGCTATGCAGGGGGAGGGCAGATCTTTAGATTTAAGTAAGAACTCCCGTGCTAGAATAAATGTGGGTCTGTAAACCACAAATAAAAGCACAGGAGATCCTAAAATAGACATTAACAGTTTAGCCCATACAAAATGGGAATGCAAGTATCATATTGTTTTTACACCCAAATATCGGAGACGGATTATTTATAAAGAAATTCGAAAAGATGTAGGAATGTTATAATATACCGCAGAAGCGGTGTGTAGGAGAACCGGATGCACCTGTGAACAGAATGTGAAATCCCCTTGTGAAAATCCGGCAATGTGTTAAAATTAATTGGTTAATGTGGAAGGGAGACGCATATATGCTTCAAATCAGGGATATCTGCAAAGAATACAGAACGGGAACTCTGGTTCAGAAGGCTCTCGACAGAGTGAGCCTGAACCTGAGAGATAATGAATTTGTGGCGATCTTAGGTCCGAGCGGTTCGGGGAAGACTACTCTTCTTAATATTATCGGCGGTCTGGACCGATATGACAGCGGGGATTTGATTATAAACGGGATTTCCACGAAGAAATATAAAGACCGGGACTGGGATTCCTACAGGAACCACACGATCGGATTTGTATTTCAAAGTTATAATCTGATTCCTCATCAAACGCTGCTCGCAAATGTGGAACTGGCGCTGACGATCTCCGGAGTGGGGAAAGCGGAGCGCAGAGAGCGGGCCAGGAAAGCGCTGGAGCAGGTAGGATTAGGCGAACAGGTGCATAAGAAACCAAGCCAGCTCTCCGGAGGGCAGATGCAGAGAGTGGCTATTGCCCGTGCGCTGGTCAATGATCCGGATATCCTGCTGGCCGACGAGCCCACCGGAGCCCTGGACAGTGAGACCAGTGTTCAGGTAATGGAACTGTTAAAAGAGGTGGCGAAGGATCGGCTCGTAGTGATGGTGACGCACAACCCGGAGCTGGCTCATGAATATGCGACCCGAATCGTCAATTTGAAAGACGGCCATATTATTTCGGACAGTGACCCGTACACACTGGATGAGACAGCTCTGGAAGAACCGGAACATAGAAATATGGGGAAAGCATCCATGTCATTTTTGACGGCGCTGTCGCTGAGTTTTAATAACCTGAGGACCAAGAAAGCGAGAACTCTTTTGACTGCGTTTGCCGGTTCCATCGGAATCATCGGAATTGCGCTGATCCTGTCTCTGTCTACGGGCGTGAATCAGTATATTAAGGATATTGAGGAAGAGACATTATCTGAATATCCGCTCCAGATCCAGAGCACAGGTTTTGATTTCAGTTCAATCATGGTGAGCGATGAGGGCGGCGGGCAGGCCAGTCAGGAAGAACAGGGAGACGTCCATGTAATACAGATGGTTACCAATATGTTCTCGACCATGGATTCCAATGACCTGGAGTCACTGAAAACTTATCTTGAAAGCGGAGAGAGCGGCATCGAAGAGTATACGAATGCCATAGAGTATTCGTATAATGTGACGCCGCAGATTTACAGGATAGACGGGGATTCGGTAAGGCAGGTGAATCCGGATCAGTCCTTTGACGCGCTTGGGCTGGGTTCTTCGGCTGGTTCCAACAGTATGATGTCGTCCATGATGAGTACGGATGTATTTTATGAAATGCCGGAAAATGCGTCTCTCTACGAGAACCAGTACGATGTAAAAGCCGGGCGGTGGCCGGAGAATTATAATGAGTGTGTGCTCGTTCTCACTCAGGGAGGGAGCATCAGTGATTTTATGCTCTATACGCTCGGACTGCGTGACCAGATGGAGCTGGATGAGATGATCCGGCAGTTTATCAATGAAGAAAATGTAGAAACGCCGGAAAACATACAGGACTATTCCTATGACGATATTCTCGGGATTACATTCCGGCTGGTGGACAGCGCGGACTACTATGAATATGACAGCCAGTATAATGTCTGGAGGGACAAAACGGACGATGAAGACTATATGCGGTCCCTTGTGGAAAATGGCGAAGAACTGACGATTGTCGGAATCGTACAGCCGTCTGAGGACGCGAATGCCGCGGCCCTTACGGCAGGGATCGGATACCCGGCGTCTCTGACAAAGCATGTGGCGGAGCGCGCGGCGGATACGGAGATCGTAAAGCAGCAGCTTGCAGATTCTTCTGTGAATGTACTGACCGGGGAAGCCTTTGGCGAAGAGAACGGCGGTTTTGACATGGAGTCGCTGATCACCATTGATGAAAATAAGCTTCAGCAGGCGTTTGGATTTGACGAGAGCGCGTTTTCGAATCTGGCCGGTTCGCTCAGCTCCTCATCAGGCAGCAGCGGGTTTGATTTAAGCAGTGTTATGAGCGCCGCCGGAAGCTCCATGGATCTCTCGGGGATGGTGGACCTAAGCGGGATCAGTGTAGATCTTCCGGATATGCCGTCTATGAGCCTGGCAGATCTGCTGGGCGGCCTGGATGTGAACGTGTCGGCAGACGGCCTGGGGACTCTTGCCTCGAGCCTGATGGAGGGATATCAGCAGTATGTCGCTTCCCACCCGGAGGCGGATTATTCGGGAATTCAGGAGGATTTCTGTAATTATCTTCACACCTCTGAGGCACAGGAAATCATAAAGAATAAGATCGCGGAAATCATTCAGTCCACAGACGGAGTGACCGTGACGGTGGAGCAGCTTCAAAATATGCTGACCGAGATTATGTCCGGCTATCAGCAGTACGTAAATGATAACGGGCTGACAGATCCGAATCAGTTTGATGAATATCTGATTGCATATATGCAGACCCAGGAGGCTCAGAATATACTGAACAAATGGGCTTCCGAGATATTCGGCGGCATCTCGGACAGCATCACAATCACCGGGAATCAGCTCTCTGACCTTGCCTCTGCGCTGGCGTCAGGCTATCAGAGTTACGCGGCGGCTAACGGACTCCCGGATCCGAGCAAGATAGGAGAACATTTCGTCAATTATCTCGGGACGGAGGACGGACAGAAAAGGCTGACAGAGGGCGTCTCGGGAATCGTGGATATGGACGCTCTGGAAAGCCAGATTACGAACGCGATGAGCAGTTATATGCAGAGTGCCATGTCGGCCTATGGCTCGGCGATCGGAGGGGCGATTCAGACTCAGATCAGCTCTGCGATGACCCAGGTGGCAGGCCAGATCGCATCGGGAATGGAACAGGCGCTGGGCCAGGCCATGAGCCAGGTGGGAAGCAGCCTGGAAAACGCTCTCTCCGGAGCGATGAATATCGACGGCGATGCATTTGCAGACGCATTCCAGATGAATATGACCGGGGACGACCTGGCGGAACTTATGATGTCCATGAACTCTGCCGAGGCCGCAACCTATGAAAACAATCTGAAAAATCTGGGATATGTAGATTTTGACGTGCCAACCGGCATTGATATCTATCCGAAAGATTTTGAGAGCAAGGAAGAGGTTGTAAATATACTGGATGATTATAACAGCCGTATGGAGGCTGAGGGAAAAGACGAGCAGGTGATTACCTACACGGATGTAGTGGGGACGCTGATGTCGTCAGTCACAGATATTATTGATATTATCAGCTATGTGCTGATTGCGTTTGTGGCTATTTCCCTTGTCGTCTCTTCCATTATGATCGGAGTTATCACATATATCAGTGTGCTGGAGAGGAAAAAGGAGATCGGAATCCTGCGTGCCATCGGGGCTTCCAAGGGAAATATATCCCAGGTGTTCAACGCGGAGACTTTCATTATCGGGCTCTGCGCCGGACTGATCGGAATCGGGCTTTCCCTGCTCCTTCTGATCCCCGGAAATGCCCTGATTCACTATCTTGCAGGAAGCAATGACGTCAGCGCAGTGCTTCCGGTTGTGCCGGCTATCGTGCTTATTATACTCAGCGTTGTGCTGACGCTGATCGGAGGGATTATCCCGTCAAGAAAGGCGGCAAAGAGCGATCCGGTGACAGCACTGAGGACGGAGTAAAGTAAATTGCAGAGGACAAAGAAAAATAAGGAAGCAAGGGACTGCAGAATCCTGCAAAAAAGGATTTTACAGTCCCTTGTTTTCCTATAAAATATAGGAAAAGCAGAATCGAAAAACGGAAATATTGACGTGATTTGGAAGAAAGGATTATAGTTAATTTAACTATGCAATTATGCAGGAGGAAGACCCGATATGCTGACGCGTGGATTTCCGGAGGAAATTCTGCTTTTTTTTATATTCCTGATCTGGGCGCTGTATTCGTTGATTTATATTTCCAGTCCCAGAAATAAAGTGAACCAGTGGGCGGGAATCTGTGGATTTCTGCTGAGTATAGGCGTGCTGAAAGAGTATCTCTATTACAGCAGATTTTTTCCCGGGACGATGGTTATGCTGTTTGGAGTAGAGTATGAACTCAACGAGCTGCTGAACTCGATCCTGACGGCGGTGCTTTATTACATGGCAATGCCATGTGTTATGATTTTTAGTTTTTATTTCTGCCATCTGGAAAAACGCCATCCGCGTATTTTCCGCATGCTTTCTTTTCTTGTATTTGTCCCGGTGGTGTTTTTTTGTATTGTCTATCCCTGGAGCCAGACGAGGGAAATTCCGAAGACAAATCCGTCCGCTTTTGTCGTGGTTGCATTATACAATCTTCTGTATGGAGTCCTGGCGACGGTGCCTATTCTGGTCACTCTTTTGAAAGAGCGCGGCAGCGCCTTCTTTCGGCAGCGGAGGCTGGTGTCGGTAATTGCGCTCCTGCCGCTGTGGTACTGGCTGATCACGCTGTTCTTGTTCCATCTGCTTAAGCTGGAAAAACTGCTCAAACTATGGCAGGGGAATGCCATTATACTGCTCGTGCTTTTTGTGTATTATGTTCGTCACCTTTTCAGGGATGGAATCTGGGGGCTTCGCCTGAACAGAGAATATTTCGACTGGTCTGGGAATGAGCCGGAGGTAAAAGACAATATTAAATATATTACTCATATGATGAAAAATGAACTGGCAAAAATTACGGAGTGCGCCAGAATGCTCGGAGAACGGCCTCAGATGGAAGGGGCGAAAGAACTGGAAATCCTGGAACGCTCAGTACACCATATGGAAACTTTTTTTCAGAGGAGCAGAAAATATAGCGAGAAGATAGAATTAAAGGTTCGCGGAACAGATATCGGAAAAATGTTGGAAAATGTCGCCGGAGAAAAGTGTATAAAATGGAGTGGGGAGTTGGAACTGCAGATTCCGCACAATTTTCCGATTTTGATGTGCGATGAGGTTCATATGAAGGAAGCGGTCGGAAATCTTATCTCAAACGCCCTGGACGCTATGGGGCCGGACGGGAAGCTCACCCTTTCCTGCAGCATGCCGCGACGGAATATTGCTCTGATCAGTGTGAGAGATACCGGACCGGGGATACAGGAAAAATGTCTGAATCGTATATTTGAACCATATTATACGAGATATTCGGACAGCAGGCACATGGGGCTTGGACTCGCCTACTGTCAGAACGTAATCAAGGCTCATAAAGGATACATAAGGGTAATCAGCCGGACCGGAGAAGAGGATCACGGTACAACAGTCATTCTGTGTATCCCCCAGGAGAAAGGAAGGAAAAAGAGTGGAAAGTCAGATCAAAGTCCTGATCGTGGAGGATGATGAAGATTTCGCATTCCTGATCAGAAAGGAACTGGAGAAACAAGACGACATTATAGTCGCCGGGATATGCGCGGAGAGCGCAAGAGCGGTCGAAACGGCATGCGCGGTAAAGCCGGATGTCGTTCTGATGGATCTTTGCCTCGGAAAATCGACCATGGAAGGGATTACCGCATCGCGGGAAATCCGCGTGCAAACCGATGCGAAGGTGTTGATTTTTACAGCTCATGATGAGAACGAAGTCGTGGAAGAGGCGGCCAGGCAGGCATATGCGTCGGGATACATTTTGAAAAATCAGATTCCTCTTCTGGTAGAGAATATTTATGCGCTTATGAATGGCGGGACGGGGCAGGAAAAGGTGTTGCTGTATATGGCCCTGTCGGCGCTGACAGACGCGGAGAAAACTGTGTTCTGGGAGCTTATGGGAAAGCCGTCAGGAGTGCGTGTGACAAAAAAGACGAGGGCGAACCAGATGACAAAGATGCTGGGTAAGCTGCGCTTGGAGAATCGTAGGGACGTGATACATGTGTTTCAGGCTTTGAAAGATTCCGTATAGAGAAAAGAAGGTTAGCAGAATGATTTAAAATCCCAAATATTTTGGGATTTTTTTTTCATGGGATATTAAATGTTATAATTTCTATATTGAAAAGCTTGGGAGCGTGACGTGCGGCTGTGTATTTTTTGTATAATTAAAACATGGTGTTGCAATTACAATACGACAGTAGTATATTTGAGTAAAGATTTACTGCAAAGAGAGGTTTTGATTATGGGAGAATTAAAAAAGACGTACACAGTTTCAGAGGCTATTGAGTTTTTGAGGGAGGAGCATGGCAGATACGCCCCGAAAAGCGAGGAAACCCTGAGAAGAGCGATCAGAAGCGGGAAACTGAAGGCGGAGGTGAGGAGAGGCCGGGAAGGGAGCGTGATCGACGAGCCCGATCTGAGAGCTTATGGAAAGGCATATGCGCTGAAGGCAAAGGTGCTGGGAGATACGGCAGCGGCTGCGAAATCAGTCCGAAAGGAGACGAAAGATCAGCCGAAAAAGTATGTGGAGTTTATGACTGAAGCGATACGTTCAGGCAGGACGAACGACTGGGGATTCAGACTTTCGATGATTACGGAGCGTGATAAATGGGCCAAGAAAGAAGCAGAGCTGAAAGAAAGGCTGCAGAGCCTGCAGTCAGAGGCGGATATGTGCCGACAGGAAAAGGAACTGTTTGATAAGGAAATCATGAAAAAATAGGTAAGGATTATTTTGGAGAAGAAGTTATGGTTCTGAAAGGAAGGAAAATTGCAAATTTAAAGATGTTTCGGAGATATTTTGACCTTCCGGAAATTATTTTGAACAGAAAGGCATTCTTGAGAGATTTCAGTCCGGAGAAAATCCTCTATGATACGGAAGATGAACGCCGCCTGTATGAGTTTTTGGAGAAATGTGAAAGTTTATCAAAGCTGTTGGTTGAACAGAAAGGAGATGTCCTTCTTGTAACATGCGTTGACGCAGAGCAAAATGAGTTTTCGGCGGAATTAAGGCATCAGGATCCGGAGGAAGCGCTGCAGGCTGCAGGGATTGACTTCTGCCGTGCAAATCCGACTGTGGCGGCCATGGCTTTTGCCTTGTGTGATCTGGCGTATGTGCCATGCGGCAGGGATATCCTGGGCAGTCTGGAAAGCTGTGTCGGATGGCAGACGCGGGAAGTTGAGGATATCCGTCAGGCAGAAGAGATTTTAAAAACAGTCGAGGGCTTTGCCTTTGGCAATAATGTAGAGGAAAGTTCATTTATGTTGTGGAGTCCGGAAACAGTGAGGGAGGGAAGAATTACTACTAAAAAATTGGTTAGGAAAAGCTACAGCGAGTATGTCAATTCGGTGGAGCTGATCGTGTTTGACAGGGCTGGAAAAAGAGTGGAAGGAGCGGGAGCGGCGCTTGAGCATGAGATTTATGCCAATTTTATCGACGGATATTTTCTTGAATTCCTTCCGTCAGAAAGCCGCAGCGGTACTTTCAGGATCTCTAAAGAATTCCGGATGGATGGGCATATGGTTTTGTCCAGGGAGAAAAACGGAAACAAACTGGAACCGTTCGGCGATGAGTCCGGAGAGTTTGAACGGATGTCGTGCTTTGCGGCGACAGAGGATAACGGTCTGGTTGGCATCTCAGACGGTCATTTGATCAGCTGCACCGGACTTATAAATCTGCCGGATATGCGGGGGACAGTTCCCGTATATGTCTGCGAACGGAACGGGCTGTATCTGATTTTGTCGGAGGACGGAAAAACATACGCCAATTTTCTCTTTGAGTATGACGGGATATGTATGATACGCATGGACCAGAAGGGATTTGCGTACGCTCTGGATAAAGAAGGGCGGCTGAAGACAAATAACCAAAACGTAAAAAAGAAGCTTGAGTCACAGGAGAACGTCGTATACCTCTGGTGTGACGGCGGTGCGGAAAAACTCAGGCTCAGATATGAGGACGGCAGCGAGCGGGAGATCAGTCTTTGATATTGATCAGTCGGAGAAATTAAAATCAGGAGCAGAATATGAAGAAAAAAAGCTTTAGGGAGAAAATTATGTCAGGAGTAAAGATGGTACTGGGGTTCTTTTTTGCAGTAGTTTTTGCAGCGGCGGTTGCAATTGCCGCTTTGTTCGTTTGGAAAAAAAGAAGAGGGGAAAACAAGGAAAATCAGGTGGATACAAGACGGCCGGAAGTTTCGGATCAGAGAGAACGCGGTGGAAAGAATGATCATACAGTGTCTGAAACCGGGAGGAAAGTCGTTAAAACGAGAGAGACGGAAACCGGACGAGAAAGCGGAAAGCAGATGGAGCCGGAGAACCGGGGAAGGAAGCAGTGCTGGGAACTTTACAGGCTGTTATATCATGAACAGAAAATGAACGCACGTATAAAAGATTTCTTCTGCGGGGATGTATTCCTCTATTACGTGGCGAGTCTTCTGGGAGTTATGCGCTACGATCTGAAAAAATCAGGGTGGGACGGAATTGAGGACAGAGTGTCGTATTGCATTAACGATGCGATCGGATATCGTTTCCGCCAGCTTGGTTTCAGGGGAAACAGCCTTATGCTCTCGGACATGGAATATATCGGGCCGGATCAAAGCGAAGAACAGTACTACAGGGCGCGTCAGCTTAATGAGGAAGAAGGAGGGAGGACGGAGGAAGAATATCGCGTCCTGGAAGAGCAGCTGAAGCGCTGCAGAAATAATAAGAACACCCGGTTTTACCGGGAAATGTGGGAACGCTGCAGCGGTCTGATCCCCGAACTGCTGGCCTGCGGAGAGGAGATCGCCCGGAGAAGGAATGAAGGAGGCGGAGAGAAGGAGAAAGGGGAAATCTCAGCACGCCTAGAAAAGGTGCTCGCGGACATACGAAGCTCACTGGAACTGGCCGGGGTGCTTTTTATATTCGGCGAAGAGGCAGAGGGACAGGAGAAGAATTATCTCAGCTATACGGATGATGGCGAGTACTTCCCGGCGGTGATAAGAAAATCGGACGGTTATGTTTATTATACAGGACAGGCGGATAAAGCGTATGAGTAGATATCGTGAAGAGCGGGGGACTTCGCTGACGTTCAAAGAGAGGGCGGCGAAAGAAAATGCACGAATCGATGAATTAGTGAAAATGCTTGAGCAGGAGAAGAAAAAACAAAAGGACTATAGGGAAGCTCTTGATAAACTGTGGGAACGATCGGATGAACTGCATAAGAAAATATTTTTATCTATAAACAGAGACAGACGTCTTCTGGAACAGCTTCAAAAGTGTTTTACAGCTGAGGGGGGCGGTATTTTTTACCTTTTGCAGCAGCTGGGAGTATGTTGCTTTAATATGAATGATTTTCGGGAGGAAGACCGGGAAAATCGCAGGAGATACCTTCTGGAGCAGTTGGCGAGAACGTCTGCCGCTGTGCAGGCCGCGTTTGCGGCATATTCGGAAGACGATGGAACTGAATGGGAAAACGCGCTTCTCAGACCGGACAAAAAAGGGCAGAATTCGAAAATTATTACGGAATACATTGATATTCTTTCACGGTCAGCGGAAGAGGAACTTAAGGGAATCGGGCAGCAGACAGTTCAGAAGAGAAAGCTTGATTTTTACTGCCGCCTCTGGTACGGGACGGAACTCCTTCTGAAAGAGGCTGCAAGTGAGGATGGGCGAAAAAAAACGATGGAGGAGACGACCGGATGGTATCGCCGTATGAAGCGTCTTTTGGAGGAATTCGGCGTGAAAATATTGTTTTATGAGGAGGCGGATGCTGCGCAGAGGATGGAATATTTCAATACAGAATATGACGGGGAACACATGCCTGCGGTGATCAGCGCGCAAACGTGCGGGAACGAAACATTCGCGCCGCTGTACGGAACATATCATCTGGGGTAGGAGGAACAGTGCGATGAGAGGGCTTGATTTTACGAAGTATGGAATTACATATGAAACTTTAAAAAACGCAGAGTACGTACTTGCGTTTGATTTGGGTCATGGAGAGTCGTCGGTCAGCTATGTAAATCTCGGCGGTTCAAATGGAAACATTGAGCAGCTGGGTCTGGGACGTGACGACGAGAAAAAGGTGATTACTGGGCTTTTTAAACTGAACAGGAACAGCAAAGAATGGGAACTAAGGAAACTGAGTTCTTCCCTGGCGACTATGAGTGAAGTACATATTCAGTTTAAGGCGATTCCCGCCGCGCTCAACAGCCATGTTTTGGAGGATTGGGAAGGGATTTCATCCCAGGAGCAGAAGCGCTATGAAAAGAAAGCGCTGGTGCAGGCGTTTGTAAAAACAGTATTGAATAACATCCGTAAATATTCAGAGGATAAAGAGCTGCCTCCGGAGAAAACCATTTTATTTGTGGGGTGTCCGTCCAGCGAGGTGTGGAAGAGCCAGGAGATTGAGTACGCAAAAATAATCAGAGAAGCATCGCCGTACCCGGTTGTCATTATGCCAGAGAGCCGGGCGGCGTTGTTTAAAATGGTGATGGACCGGCAAATGCTGAGCGGTCTGGGGAGTCTTGAGGACGGTGTGGTTGTATTTGATTTCGGCTCTATTACGGCAGACTGGACTTACCTGTACAGGAATATCGGGAAAGGGGAATTCGATTCCGATGAAGACAGTGAAATGCTTGGCGCCCACCTGATAGAGGAGCGGATGGCGGACAAAGGAATCGAGATATTCCTGGCAGCCAGGGAAGCTGAGAGGCAGCGTGAGAACGAAGAGAAGATAAAAGGATTTGAGGATGGTATGCGTGCCGTTCTTCCGAAAAACAGTTATACAGATGCGGAGATCCATGAGATGGCGCTTCAGAAGTACAGGGAGCTCAAGAAGGATTCTGAAACAGAATCAGAAGGGGAAAAAGACAGTGTAAGACAATTCGAAAAGAACCGGCAGAGGCTGCTCCTTGAACTCAGAAATAATAAGGAGAATTACTTTAATTCCGAGCGGGAGAAATTCAGGCAGTCATATTCGGGAATGGGGCTGAAATTTGAGATTGACAGGCAGTTTATGGAGGGCGAGGACGGCGTAATCTTCCGGGAGGGGAAATATACCGGAAAAACAGGGATATCTTCTGGGAGCGGCTGGTATCAGGAATGTGAAAAATTTTTTCTTGGGGTAAAGAAGCGCCTGGAAGGCCGCCCGTATAAAATTATCATACTGACGGGCGGAGCGTCGAGAATGGGGTTCGTACAAACCCTTGCCGGTAAAGTATTCACGGGCAAAACTGTCACGATTGATCCGAATCCGTCCACATGCGTCTCACGGGGAATGGCTTATGCGGGCGAGATGGATATCAGGGCCAGGCTTGCACTGCCGGATGTTATGGACAAACTGCTTCAAAAGCTGACAGAGGAAGAATTCCTCGCTAAATGCACAAAATCGGTGAGTGAGGGGCTAGCCAATACGATTTTCAATGAGGCAATCTGGAAAGGTCTTCTTGAATGGCGGGATATGGATGGATACTTGACAGTGAAGTATGCCTGTGACGTCTGCAAGGAGAGGTTAAAGTCACTGCAAAACCAGGAATCTTTCAAGTTAAAGGTGAAACAGGCTATCAGGAAGGGGATTATTGATGAAAAAGCGGAGATTGTCCGCACGATGAATGAAACTTACAGCAGTATCTATAATCAGACAGTTCCGGTCAATTATATGCTTCAGATCGATGAAACCAAATTGAGAAGCATTGCGGGAGACGTAATTAACTATACATTCGGGAACAGTTTTAAAGATATTGTTGCTGCCGCCTTGTCTTACGCAGGGAGCGGATTCTTAAACAGCATTATCGACACGACGGAGTACGTGCAGACGCCGGATGAACGGAAAAGAAAGATAAAGAGAATAGAGGATGAAAACAGAAAACCCAAGCTGGTAGAATACTGTGAGCGTTATCTGAAGGAAGTATTGGGAAAAATGTTCAAGAAAGATACGACAGTACAGAATCTTCGTGCATGCCTGGAGCCGGCGGTACAGAAAATGCTTGACGATCTTTCCGCGTATTTTGCATAGGAGGTGAACGGCTGTGGGAACAATAGAATTTCTGCAGGATAAACTGCTGATTGACCAAAGTGTGTCCGCATATTTGTCACATACACCGATTATTTACATATTGACGGATGAGATGCATTTCATGGATACGCTGATTGAAGAGCAGTGCATGGTGGAACTGAAGCGATGGAGGGGAGAAAATCCTGATACGGCCGTCACTGAATCAGTTCCGGCCGGTCTGATCAAGCAGTATGCGGCGTCGAAGGAAGAGACAATCAAAGAACCGGGAGGAAAGTACTCATGGAAGTGCAATGTGCGGGTATATCAGGCCGGAGCAGTAATTGACCCGCTGGATTTCATCAGGAAGCATGAAGAAAAGTTTCCCGCTATTCTGGGAGTGAAAAACTATAAGCTTGCACTGAATGCACTGGGGATAGAAGGGAGACAGCGCACAGAAGGAAATATCCAGCGGTATGTGATGCAGTATTTAAATTCATCTGTACAGAGCGCGCTCCGGCGTTCGGTTCTCCTTCTGGCTGATTCTGAACTGCTCATCCCCAAAGGACTGGAAGACTATGTGGCGGTGATCGAGCCGGAAAGCCTGAAGGCTTCAGAAATCAAGGAGATCATCCGGAAATTTGCGGATGAGATCGGCGAAAGCCCGGAGAGACGTTACATCGAAGAGCTTGCGGACAGACTGAAAGGATTCGGAAGGGAGAAGATCAGGACCATACTTACCCGGATTATATATGAAGGAGATTATCTGTCCAATAATCAGTATACTGCGCTCAGACCTCCGGAAAAAAGGCCGGAGCGGGTAGCCTTTGATATTATTAATCAGGAGAAGCAGCAGATGCTGAGCAAAGAAGGGATTCTTGATTATGAAACGGTTGTTCAGGATCCTGAGATCGGCGGTATGGACGAATTGATGAATTATCTTGAGGAAAAGTGCCATTTTATTTTGAATCACCGAATGGAATTTAAGAGAAGCAGGAATATTGATTTTCCGAAAGGCCTGCTGGTGTGCGGGATTCCGGGCACGGGAAAGAGTATGATGGCAAAGAAGATTTCCAAAGTGCTCAATCTGCCGCTGATCAGTATGGATATGGGAAATATTACGAAATCTTATCTGGGTGAGTCGGCTTCGAATATGAAAAAGGCGCTGAAGCTTGCGGAAAGCATGGCGCCCTGCGTTCTCTGGATTGATGAGATTGAAAAAGCATTCGCAGGTATGAACGGAGGCGCATCCGACAGCGCATCCGCAGAGGTTCAGCGTTGTTTTGGAATGATGCTGAAATGGATGCAGGAGCAGGGGGAACCAAAGCGAAAGGGGGAAGATCCGCCGGCACCGTGCTTTCTGTTCGCAACGTCAAATAATGTATCCAATCTTCCGCCGGAATTTCTCAGAAGCGGAAGGTTTGACAAAAAGTATTACGTATTTATGCCGACGGAAAAAGAGTGCATAGATATATTTAAAGCGGATATCAGAAATGTGGACAAGGCGTGCGATGAAAAGGGCAATCGGACTGTTCTTTTTGGGAAGACGATGCAGGATGACGGATTCTGGAAAGAAATTATGGACTATTGTGTATCGGATGACGGAAAAGGAAAAAGAAGAAAATTTCTGACCGGCTCCGATATCCACGAGATCAACCAGGATGCGATCCGCAGAACCCTGTATGCGGAATTTGGCGGCAATACAGAAAAGTACAGGAAGATGAGCGCTCAGGAGCGATACAGGACGCTGGAAACAAATTTCGCGGGCAGTGCGGTGTTGGCAAAGCCGTATGACCCGGGGATCTATAAAGAAATGCTGAAACAGGCGATAGACGAGGCCAGGCCTTATGGCGAGACAAACGGCGGAGATATTGCAAGGTGCTACATCTCTCTGTATGAAAACAGATTTAATCCGGTTTCCAGAGAGGAAGAAGTGCTGATCCCCTTCAGTGAGTATCACAGCGACCGCGAAGAGGTAATTGACATAAGCGAAGAAAGACTGGCTTGTCTCCATGGAGATAGCCGGTATGACAGAGAATTGTACCGCTATATAGGAGAACGGATAAATCAGATTGTGAAAGAAAGATGAAGAGAGGAGGAGAGCGATGGAACTGGTGATTGCATCTGTTTTACTGGGCGCCCTTGCCGGTTACACGATAGCGGAAGGGGTTGTAAGCCTGGTGAGTTATATCAACAGGAAAAGAAGAAGATTCCACTATACCTGTACAGAGTTCAAACCGCTGGAGCAGGATCAGAAGGTGATTGACAGGATTCGGGACTGCATCAGGAGCCATTACAGCAATGATATTGCAGGAGCGCTGCTGGAGATGAACGGAGATGAGAGACAGGAGGCCCTGCGCAATCTTGCAAGAGATGTTGCGGAATGTATGGAGATTGAGGAACCGGAAGTGGTTTTTCAGACATCGTCGGAAATGGGAATGGGAAGGCAGGGAGCCTATCGTTTCCTGGAAAACAAGCTTTATATAAATATTGATTACGTCCTGATTAATGACAGGGACGTTCTGCTCGATGCGGCGGATACAGTGATCCATGAAATGTCCCATGCGTATCAGGATCACAAGATAGAAGAACTTCTGGAAATGATGAGCAGAGGCGAAGAGCCGGAGTTTACGGATGAGAATATGCGTACTGCGGAATGGATGGCGAATATGCAGGATTACGTTACATTTGATGTAGACCCGGCAGGTTACAGATACCAGCCGTTGGAACTGTTTGCATTTGGCATGGCTGGCATAATCACAGCAGAGTTCAGGGAGGTAAAAGGATGATACTTCGTATTTCGTACAACGTTCTTCGCGGATTCCTTTCAAATAAGGGATACCGGGACAGAGAGATTGCCAGGTCAGTTAGAAGGCTGAGGATGACGGACAGTGATTTAAAAGAAGCGTTTATCCTGTTTTTTAACGAAGGGATAGAGCCGGATATTACGGTTCATGATATTTCATATCATGATCTTACCACCGTATTTGAAATGAGTCCGCTGACAGCGATCCTTTTCCTGGACTGGCTTCGGAAGGAACCGGATATTGCTTTTGATACGCTGAGGATGAGAAGCCCGATGGATCTGGAAGGGTTCGAAACAGTAATCAAGGAGCAGATTACGCCGGCAGTTCCAGAGAAAGAGGAGGATAGTTCAGATATTACGATAGAAATTAAATAAAAGGGGTTGACAAACAATTACAACAGTATTATATTAATTACAACAGTAGTAAATAAAAAAGAAGGAGGAAGAAGTATGAACGACAAATACAAAAAGATTCTGGAAGAGATGATGGCGGCATTTCAGGAACACATCAGGGAAGACGCAGGCGTAAAAGAGAACATGATGAATATCTACAGAGAAGCATACGGGGATATCACAGAGGAAGAGGCGGAAAAGATTGTGGATAAACTTCTGGAGGGAATACATAAGTTCGATGAAACGCTGAGCGCGTATATGGAGAAAGGGACAGAAGCTGTTCTGGAAGAGATAGACGCGTCTCTGGGAGAAGCTTCAAATGAAGAAAAATATGCGGCGTATCTAAATGCTATAGTTGTAATTAAAACATTGGATTCAAGTATTTTGGAAAAAATACTGAGAGAAGGAAACTTTGAAAATGATGAGATGTTTTCTCAGGTGAAAGGGGCCGTTCAGATCGAGAGCAACGCAATAGTTACGGATGAGATGCTGGAGGAGGCAAGAAAACAGCTCGCTGACGCCCTCGAAACTTCCGTTATTTCCTTAAGCGACATCAAAGCCCTGCAGGAAATGCCGCCGGAAGAGGTGGAAGCATTTGCCAGAAATTTTGCAGATGAAAGATGGGCGGATGAAGAACGGAAAGCATACTTCTCGCTCGCGGTGTACATGGCCTATCAGGATGAGGACATCGAGATGGACGAAGAAGCTTCTGATCCGTTTTTCTGGGCCGTATCAACTGCGGCGGCGATGGAGACTGAGAGAGTAATTCAGGACGCGAAGAAAGGGCTTATCTCCTGGGAAACAGCGAGAAAAATTCTGAAGGGAATCGGATACACGGTGCTTGTGCTTGGAATGGGGCTGATCCTGCTAGGCGTTACGGGTATATTTCTTGATATTTTAGGGCATACGATGGGCTTTCTGGGAACCGCGTTTTTCGCAGCAATCGGTATCTGGATCATCGGAGGCATGCTCAGTGTATCTGGCAAACCGCTGTTATGGTATTCGGATATGTTTGACCGGGCTGTGGAATTCCTCTCGGAGCATACCGAGTCTCTGCGTGAAAATATCCGAACCGCTCTGAAATTTGTCAGAGAAAAGCTGTCCGCCGGATATGTGCGTATGCGGGATGCGGTGAAAAATAATATTCTGAACAGACCTACGGTAAAAGTATAATTTTGTCAGGAGAGACTGAGAAAGTTGAAAGTAAACAGCGGTTTGGAGATGACGATTCAAAGAGAACTTCTATATATTGAAAAGCAGGAACAGAAGCTTGCCCGGCTTGCACAGAAGTCAAAACCAGGATGGAAGGAAGAGCTGGAGACAAAGATCCCGGAGAAAGTCCGCGTAAACTTGGAGAAGGCGTTTATAAAAGCCTTCTCCATCATCTTTAAATACGGGGATTCTATGATCGAAAAGGGGATAGATAAGGATATGATCCTCAAAGAATATGAGGAACATGACTATGCTGTCCACCTTGGTCAGACCAGGAAAGATCTGAAAAAACTGAGAAGAGATGCAGGTGCGGCGGATATGAAAAATATGGCCGTCACATCCGCAGAAGGGATCGGACTGGGGATTCTCGGGATCGGTCTTCCGGATATCATTGTTTTCCTCGGGATGCTTCTGAAAGGAGTCTATGAAACATCACTGAGATATGGATTCAGATATGAAGACGAGAAAGAAAAAGTGCTGATCCTTAAGATGATGCAGGCTTCCCTTTCCAGAGGCGGCGAGTGGGAAGCCAACAACCGGGAAGCAGATGCGATGCTCTGCAGCCGGAATATGGAAAGCAGCCATGGACTTCTGAAAAAGCAAATAGAAGAAACAGGGAAGGCCTTCGCAGTTGATATGCTCATGCTGAAATTTATCCAGGGGCTTCCTGTCGTCGGCATCGTGGGAGGAGCGGCGAATCCGGTTTATTACCGCCGGGTTCTGAGATATGTGAGACTGAAATATTATAAAAGATATCTCTTACGCGGGAGGGTGGCAGATGAGAACGGTTTATGATATCCATATGCATTTGATTCCGGAAGTGGACGACGGGGCATGGAATATGGAGATGGCGCTGTCTATGCTTCAGATGGCATACGCCCAGGGAATCCGGAAGATATTCGCCACTCCCCACAGCAGTGCGTTCTTTTCGGATGCGGATCTTGTCAGGGAAAATTACGGGAAGCTGAAAAAGGAAGCCGGACAGATCTGGCCGGATGTGGAAATCTTTCCCGGATGCGAAGTTCTGCTCGAAGAATATTCCATAGAGGAAGTTTTGCGCGGACTTGAGGCCGGAAGAATCCCGTCTATGAATGGAACCTGCTATGTCCTGGCTGAATTTCATCAGGGAGCAGAGGCGGAGGAAGCAGAAAGATGCACGGAAAAGCTGAGAGAATGCGGCTGGCGTCCGATCATCGCCCATGCGGAGCGGTATCGCTTTGCATATCATGACCGAGCGGCGCTTGTGAGAATGCTCGCGGCCGGATGCCTGTGCCAGATCAATGCGTGCAGCCTGACAGAAGAGCCGGCCGGATGGATCAGGGAGAATGCAAGATGGATGATCCAGGAGAAGCTGGCCGGTTTCCTGGGTTCTGATGCACATCGGACATTCTACAGACCGCCGGAAGTTCAGTCCGGACTGGAGTATCTGTACAGTGTTTCCGAACGGGCGTATGCGGATGACGTGGCATACAGAAATGCCGAGCGGCTGATCAGATGTACCGACATCAATTACAAATATTAGTGTACTGGGGGGACGCAATGTTGCAAATAGAGACTTTGAACCAGTTCCGGGACAGAACTCAGGGCTTTTCAAGAGACAGCCTTCCGCGGGAAGGCTGTTTCGAAACACGGGACAGCCTGACGGTAAAAGTAGGGAGAAACGGAGAATTCCTTCCCTTTGCCGGAAACACTACCGTGTTTCTGCTTGAGGAAGAAGCAAAAGACAGGATTGAAAATATACAGAATGCTCTTTATGAAAACTGCGGAGACATGTTGGCGGAACCGCTGAAAAAAGATTCCTTTCACATGACGCTTCACGATCTGCTGAACGAAGGAGCAGGCAGAGCGGCAGAAGCAGATATGCAGAGAGTCCGTACAGCGGCGGCAGAAATTCTGCACAGAATATGGGAGCGGGAGAAAGAACCTGTAGAGATAAGGATGACCTGGGTGTTTAATATGGTAAATACCAGCGTTGTGATCGGATTCGAGCCCGCAGAAGAAGCAGACTGCAGGAGAATTATGTCGATGTATGAAGAACTGCAGCAGGCGGTAAGACTGAATTATCCCCTGACCCCTCATATTACGGCGGCTTATTATAAGCCGGGCAGATATGGGCGCGGCGAGATTGAGAGACTGTCAGGGGTATTTGACAAGCTGAGCAGAGAACCGTTTGTTATACGGTTTCGGATAGAAAATCTGGTATATCAGGAGTTTACCAGCATGAACCAATATGAAACAGTATTGATTTGAGGCGTGACAAACAGCGTGGACTGAACTGCTGCGGGATTATGTATGTTTTGTATGTGGCAGGAGAGTTCCGCTGGCAGAACTCCCTGTTCTATGGTAAAGTAGGTGTAAGATAAAAAAGGGCAGGATCGTTTGATGCGTATTATCTTATTCTGCGGAAGGGGATATTTATATGGGAATGTTTTTAACAGCCGTATGCCATATGAAGCGTACAAGGATATCACGGAAATGCGTTTCTTTGTTGATAAAACTCTGCTGCTGACAAAAGTGATAGATTCTGTTGAGATTGACAGGCAGAAATATCTGTGCATAACAAGACCGCGCCGTTTCGGGAAAAGCGTTATGGCAAATATGCTCGGGGCTTTCTTCGGAAATGCTGTGAATGCGGAAGACGTCTTTCAAAATCTGGAAATTGCATCGAAAGCAGTAAATAAAGAAAAAGAATATTATGCTGCACATATAAACAAACATAATGTCATATACATTGACTTCAGCCGTATGCCCAGAAACTGTACGGAATACTCCCGGTATATAGACCGCATACAGGACGGACTGAACCACGATCTGCGGGAAGCGTATCCGGAAGCGGGAGTTAAGCCGGATCATGCGGTGTGGGATAACCTGAAAATGGTATTTGAACAATCAGGCGAAAGATTTATTTTTATCATGGATGAATGGGATGCCGTCTTCCATAAGAGCTTTATCCGGGAAGAGGATAAAAAAGCATATCTTGAATTTTTAAGAGATCTGCTGAAAGGGCAGGCTTATACGGAGCTGGCATATATGACCGGAATTCTCCCGATAGCCAAGTATTCGAGCGGATCCGAGCTTAATATGTTTCTGGAATATGACATGGCGACAAAAATGAAGTTCAGCGAGTATTTTGGATTTAATGATGGAGAAGTTGACCGGCTCTTTCAGATTTATAAAAATACGACTGAAATGTGCAGAATCGAAAGAAAAGACCTGACAGAGTGGTATGACGGATATCATACCGCGGCAGGGGAAAGGCTTTATAATCCCCGGTCTGTCGTTTCCGCACTTACAGATAATCAGATTAGTAATTACTGGACCAGTTCAGGGCCGTATGATGAGATCTTTTATTATATTCGGAATAATATAACTGAGGTAAGGGATGACATTGCGCTGATGGTTTCCGGAGAACATATTGAGATCAGACTTGATGGGTATTCGGCAGTGAGTAATGAATTGAATACGAAAAATCAGATTTATTCAGCTATGGTCGTGTACGGGCTTCTGACATATGACGAGGAGGCTTCAGAAGTATTTATTCCAAACAGAGAACTGATGGATAAATATAATGAGCTGTTGATGTCCAGTGACAGCCTTGGTTATGTTCACCGGCTGGCTAAAGAATCAGGAAGGATGTTAAAGGCAACATTAGAAGGTGACACGACAACAATGGCGTCGATTCTCCAGTATGCTCATAATACAGAGGCGGGGATTCTGTCATATAATCATGAAGTAGAATTGTCGGCAATTATAAATTTGGTATACCTGGCAGCAAGAGATAAATACCGTGTAGAACGAGAAGATAAAGCAGGAAAAGGATTTGTAGATTTCATTTTTTATCCGGAAAGGAAAGGTGCGGATACAATTATAATTGAATTGAAAATAGATGCCGATCCCCAGGAAGCAATACAGCAGATTAAAGATAAGGAATATATATTAAGAGTTAAGGGTAAGCTTGCCGAACGACCGAAATATACAGGAAGAATTCTTGCAGTCGGCATCAGTTATAACACCAAAACGAAAGAACATTACTGTAAAGTAGAAGTGTTGGAATAAAAGCGTACAATACTGCAGAGTATATAGGAACAGCCCCGGAATCATTTTTAAAATCCGGGGCAGTTTCTGCGTTTTGAGAACACATATAGGGAACTGCATATCAAACGCGGAGCTTTTCAGCAAAATCAGCCATTGCTTCTGAAATCTTAATCTGCTGCGGACAGACAGCTTCGCAGCTTCTGCATCCGATACATGCGTCCGGTTTTTTGTCATTCGGATAGGAAGAAAGCGCCATGGGAGCGATGAACCCGCCTTCTGTGAATACATGTTCATTATACAGATTGAGAAGCTCCGGAATGTCCAGTCCCTGGGGACAGTGGCTGACACAGTAGTGGCATGCCGTACAGGGAAGCGTCTTTTTGCCGAGCATATCGTCCGCGATTTTGAGAAGTGTCTCTATCTCTTTGTCAGAGAGCGGTTTGTCTTCCTCAAAGGTGCGGATATTCGCCTGGAGCTGTGTCATGTCTGACATGCCTGAGAGAATCACCGTCACCTCCGGGATTGTCTGGAGGAAGCGGAAGGCCCAGGCTGGGATCGATTCCTCCGGGCGGAGCGCTTTCAGCTTCTTTTCGTTTTCAGGGGAAAGAGAAGCAAGTTTGCCGCCGCGCAAAGGCTCCATCACCCATACGGGAATATTGTACTCTTTTAAAAGCTCCACTTTTTCTTTCGCGCTCTGGAACGTCCAGTCCAGATAATTCAGCTGGAGCTGGCAGAATTCCATGTCTTTCCCATATGCTTTCAGGAAGCGGCTGATCGTCTCATAATTTCCGTGTGCAGAAAATCCCAGATGGCGGATCCGTCCGTTTTCCTTCTGCTCCATAAGATAATCGTAGATCCCATATTTCGGATCCAGATAAGCGTCAATATTCATCTCGCATACATTGTGAAAGAGATAGAAATCAAAATAGTCTGTATGGCACTTCTTAAGCTGTTCTTCAAAAATAGTTTCCACCTTATCCATGTTGGAAAGATCATATCCGGGGAACTTCGTAGTCAGAAAGAAGCTGTCCCGCGGATAACGCTTCAGAGCATTTCCGATGACGGACTCGGAATTCCCATTATGGTAGCCCCAGGCAGTATCATAGTAGTTGATCCCGTGCTCCATGGCATATGAGACCATCTCTTCTGTGGTTTTTACATCTATTTCTGCGTCGTTGCCGTCAATGACAGGGAGACGCATGGCACCCATACCGAGAGCGGAAATCTAATGCTTACGAGATATCGAAAGATATAGGCGGCAGCTATATAGTTCATGAACTCCCTGGCTAGAAACTTCCGAAATCAGAGAGTATTTTGAAGACGTATTCTGC
>JAHZHF010000010.1:0-10280 GCA_019420405.1 Clostridiales bacterium
ACTTTGTAGTTTCCCTTATCCCTTGGAGCGAAGCCATGAGCCGTCCTCCATCCCCGCAGAATACGTTTCGCGAACCACCCTGTTTTCGGATGATTGGAGACAGGGAGTTAATGAACTAAATAGCTGTTAGCTGTATTCCCACCTTGCTTTATAGCCCGGAATTTTCCCTCCCATTCCTCTTTCCACCCGATTCCCGGTATAGATCCATCTTCCATCCTTTTCCTGCATCGTCACCTCATGACGGAAAGAACAGTCCGTCCCCTCCTCCTTTAAGACCGCTTCCACCCGAAGAGTCCAGGAGCCGTCGTCGTTCTCCATACAGCTTACCACCTCCGGGAAAGGCTGAAGCTGCTTTACGTGATTCCAGGGTCCGACAGGTTCCCATGGATACGTCCCACTCTGCGGGTTGTATCCTGCATAGGTTTCCAGCTCCTCTGTTGTAATGTCGAAATATGTCTGTATCACTTCCTCAAACTCAGCCTTCGGAATCCCGTTTTCGTATTTGCTCTCATCCGGCGCCGTACCGTATTTCATTTCAAAGAGGTAATCATACAGGTCATTAAACTCTATATTTTCCATGCTGTCCATGTCCCAGTCCGCCAGGAACAGGTTATTGCTGAAATAACTGACCGGAGTGATGTACTGATTTCCAAGCTCCCTGCACATTTCGTCCAGGGGGAGAATCCGGCAGAAGCTGTGCATATCCATCTCCTGATTTTTCGACAGCGCCTTCTCCCATATAAGCCACCCTTTCTCTGTGTAGTTCCACTCATATGCACGAAACTTTTCCAGCTCCCTGATCTTAATCTCCATTTTCTCATCAAATGAGGCATTTACATAAGTGACAGCCAGGTCTCCTTCTTTCATGTCGAGGCCGAAGTATTGAAATGAGCCGCTTGTTGTGATCTCAAAAAAGAATGCTTCGGCCTCCTCTCCTTCCATCCCTTTCCTCAGAGCGCTGTCAACCGTCTCATAGTTCGTCATATTGAGATCGTAACTCCCGCATGTCACCGCCAGTCCTTCCTCTGACGCTGCGCTGACCATCTGGTGTACCACATCTTCTCCCAGCACGATATTTGAATCATTTCCTTTATCCGCGGCCTCATAGAGATCCCTGCATGATTCCATAAGTCCGGTCACACGCTTTTGTGCCCCGGCTTTCTCCTTCTCATCCATCTCCAGATATTCCACAGCATAGATATCCTCCTCATCCGTCCCGCTCTGTACAACCGCATCCGGATCTGAGTTCTCCTCATCCGCGCCCTTTGCCGAACAGCCCGGGAGGAATACCGCCGACAGCAGGGACAGAAAAATCATAAGGAAACACAAACCCCGCCGCGTATCCGGCATTTTATTAACCATCCACCCATTTCTCATATCCCACCTGTCCCTCCATTCTTATATCTTCATCGCAATATTTAGTCTTAATTCTTCGCTCGCCTTTTTCTTACATGTGTAGTATTAATATTGCTCTATTTTCCCCTTTTTGTCAACATTAATGTTGACCTTTCAGATTTCTTTTTTTATAATTACTACAAAAGTAAGACTAAGGAGCACGATTACAATGGACAAATTACCTCAGATTTCAGAAGCAGAATACGAGATTATGAAAATCATATGGGCCAATTCTCCGATCAGCACAAATGAAGTGTGCGAGAGAGTTCCCAAATCTCATAACTGGAGCAGCAAAACCGTACACACCCTTTTATCCAGGCTGACGGCCAAACACGCTATTGCCTATGAGCAGAGGGGACGTATGTATTATTACTACCCTATTATCTCACAGAACAAATATCTGTCTCAGGAAAATCATCTCTTTCTGGACAGATTTTACAACGGGGAGGCAGCGCCTCTGCTCTCCTCTCTTCTGTCAGGCTCTCAGCTCTCTGACAGTGATCTTAAGAAGATGTACGAAATGATTAATTCAAAATTAAACCGTGGTGAAGAAAAATGACATTTCCATTTTATTTCCTGCTCTGTAACGCAGTGCTTGCCATTCTTCTCGGCCTGCTTCTGCTGTGCAGGTATTTGGGGAGAAAACATATCTCAGCATCGAGCCGGTACCTGGTCTGGTATCTTTTTGTGCTGGCTCTGGTTCTGCCGTTTGTGCCCTGGAGCACATCCGGGCCGGAAAGTTTCCTGGTCCGGTTGAGCCAGTTCTTTTCGCCGCACACCGCGGCCGGATCCTCTGAGATGCTGAGCCAGGCCGGCAGTGCGGCTCCCTCCGGCCAAACCGTTGTATCCGATCTGGGAGTATCCATGAACAGCAATGCCTCCGCTTCGCTGAGCCGCTGGATCTGGGGCATCTGGCTCGCCGGCTGCTGTATTGCCGCTCTGTACTTTGCATACAATATATTCCGGATTCATCTTGTTAAGAAAACCGCGTGTGCTGTCACTACTGAGAATGAACCTGAGCTGTACGCCTGCTATCAGTCGTGCTGCCGGGAACTTGGAATAAAGCGCAGAGTCGGACTTTACGCCTCCTGCCGGATTTCCAGCCCTGTATCCTACGGAATTCTTTTCCCGAAAGTAATGATTCCTCAGGACATGGATATTCTGCTCGGTGAAGAAGAGGTGCGTTTTATTTTTCTTCACGAACTGCAGCACTACCGCCGCAAAGACGCAGTGCTGAATTATGCCGCATGTCTCTTCCAGATCATCTACTGGTTTAACCCGCTGATCTGGTACGGATTCCGGCTCATGCGGAAGGACCGGGAAATCGCATGTGACCACTCTGTGATCCGCACGGTCGGCCGGGAGCAGGCAGCCGCTTACGGCTTCACCCTGATCCATTATGCCGAAAAGCTGCGTCAGGGAGCCTTCCTTTCCCCGCTTTCTTATCTGGGGGAAGAAAAGGCAGTAATATTCCGGCGTATCCAGGAAATCGCAGACTACAGGGAGGACACCCGTACACAGAAAGTCCGGGGAGTATGTTTTCTGCTGCTCGCCGCAGTACTCGTATACACCGCGAGTCCTCTCCTGACCGCCTATGCTGCTTCGAACTCCCCTTACAGCCTGGCCGGGAAGCATGTGGAATCCATTGATCTTTCCTCCTACTTTCCGGAAGGAGAAGGCACTTTTGTACTGTATGACACCACCACGGATCAATACAAGATCTACAATGAAGACATGAGCACAAAAAGGGTGTCTCCTGACTCTACTTTCAAGATATACAGCGGCCTGTTTGCGTTGGAAGAGGGAATTATCACTCCTGAATCCTCCGGCCTGTCCTGGGATGGAACAGAGTATTCTATCGGCTCATGGAACAGCGATCAGACACTCTCGTCCGCCATGCAAAACTCGGTCAACTGGTATTTTCAGGATCTGGACCGCAGCCTGGGATCAGCGTCCCTGTACTCCTACTACAGCCGGATCGCTTATGGAAACTGTGATCTGACCGGCGGAGTCGATAACTACTGGGCCGAATCTTCCCTCAAGATTTCTCCGGTCGAACAGACCGAGCTCCTGTCCGGGCTTCTTGAGAACACCTGGGGATTCGGTGAAGAAAACATCCAGGCCGTAAAGGACGCCATGTTCCTCGCGGAAAGCGATGCCGGAAAGTTATACGGGAAAACCGGAACAGGCGCGACGGCAGACGGCGAAAATATAAACGGCTGGTTTGTCGGATTTCTCGAAAGCGAAGATCATGTATACAGCTTCGCACTCAGGCTTTGGGACTCTCCCCACGCCGACGGAAATACTGCTTCCAGAATTGCGATGAATATCCTGAGTGATTTGAACAATTAGATAAACTTCTGACAGAGAAAGATTGAAAACGGTCTGCGGCGGCAGGCCGTTTCTTTTTGGAAAGGAGGCTTCTTCATGGCAACCACCCGTATCATACCGTTGCATATCGGCAGAGGCGAAACCATAGCGGCGGCCATCCGTGACAGAAAAATTTGTAAAAGCTTCTGAAATCAAATCAGTTTGGGGCATATGTTTCGTTATATATTTATGAGGGGACACCCTTAGGAGGAATAATCTTGACGCGTGAAGATGAATTGATACAGAGAATGGAGCAAGGAGATGCTGGCGCAATTGATGAACTCATCAAACAGTTTTATCCTGAAATATTGCGTTATTGTCTTTGGCACGCTCCAAATCGTTCTCTTGCGGAGGACGCAACACAAGAAACTTTTTTGAAAGTAATACGTTATTTTGACCGATATACCCATCAGGGAAAATTCAAATCATTTTTATATCAAATTGCCGCAAATACCTGCGCCGATATGCGGCGAAAAAATTGGTGTTCCGATATATCTTTAGATGAGATACCAGTTGAATTTGCATATTCAGATCCGGGGTTTGAAGAAGTGCAATCAGATTTACTTCTGAAACAACTTGTTAATAGATTGCCAAATGATTTGCAGGAAATAGTTCTTTTAAGATTTGGGCAGGACTTAACTATGCGTGAGATTTCCGAAGTGGTCAATCTACCACTTCGTACAGTTCAATCACGATTACGAACCGCCTTAAAAAAACTCAAAAGCGAATGGAAAGGAGGAAAATAAAGCATGAGAAAACAGAATTTTAGAAATCTTTTGAGAAGCTCAATGCAAGATGTGGAAATTCCTGTTCGCTATGAACATTTACAAAAGACCATATCATTAGCAAAAAATGAATGGGAAAAAAGAGTTGTTAGACCCCGCATTACATTCTCAAAATTTTTGACCACTCAGATAAAATTTGTTGGCTGGAAAATATGGCTTGCTCAAACAATTGTACTACTATGCCTTAGTTATTTGTTGGTATTTTGGGGAGATTATATTTTGAACAATCCGCGAAATGTGGCGTTGTTACTATGTTGTATTTCTATATTAGTTTTAATGTCAGCCGTTCCATTCATTCAACGTTCTATACGCTACAAAACGTATGAAATAGAAACTGCTGCCCGCTTTTCAGCAACAAAACAGCTGTTGGCCAAATTATTGATTATTGGAATTGGCGATATTTCCATGCTAAGTAGTATTTTATGTGTTGCTATTATAAATACCCCATTGGGAACAAAAAGTATTCTTTTATATTTATTACTCCCATTTTTGATTGCAAGCAGTGGATTGCTATACCTTATTGGACACACTCCAATAGAAAAAATTTCTCAAAACAGCGTTGTGATCTGTATAGTATTATTTTTAGCTTTTACAATACTCGACAAAACTTATCCAATATTTTATCAACAGGCTTTTTCTCTCAAATGGGCAGCAATATGTATCGTTCTTATTCTGTTTTGCATTTATCAGATACGATATATACTTTATCGTTCTTCTTATGAGGAAATGCAGCTTTTATCATAAGGAAGGAGCTTTAATTATGGAATTATGTATAAGCAATGTTTCAAAATCTTTCAAGGACAAAAAAGCTGTTCAGAATGTCACCTTAAATCTTACTCCTGGAGTATGGGGGCTATTAGGAGCAAACGGGGCCGGGAAAACCACTCTCATGCGAATGATCGCAGGAATTATGAAACCCACTTCTGGACAAATCATTTACGACGGAGTACCTATTACTACATTAAACGAACAGTATCGCGATGTGTTCGGATATTTACCACAGGAATTTGGCTTTTATCCAGAATTTACTGTTAAGGACTATTTAGAATACATTTCGACATTAAAGGGCCTTCCCGAAAAAGAAAGCCGCAAAAAAATACAAGAATTATTAGGAAGATTAACTCTGGCTGATGTTCAAAACAAAAAGATTTCAAAGCTATCCGGCGGTATGAAGCGACGTGTAGGAATAGCCCAGGCATTATTAAACGAACCGGAGATTCTAATTTTAGATGAGCCGACCAGTGGGCTTGATCCTGGTGAACGCGTGCGTTTTCGCAATCTTCTTTCAGAATTTGCACACAACCGCATTGTGTTAATATCAACGCATATCGTTTCTGACGTAGAATATATTGCAACGCGCAATGCAATTATGAAAGACGGTAAACTTTTAGCCGTTGGAACAACTGAAGATTTAGTGAAAATGGTGGAAGGAAAAGTTTGGAATTGTACAATACCTGTTTCCGAACTTCCAGAATATGAAAATACGCTTCAAATTATCAATTTGCGAAATGAAGGCGAGAATAATGTTTCTATCCGTTTTCTTGCAGATAAGCCGCTTATTGGTAATGCGGTACAAGTGTTGCCTCGTTTAGAAGATTTATATTTGTATCTGTTCCCTCAAGAAATGCCTAACTTGGAGGTGAGATGACATGAGTCTATACTCTGTTGAAGTAAAACGACAATTAAAAACGAAGTCTGTGAGGATATTGATTCTTTTTAGTATCATACTGACTTTTGTCTTATCCTATCTTCCAATATCCTATGTCGAATATACTTATCAGGCTAATGGAGGAGAAATTACAGTCAACGGAATGGAAGCTATTTCCATGAGGAAACAGGAATGGGAAAGCTATACAGGTAAAATGACACCTGACAAAATCGCCTTTGCCCTTAAACAGTATCAAGAAAGCGAAAGTCAGTATGGAGAAGATGGAATTTTTACAGGTGATATGCCCCGTAGTGAATACTATAAAAAAATTGCTCCTATATATCGCTGGATTTACCGATTGAGAGAAATTTATACAGACCCACAAACGAGTACGGCCGCAAACATCAGTGAATTAACTGAAAAAGATGCTTTAAACTTTTATGAACAGTGTTACAAACGTCTAAACAACGTGATGGAGGCGGAACAGGCCGCATACCCAACAGCTATCAATCAAGCAAATTCGCTATATAGTCGTGTTGAAATGCCGTTTACCTATTATCCAGGAGTTGATGGTACAGTTTTAGATTATCTAAATTTGCTCATATTTGTACTTGTGATTGTAGGAGCCCTCATTATTGCTCCCGTATTTTCAAATGAGTATCAGACTGGTTCAGATCATATTCTGCGTTGTACCAAATACGGAACAAATAAATTGGCAGCAGCCAGAATAAAAGCTGGTTTAACTATTGTTGCTTTGTTGTATATAATCTGTACATCTATCTTTTTGCTTATTGAAAATACTGCTTTTGGATGGGAAAGCTGTGAAACATCTTTGCAAGTACCATATTCAGCGACAAGTTTTCTGCCTATAAATATCGGCCAGACAGAACTCATTGTCGTTGTCGCTGGTTTATTATCGCTGCTTGCAACGGTATGCTGTATTCTCTGTTTATCAAGCAACATGAATTCTGTTTACGCTACAACATCCTTAGCTTTACTGCTTTGTTTCATTCCGATGTTTGTTTCAGCGGTTTTGCCGGAAATTATGGGTATGTGGGTACAGTGCATCTTGCCAACAGGAGGAGTGGGATTATCAAATAGTTTATTTTATGAATTGGTAGATACTAATTTTCTTCATATTGGTTCAGCGTCTATTTGGCTCCCATTTATGATACTAATTTTCAGCATTATTGAAATACCTATTTGGATAAAAGCAACTATTCATTCTTACACAAAGCATCAAGTATAAAAAAGAATGCTGCTGATCGACGGTAAAGAAAAAGCCGTCGTTCAGCAGCCCTTTTAACACGACTATCTATTCCCCGACAGCCTCTTCATTTTTAAAATAACTGTCAAATATCTCTTTCGCACACTCCACCGCTCCGGCCGCCTCATATCCATTTACAATACGGACCGCCACAGCGATCTCCGGCTCCTCTGCCGGGGCATATCCGATAAACAGACCGTGATCCGGCCTTGTTCTCACCTCCTGGGCCGTGCCTGATTTTCCGGCCGCGCTGACCGGAATACCATCCAGCAGCCCAGTCCCCCCGGCATACATCTCCATTCCGGTATGCACGGCATCCCACGTCGACTCAGACAGCTCCACTTTCTTTTCTGTAACCGGCTCCTTCTTCACCCCATCTACACTGTCGATCAAGGTGAGGCGGAAAACCGTTCCTCCATTCGCCAGCGCCGCAGCATAACGTGCGAGCTGTACTGTTGCAAAGTTGTGGGTTCCCTGCCCGATTGCTGAAGGGATCGCATAACTGTCCGTCACCTGAGGTGCACTCTCTTCCAGCTCGATCCCGCTTTTCTCGTCCAGGGCAAACATCTCGGAGTATTTCTGTATATATGCAAGCGCCTGGTCATCCGAATACGCTTCGCTTCCCATCATTCCCAGCCGCCAGGATATTTCACACAGATAGTCGTTGCACGAATTCTCCAGGGATTCCGCCGCACTGTTCACAGAACCGTGTCCCGATGTATTCCAGCATTTAAGCGGAGGAGAAACCTTATCAAACACGCCGTCGCACACAACCTGCGTTCCTGTGTCTATCACCCCCTCCTCGAGTCCCGCTGCCACAGTAACCGGCTTAAATGTAGATCCCGGAGCCGACAACTGCTGCGTCGCCCTGTTATACAGCGGAAGCGAATCATTGTTATATATTTTATAATAGTAGTTCTCGTCCATCTGATTCGCAAGACGGTTGCTGTCATACCCAGGATAACTGACGCATGCCAGTACCGCTCCTGTATCCGTGTCTGTAACAACTGCTGAACCAGAGCAGGGATCCAGCGCAAGATCTGCCGGCGTTATCTCAAGATTCTGCAGCTTCCGCCTGATCAGTTCGAAGGTAGTTATAGCACCCTGCCTCCACTGCTCAAAATCTACGTCCTCCATGTTCAGCTCCCCCTGCTCATACAGGATCATGCACACCTGTTCCGGCGGTATTGTATCGCTTAAAACAAGATTTTTGTAAATTATCTCATCAAGCTCCCCGCTGTCGGAAACCGTTTCCAGCAGCACTTCCGACAGTTGATCGCAGACCTCGTCCCCGGTCAGATACTCTCCTTTTGCCCCGGCTGCTGCCGGATCAAGCCAGCCTTCCTCAACCGCTCCGTACATATATTCTCTCAGGGACAATTCTCCGGACTCCCAGAGAGCAAGGATCTCCGAGTCCTCCCCTCTGCTGCCGTCTCCCATGTTCCCGATCTCTCCGGCAGCAAGATCAGCGTATGTCTGCTGTTCCAAGTCCATGTCCCGGTACTTCATTCCGGTATTTCCCAGAAGTGTTCGGATTTCTTCTGTCACCTGTTCTTTCTCCCCGTTGAAAATACGGTACGCTTCCTTTTCATTTTCAGAGGCATCCTCTGCCTGAAAGTGGCTCCTGTCGATCTTCCCATTGGTCATCAGCGCCGCATAAACATCATATACCGGAATGCGGATTTCCGTCGTATCTCCAATCTCAGTCTCGTCAAAGAATCTCGCATCGATCAGATTCTCCAGCAGGATATCTGCAATCTTCCGCTCCAGTATCTCATAGGTTTCCTGCTGAAGCTCCGCATCAATGCTGAGAAAAACGTCCTTTCCCGCTCCCGGTTCCTCCGTCACGCCCAGGTCCTCCGTCACTTTTCCCAGATTATCGATGTATACTTCCTGCTTTCCGTCCTTTCCCTGAAGCATTTCATCCAGATACTGCTCCATTCCCGACTTGCCTACCACAGACTCCGAAGTATAGCTGTCCCCATCTTTTTCCCCGGATTTTTCGCTTAACTCTTCCTCTGATATCCTTCCCGTGTATCCCATAACAGGGCCGAACGCCTCTCCGCCCGGATACACCCGGATGCTTTCTTTACGAATATTTACGCCGGGCAGCTCGGCCTGACTCTCCATCACCGCTGCCGCAGTCTCCTCCGACACATTTCCCGCCACAGTTACAGCCAGATATTTCTGGTAGGATTGAAGCGAAAGAGCATACCGTATATTTACAAGATCCAGAATCTCTTCCTGACTCAGAGTCTCAGGAAGCCCATACTGCCGCTTTTCTTCTAGTGTATATTTTTTCTCATCCTGCGCATGGACGCAGAAACGCTCTTCAAGCAAAGAAATCAGCCCCTCCGCCGTCACATTTCTCTCCTCCTGCAACATTTCTTCTATGGTGGCTCTTCCATACACATCAGCCAGAAAGCGCTCCAGGGCAAATCCCTCTTCTGAAAACTCATACTTTCCTTCTGCTCCGATCCGTACAGGAATCGTGTGCTCCACGGAATCTCCATGCTTCTTTATGATCTCTGTCAGCCTGTATATCTTTCCATTCAGATCCAGCGCCCGCTCCCGCTCCGTACTGTAATTCTCCTGATCCTCCAGCGTAACAGCCCAGGCCAGCTCATTTCCGGCCAGAAGGACACCATTCCTGTCATATATATTTCCTCTGGTACTCGGAAGAGTGATCTCCCGCTTAATCCTGAGAGAAAAATTTTCAGCATACTCTTCTCCCCGTACAATCTGGAGATAAAAAAGTCTCACAATCAGGAGCAAAAAAAGAACTCCCAGAAAAATCCCCAGCACAACACCTCTT
>JAHZHF010000010.1:10290-29144 GCA_019420405.1 Clostridiales bacterium
CCTCTTAACCTGTTTTTATCCTTCATTTTTCTCCTTATTCCTACATATCCCTGTTGCGGCGTGCGCCTCCCGCCCGGAGGCTTTTATTCCATAAACGGCAAAGTTTTCTATAAAACAAAAAAATTTACTTTTCACGATGGTTCAATCAAATGCTTCGATCAGACGGTATAAGTAAAACGCATCATAGACATGCCATGGCTCCGTCGAGTGATCTCCCTCTGCTCCGGCCGTTATCGCAATATATTCCTCGCCTCCAACAACCGCCAGCGTTGCCAGACATAATCCGGCCTGATCGGTAAACCCTGTTTTTCCGCCCAGTATCTCACCGTTTTCAAATGTCCAGTCGTCTCTAAGAGAAAAAACACTGCTTTCTATTGTAAAACCACCCAAATGCTGGTTTGTGGACGGGACCTCGTAGCTCCTGCAGCAGAATATTTCCCGGAAGGTCTCGTTCTGCAGGGCATATTTAAGAAGCTTAGCCATATCTTCTACTGTTGAATACTGCTCTTCATCGTGAAGTCCCGTGGCATTTACAAAATGCGTCCGATTCATCCCAAGCTCTTCTGCCTTCTCATTCATCAGCTCCACAAAAGAGGACTCCAGCCCGGATACATACCCGGCCAGGGCAGCCGAACACTCTCCACCTGACGGCAGGATGCTCCCGTAGAGCAGATCAATCACCCGCGCTTCCTCTCCCGGGAAAAATCCGGCCATCGACGCCTCCTGTTCGTACAGCTCGTTGTAAGTCTTTCCATCGATCGTGACCGGTTTATTCAGATCATCTGTATGTTCAAGTACAACGATACATGTCATAATCTTCGTCAGAGACGCAGGGTATATCCGCTCCTTCGGATTATACTGAGCCATAACAGCCCCATCCGAAAGCCGGACAAGAATCCCCGTCCGGCTGTAAAGCTCTCCATCTCTTATCTCATTCTTCACTTTCTCATCTTCTTCAAGCCCCGCCGCATTCACCACTCTGGCAGTCGGCCTGTGATCCTCTTTCACCCCATTCACCGGCTGTAGAAAATCCAGTCCGGCACAGGCTAGAATGAGCCCTAAGAATACCACTGTAAGAATGACTGTCCCCAGGATAAAGCGGACAGCATAATTTTCGCGCCGTCTTTTTCTCCTGTACCGCTCTTGTCTCATACCGGATACTCCTCCATCTATTTTCATCTATTTTTGTTCTTACATTTGTAATACTTTATTATATATTACACTTGTAAGATATAAATGTCAATATAGGAGCAGCTATAAAATTCACTAACTTCCGTGTGTAAAACGTCCGAAAACAGAGGCGACTTCTGAAATGTATTCTGCGGGGATGGAGGACGGCTCAGGGCTTCGCTCCTCCTGATCCCGTCCCTCCAGTTCACTGCTTCTCCCGGAAAATCTTTGCAAAAATCCAGTGGGTAAATGGAGCAGCAGCGAACATATTCCAAAAGAACGCCATCGGAAAGTTCTTCAAAAATGTCCCCACCCAGATTGCCGGGAGCTGCCACACTGATTCTCCGCCCAGAATCACATTGAACAGGATGGATGCCACCAGACTCATTGTCGGACATATCACAGCAACTGTCCCGGCCTGGCGCAGAAGCTGGCATATGTACGGATTATCCCTTTTCGGATCACAATGTCTGGCAGCGAATGCAGCGCCAAGCCTGTTCCCCCAGAGATTGGAAACCAAAAGCACAATCAGTCCCATGTATGCTGCCTCTTTTAACGCCTCCAAGAAAACGATATTTGTCATGTTGCTGAATCCTCCTGCGGCCAGATTGACCCCCTCTTTGATCGCGATATTGTACACTTCCATGCCGTATGCCATGGCATACGACATGATCACTCCGAAAATAAATCCCTGCATTTTATTCTTTGGCATCTTTGTCGTCTCCTTCCTTCACTGTATTGTATTCATAGACAACGGAGTTTCCTATGAAATAACAAAGACGTGCTGCATCCATCTGACTGGTTTTACGCAGTGAATGCAACACGTCTTTTGATATATTATAAGATTTTATCCGGATTTGCAAAGGAAGTTTTGCACAAATTTACAGCTGTTCAGCCTACAACAGATCTCTGCTTCAGATTCCTGCTTCCACTGCAGCTCTCTCCACTGTCAGGCCTTTCCGGTATTTTTCCATGAATGTTTCATAGCCTTCGATATCCTCAGGCTCCGGATTCATGACCGTCCCATCTGCCCCGCAGAACACCTTTTCTTCCAGATACTCTGTCAGGCTTTCATCCGCATCTTTTCCCGCCATATAGGCTGCCAGAAGGGCGATTCCCCAGGCTCCGCCCTCACCTGCTGTCTCCATGACGCAGACCGGAGTATTGACCGCTCCTGCCAGAATCCTCTGGGCAACGCCCTCCGTTTTGAACAGGCCGCCGTGTCCTGTCAGACGATCCAGCCTGACATTCTCCTGCTTTAAGAGAATATCCATCCCCGTCTTAAGCGCGCCGAGGGAGGTAAACAGGTGGACTCTCATAAAGTTTGCCAGGTTAAATTTGCTCTCGGGAGAGCGCACAAAGAGAGGCCGTCCCTCATCAAATCCGGTGATATGTTCACCGGAATAATAGTTATATGCCAGCAGTCCGCCGCAGTCCGCATCGCCTTCCAATGCCTTGCGATAGAGCGTCCCGTACAGACGGTTCATGTCCACGTCCATCCCGAAACTCTCGGCAAATTCTTTAAACAGTCCCACCCATGCGTTCAGATCGGACGTACAGTTATTGCAATGTACCATGGCAACCGGATCTCCTGACGGAGTGGTCACGAGATCGATGGCGTCATACGGCTTTGACAGCTCCTTTTCCAGCACTGCCATGGCAAATACACTGGTGCCTGCGGATACATTACCTGTTCTGACCGCTACACTGTTAGTCGCCGCCATACCGGTTCCCGCGTCTCCTTCCGGAGGACACAGCGGAACTCCGGCCTCAAGCGTTCCGGTCGGATCAAGCAGACTCGCACCTTCCTCCGTCAGGCATCCGGCTTCCTCTCCCGCCAGAAGCACCTCCGGAAGCAGATCCCGGATTTTCCAGGGAAATCCATACTCTGCTGTCAGTGAGTCAAACTGATCCAGCATCACGCTGTTATAGTCCTTTTTCGCTGTATCAATCGGAAACATTCCCGCGGCATCCCCGCATCCGATTACTTTCTTTCCGGTCAGTTTCCAGTGGACAAGCCCGGCCAGAGTGGTAATAAAACGGACATCTTTTACATGTTCCTCCCCGTTTAAAACCGCCTGGTAAAGATGGGCGATACTCCAGCGCTGCGGAATATGATAAGAAAAGAGATCGGTCAGCTTTTCAGATGCCTCCCCCGTGATCGTATTTCTCCATGTGCGGAATGGTACGAGCAGCTCGTCATTTTCATTAAACGCCAGATAACCATGCATCATAGCGCTTACTCCCATAGCAGAGAGACGGGTAAGCTCTGTGCCATACTGTTTTTTTACATCTTCTCTCAAGCTCTTATAGCATCCTGCGAGTCCTTTCCATATCTCCTCCATATCATAAGTCCAGATGTGATCTTTGTACTGATTCTCCCAGTCATAACTTCCGGAAGCAACCGGAGATTTATCCTCACCGATGAGCACGGCCTTGATCCGGGTTGAACCGAACTCTATTCCCAGCACAGCACGCCCACTCTCTATCTCTTCTCTGATTTGTTCCATTGTCCGCATTTTCATTCTCCTTTTTCATCCATCCTGTCCCGGTATCTTTTCCTGCCTGCTGCACTCACTCCTGCTTCCTCTGAAAAGGATTCTTATGCAAGCATAAATCCGTCTCCTGATGACAGAGGGCTGAACTGTTGTTACTATTCACAGTAACGAGCTGTTATAAAAATGCCGCCCGCGGCCCAGGGTATCCCCAGGTTTCCGCGCAGCGGCATCTTATGCATGATGATTAGTTACTGTTCACAGTAACGATAATTAAAGCATCGTCTTTCTCAGTTCTTCTCCGCTCTTCGCGCTCAGATAAGCCGGAGCGATGTCAAATACGGTTTTGCATCCGCACTGTCCCTCTGACGCCAGTCTGTACGCAGCCCGCGCATATGCCACAAGAACAGAGGATGTAAACTCCGGATTGGAATCCAGCTTTAAGCTGTACTCGATCAGATGATTGTGCTCGTTATTCCATCCGGTCTTACCGCTTCTCAGGACAAAACCGCCGTGCGGGATTCCGCTGTGGTTCGCCTTTAACTCTTCCTCACTGATGAAATGCACCGTAGTGTCATAGTCGGAGAAATAGTTCGGCATGGTCTTGATCTCTTCCTCTACCTTTGCCGCATCAGCGCCCTCTTCGAGAACTACAAAGCACTCTCTTGTGTGCTTCTGCCTTGTTGTCAGCTCCGGATTCTCTCCGTTTCTGACTGCCTCAAGAGCCGCATCCACAGGAATTGTATACTGCTTTGCATCCTTTACACCCGGCACTCTGCGGATCGCATCGGAATGGCCCTGGCTCACGCCCTTTCCCCAGAATGTATAATCCTTTCCATCCGGAAGGATCGCGTTGGCATACAGCCTGTTCAGGGAGAACATACCCGGATCCCAGCCGACAGAGATAATTCCCACTTTATTTCCTTCCTTAGCCGCCGCGTCTACGCTGGCATAGTGCTCCGGAATCCTTGCATGAGTATCAAAGCTGTCGATCACATTGAACATACGTGCAAACTGCGGGGTCTGCTCCGGAAGATCCGTCGCACTTCCTCCACAGAGGATCAGCACGTCGATCTTATCCTTCCATTCCGCTGCATCCTCAATCCGGCACACCGGAACTCCCTCCGTCTGGATCTTCACACCTGCCGGATCCCTGCGGGTAAATACCGCTGCAAGAGACATATCCGGATTCTGTTTTATCGCGCACTCTACACCTCTTCCGAGGTTTCCATAACCTAAGATACCGATTCTGATATTCATTTGTCATGCTCCTTTCCATTTCTATCCTCAGTTATTATACCGTTCAAGGAGCATGTTTTCAACTGTTACTGACTTTGTTTTACGAATAGCGCTCTTGTGAAGTTACTATTCACAGCCGCCCCACCCGCCTGTGAACAGTAACATTTTACTTATAGACAGCCTCGTTCCACCGGAGCTCATTCTTCAAGTTCCTGATCGTCGTATCCTTATCGATATAAACTGCCTCAATGCCCATTGCGGCCGCCCAGTCGCCCATCTGCTCCGATGTCAGATCATAGGAAAACGCCGTGTGATGCGCGCCGCCGCAGAGAATCCAGGCTTCCGCACCTGTCAGAAGATCCGGCTGCGGGGTCCAGAATGCAGTCGCTACCGGAAGTTTCGGCATGGGTTTCTCCGTTTTCTTACAATCCACGTCATTGATGATCAGGCGGAACCGGTCGCCCAGGTCAATCAGAGAAGCCGCCACTGCCGGACCTGTCTTCGCAGTGAATACCAGCCTTGCCGGATCTTCCCGGTCTCCCATGGACAGTGGATTCACCCGGATACTGACAGGACCGTCTGCGATGGTGGGACACACTTCCAGCATATGAGCCTGAAGGATTCCCTCCTTACCCGGCACCAGATTGTAAGTATAATCTTCCATAAACGACGTTCCCTTTGCGTTCTCCATGCCTTCTGTCATGATCTTCATGATCCGGACCATGGCCGCGGTCTTCCAGTCGCCTTCTGCTCCAAAGCCGTATCCCTTCTGCATCAGCCTCTGGATCGCAAGCCCCGGAAGCTGCTTTAAGCTTCCCAGATCACCGAAATGTGTCACAATCGCCTGATAATCCTTCTCCTCCAGGAAACGCTCAAATCCGATCTCAATCCGTGCCTGTACTTCCACATGGCGCCGGAACTCCTCCGGGTCTCTCCCCTCGGTAATGATCTCGTAAGTATCGTAATACTCATCTGTCAGAGTCTTTACATCTGCCTCAGCAACTGCCTCCACCGCTTCTGCAATCTCATTTACAGGATAAGCGTCGATCTCCCAGCCGAATTTGATCTGAGCTTCCACCTTATCCCCGTCTGTAACCGCCACGTTGCTCATATTGTCAGCCACTCTCATGCCTCGGACATGACTGCTCTCCATCACACCTACCGCTGTTCGCATCCAGGATGATATCTTATCCTGCACCCGTTCGTCAGACCAGTGCCCGACAACCACTTTGCGCTCGATTCCCATCCGGGAGAAAATATGGCCGAACTCACGGCCGCCGTGAGCGGACTGATTCTCGTTCATGAAATCCATATCGATCGTATCATATGGAATCTCCCGGTTAAACTGCGTGTGCAGGTGAAGCAGCGGTTTTCTGTACTCCTGAAGTCCCAGGATCCAGGATTTTGCCGGCGAGAATGTGTGCATCCATGTGATCACGCCCGCACAGGTTTCATCCATATTCGCCTCGTTAAATGTCTTCCGGATCAGTTCGTTCGTAATAAGAGTCGGCTTCCACACCACCTCGTAGGGCAGTCTTCCGGATTCGTTTAACTTCTCTACAATAATCTTCGAATGCTCCGCCACATGCGCCAGACACTCGTCCCCGTAGAGATCCTGTGACCCGGTGCAGAACCAGAATTTGTACGCCTTTCTTTTTAACATGTCGTTATCCTCCTTTTATTGTCCATAATAAGCGTTTGCGCCGTGCTTTCTGAAATAATGTTTATCCTGGAGTTCCTGGGGCGCAGGTCTCACATCCGGGTTGATCATCTCGCAGCGTGCCGCCATTTTCGCAACCTCCTCTGCCACAACCGCGTTGTGTACCGCTTCGCCGGCGTTTTTTCCCCATGTGAAGACGCCATGATTTTTACACAATGCCGCCGGAACCGCCGCCGGATCTTTTCCCCTTTTCTCAAATTCATCTGCGATCAGAATTCCCGTATTTTTCTCATATGCCTCCTCGATCTCCTCTTTGGTCAGACATCGTACACACGGAATCTCTCCGTATATATAATCAGCATGGGTTGTTCCGTAACAAGGGATATCCCGCCCCGCCTGAGCCCAGCTCGTCGCCCAGGACGAATGTGTGTGAACCACTCCGCCGATCTCAGGGAAGCGGTTATACAACACAAGATGGGTCGGCGTATCCGATGACGGGTTATATCTTCCCTCTACCTTATTTCCTTCCAGATCCATCACCACAAGGTCATCCGGAGAGAGCCTGTCGTACTCCACTCCGCTTGGTTTTATAACAAACAACCCCCTCTCCCTGTCGATTCCGCTTACATTTCCCCAGGTAAACGTCACAAGTCCGTATTTCGGAAGAAGCATGTTCGCCTCGTATACTTCCTTCTTCAATTGTTCCAGCATATTATTCTCCTTCTCTCTGTTATATTGTAACAGTTCAGCCATAGGGCTGCCCGTATATGAGTAAAACAGCGGCGGCAGCCGCAATAAGCACGAAGTGCGGTTTTACGAATGGCGCGGGCTGAACTGTTACTCTTCTGCAGTACACGAATCTCAAACTCCGCTGATCACTCTCACGGAATTCCGCATCACCAGTTCCGGCTCAAACTCCAGCGTCTTAAGTTGCTCTCCCCGGCAGATATTTCCCACGATCATTTCCGCCGCTGTCCGCCCCAGCTTTTCCACCGGATTTCTCACCGAGGTGAGGGGCACCGGACAGAGGCGCGCCAGGCTGGAGTCGTCAATGCCGGCAACGGAAATATCCTCGGGAATCTGAAGCCCAGCCTCTCTGAATATCCCGGCCAGTTTATACGCGGTCTCATCGTTATAGCAGACACATGCCGTGCAGCCTTTCAGACGTCTTAAGAACTTCCCGCTCTCTTCTTCCATATTGTGAAGTTCGTCCGAGTCGATCCAGATCACATTTTCTCCACGCACTCTGATCTCCCTCTCCATTAAAGCCTGCGTGTATCCTGCATATCTGAGATGTCCCTGGCCGTCATCCGCCTTAAATATCCCGACGATCCTCGTATGGCAGCATTATGCCAGATGCCTGGCCGCCAGATAGCCCGCCTGCCTGTCATCCAGACTGATATGCGGAGTCTCAAGCTCGCGATAGAAACTGTTCACAAACAGAACCGGAATCCCCATCTTCTCCAGACTCCGGTACAGATCCAGATTCGGATTCGGCAGACCGCTCTTTACGGTTTCCGCAATCAGTCCGTCCACGGATCTGGTTCGGATAAACTCTTTGAGCAGCCCCTTCTCTTTCTCCACCGCATTGTCCGTCACTGCAATCTGAAGCGTACATCCCGCGTCTGAAAGTACGGACTCAATCCCCTTCACAAGCGCCGGGAAAATATATGTATCCACAAAGGTCAGCATCACTGCGATACGGATCTCCTTCCCCGTATATCTACGGGTGTTTACCGACACATATGTGCCGCTTCCCCTGCGGCCCTCCACGATTCCGTCCATGGTCAGAGCTTCCATCGCCCGGCGAATCGTCTGGCGGCTCACCTGGAACTGCTTTGCCAGAACATTTTCCGATGGAAGCCGGTCGCCCTGCCGGATAGCGCCGCTCTCAATCTCTGCACGTACCCAGGATACGATCTGCTCATATTTCTTCTGCAAGTATTTCCCTCCCTTCTGCCGACCCTTTCGGATATATCTTTCTTTTTTACTTAGTTGAAACCGTTCAGCTCGTGCTATTTATAAAACTGCACTTCAAGCTTACCGTGACTGAATGTTTACTTTAAATATACAGCATAACAACTTTAAATACAATTCACGGAGTTTCCAAATATTTCGGTTGATTTTTGGCAGAAAATAAGGAGTTGTATTGATTTTTGGGTCTAAAAATCAATACAACTCCTCAAAAACCATGTCAGTTTACTCAGAAGAATATATACACGCCTGCCAGCGTAGCTACATAAAACAGAATCACCGCAGGCACTGTAAATTTCCATGTCTCTTTGATCGTATACCCGCTGGCTCCATAACACATCGCCGCCTCTCCTGACGAGCATGGAAGAATACATGCACACTTCACAGCCACATCAATCGCCAGTACAGCCGGTGCCGGATCAAGCCCTGCCGCCATGGCAGTTGTCACTGCAACAGGGATCAGAGAATACATCGTTGCATTATTACTCATAAAGTTCGTGATAATAATCGCTATTCCACTGAATATTGCCACCAGCCCAAACTGCGTCGTCGCACCACCAAACAGGGAAATAATTGCCGTTCCGATCATCTCTCCTGCTCCCGTGTCAGTCAGCGCATTTGTCAGCGTAAAGATACCTGCCAGCATGAAAATCAGATCAACCGTAATTCCCCGTTTTACATCATCTACTGTAATTACCTTGACGAATACAAGGAAGACAGCGCACAGTGCCGGTCCGATATAGAGCAGATCACCGGTAAACTGGTTGAAGATCATAAAAATCATCATCACGATAAATGTAATATAAGTAATGATCTCATCGCGCCTTGACATCTTTGATTCTTCCTTAACCGTTCCTTCATCAGCCGATGCTGCCACCGTCTCCATTTTCTTATGAGGCAGAAGTTTATAAAAGAAAATTGTATACAGCGCCAGCAGGATACCCGGAAGCAAGCCTGCAAGCATCGGATCGAACATTCCAACTGTATATTCCTCGCCATACCCTTCCAGAAATCCGTTCAAAATTGCAAACTGTCCAGCGCCAATGCCGAACGGGATCCTTCCGTTCCAAAGCGTCGTCAGAGCAGCGGCGGGAAGGATAATTCTCGCTGCATTCACCTCTCCGTCATCATTTAAATTCCTTGCCATCACAATGATAATCGCTAGCAGAGCCGGTCCCGGCATAAAAGTCGCAAGCAGGATAATGGCCAGGACAAAGATCGCCATCAGTCCCATTCCGGATTTTCCGGTCTGAAGCCGGATGATCTGTTTCTGCAGATTATGAATAAAACTTGTTTTTGCAAGTGCGTTTGTCACGACAAACGCTCCTGCCAGCATCACTACAAAGGGGTTACAAAATCCCGAAAAGGTCGTCGAGGCATCCAATACTCCCGTCACGCCCAGAATAATACAGCAGGTCATAGTAATAAGACCGAAAGGCCATTTGTTCAGTACAAAAGCGATGATCATAAGTATCATGACCGCAATTACAATATATGCATCCATCTCATTCTCTCCTGTCAATTCAATGTAGTAGTTCTTTTTGTTCTTCTCTTTTTGTTACATGCGGTATACTGTCACACTCACAGCCCCACGAGCTGTCCTGCCTTTTCAAGAGGAAGCCATTCCATCGTTTTCCTTATCTCCGGATCCCAGAAGTCGAAGTTATGGATTCCCGGGCTTGTAGAGAATACATGATCATACCCTATGGAATTCAGATATTCGTGATAGCGGCAGTTCTCTTCATAAAGGAAATCTTCCGTTCCAATTCCAAGGTAAAGTTTCGTCCTTTCACTTTCCGGAGCTTTCATCGCCCTCTCTGCCAGATAGTACAGGTCATCCATAGATCCTTTTCCATACTCCGCATCTTCAAACGCATGTGACCACACTGAAAACTCATTGTTCCTGACATTTTCTTCCATTGTCTCAAACGCAGTGGACAGCCCGATTGTATAGCCGTAAATCTCCGGATATGTGAGACCGAGGCGAACCGCTCCTGTTCCGCCCATGGAAAGTCCTCCGATAAACGTATCTTCTCTCTTTTTTGAAACAGGGAACATCCACCGGATCAGTTTCGGAAGTTCCTGTGTAATATAAGTCTCATAATCTTTTCCCGACTTTGTATTTCTGTAACATGCGTTCTCTCCATACGGCATAACAACCGCCAGATTATGATTGCGGGCATAGTCCTCTATCCTTGAAAAACGCTGCCAGTCTCCTTCGTCCCCATAAGTCCCGTGAAGCAGATAAAGCACCGGAAAATTTCCGTGAGTATCATAATACTCTGAAAAATCATGTTCTCTTTTTGCAAATCCGTTCTGATCCGGAAGCAGCGAAGGCATAAACACATTTACGTTCGTCCTTGTTTTCAGTGCTGCTGAATAAATTTTTAAACTGATTGATGCCATAATAATCCTCCTGTCCCTTTCATATAGTTCTTGTACTTAATCAATATATTTCTGTCTGTCACTGTGTTTCACCGATACGGCAGCCAAGAAGGTGCTCCTCCGGCTGCTGCGTTTAGTCCATATACCCTCCTTTCATTGGTGAAACTGCGTGCTCAGAATAGAACCGCAAAACTCCACTGGTATATCTTGGTTTTCGCGGATTCCACACTGCTTTTCTTTCTTCAAGAATCCGCTCTACCTCTTCCGGCGAAAGTTCCTCGCCTTTCACACCAACGATATCCAGGCTGCGTCCCGGAATATCAATCCGGATCAGATCTCCCTCCTCCACAAGCGCAATAGGACCTCCGCTTGCCGCTTCCGGGGAGACATGTCCGATCGCCGGCCCTTTTGACGCCCCGGAAAACCGTCCGTCTGTAATCAACGCGATCGACTTTCCGAGTTCAGGATCTGAGGAAATCGCCTCCGTTGTGTAGAACATTTCGGGCATCCCCGAACCTTTCGGCCCTTCGTATCGGATAAAAACCGCATCCCCGGGCTTTATCTTATGAGATATCACTGCTGAGAGAGCTTCCTCCTCACTGTCAAAAGGCCTGGCTCTTAAACCGGCCTTGAACATCTCCTTCGGCACTGCAGAATGTTTCACCACCGCGCCTTCCGGAGCCAGATTTCCTCTCAGGATGGCAACTGTGCCGTTCGTACCGATCGGATTGTCAAATTTTCGTATCACGTCAGTTCTCCTGATATTCCACTTCTTTAAATAACCTTCACATTTATCATAAAATCCGTTTTCCTTCAATTCCTCCAGATTCTCTCCCAGCGTCTTACCCGTCACAGTCATCACATCCAGATGCAGCATAGATTTGATCTCCTCCATCACTGCCGGGACGCCTCCAGCATAATAGAAAAACTGTGCCGGCCAGCGTCCTGCCGGACGGATATCCAACAGGTAATGAGCGTTTCTGTGTATCCGGTCAAATGTGTCCGCATCAATGTCAATTCCAAGCTCATGCGCAATTGCCGGTATATGGATCAGAGAATTCGTAGATCCCGAAATCGCGGCATGAACCATAATCGCATTTTCAAACGACTTTTCCGTCACAATATCGCTGACTTTCAGCCCCATCCCGACCAGCTTTATCACCTGGCGTCCCGCCTTTCGCGCCATTTCTTTCAATTCTTCGCATGTAGCAGGCATCAGAGCTGATCCCGGAAGCATCAGCCCAAGGGCTTCCGCCGTAATCTGCATCGTAGACGCCGTCCCCATAAAGGAGCACGCCCCACACGACGGACATGCGTGGTGCTTATAGAACTCCAGTTTTTCCTCTGTGATCTCCCCCCGCTGGCACATGGCATCGTATGCGCCGATCTGTTCCAATGTCAGCAGATCCGGTCCGGCGTCCATCACGCCTCCGGTAATCACAATGGACGGCATATTCAGTCTGCACAGTCCCATCAGACTGGCCGGAACTCCTTTGTCACAGCTTGCAATAAACACGCCGCCGTCAAATCCGTTTGCCATCCCGTGAATCTCAATCATATTTGCGATCATATCACGCTGTACGAGAGAATAATTCATCCCGTCATGCCCCTGGGCAATACCGTCACAGATATCTGTTGCGAAATATCTTGCCCCTCGTCCGCCGCCTTCTTTAATCCCTTCCATTGCCTCCGCCACAAGCTGATCCAGATGAGCGCTTCCCGGATGGCTGTCTCCAAATGTACTCTCAACCATAATCTGCGGCCTGTCCAGATCCTCTAACGTCCATCCCATTCCCAGCTTTAGGGGATCACTCTCCGGCGCCAGTTTTCTTACTCTCTGACTGTTCAGGTTCATACCCATTCCTCCTTATCTGTTCTATAGCGCATGCAATTCATCCGATGATTTTTATCTTTGTATCCGATGTATTACTTCATTTTATTTTTCAAATCCATCTGATGATTTATGTTTTTATTATATTATTCATCTGACTTCTTTTCAAATCATCTGACTAGTTTTCTACTTTTTGTATATTTAATTTTTCTTTATTTGTGCATATTTTACATTTTCTTATTGTCTTTCTCTTGTTTCACTCCTGTTTTCTCCGTTTTAAGCATAAAAAGCGGAGTAAAATCATCTGATGATTTTACTCCGCTTCAATTCGTCCGTCAATTCCTATTATACTATCAAATTCATCTGCTCTTTTTCTCTTCTAACATAAGTTTTCTGATCAGATCACGGTTGAAAGTAATGTGCATTCCCATAGCCGATTTTGCTCCCAGGGGATCGTGAGCCGCGATCGCCTCTGTCACCATCCGGTGTGTCATCACTGTCTCCGGTTTCAGCTTCTGGTGTGTCACATTCACAAACATAAGCACTGCCGTATCAATAATCGGTATCAACTGCTCCATAACCGTATTTTTCGTACAAGAAGCGATCCACACGTGGAATGCAATATCCGCCTGGACATAAGCCTCCCTGTTGTTAATCTTTGCCTCTACCTCGTCACAGAGCTCTTCCAGCCTTCGGATATCTTCATCAGTAGCATTCAGAGCTGCCATCTCCGCAATCTCCGGTTCAAGGATCATACGGACATTCACAAGATCCCAGGCCAGCTTCATCTTATCCTTTACCCCACGGAGGCCCAGCGGGTCCTGATCTACCGGCGTCGTACTGGTCACATATGTTCCCGATCCCTGTTTCACAGAGAGAATTCCCTGGGACACAAGCTGCTTTACCGCCTCCCGGATCGTACTGCGTCCCACCTCGAATTTATCTGCCAGCACAAACTCATTAGGAAGTTTTGTGCCAACCTCCAGATTTTCATCCAGGATATAATGAAAGATCCGGTCTCTGGTCTGTTCTACCAGAAGCTTGTTTTTCATATCTGATAATTGATTCATCTCGTCCCCTCCTGAAAAGAACTATTTCAAATATTTCTCCGCAAAACTGACAATCGGCGCAATATCTTCACGCCCCAGAATCTCCGCTCCTCCCGCAAGTTCCGTTCGGTAACAGAGTTCCGCGACAAACTCTGTCTCCTCCGCAACAGAGAATGCGAATTTCAGCCCTGGCCCAACTGCCATCAGTCCGTGATTTCCAAGTAGGACGGCATTTCTTTTCTCCAGGGCACGGGCCGTCGTCTGCGCAAGCTCCTCTGAGCCGATCGGACAGAACGGAATACACTCCACTTCGCCTCCCGCGAATCCGATCAGATAATGTACCGGCCTGAGTTTCTTCTGCATACATGACATCACCGTAGCAAAAGTAGAGTGCGTATGCACCGCAGCCATGGCATCCGGCCTCGCTTTGTAGCATGCAAGATGCATCGGAAGTTCACTTGATGGTTTTACCCTTCCCTCAATCGTTCTCCCCTCCGGATCTACGACCACAATGTCGTCCAAAGTCATCTCATCGTAGTCAATCCCGCTTCCGGTTATGACAATCAGCCCGGTTTTCTCATCTCTTGCGCTGATATTTCCGCCTGTCCCTCTGGTCAGCCCCCTGTGGAGCATTTTCCTGCTGTAGTTCAGAGTCTGTTCTTTTAATTCCTCAAGCACTTCTGTATTCTCCCTTCTTCCAATTACGCTCTCCACTTTCCACTTATATGTACTGCCTCTAACTGTTATCTGTTGTCCCTATGGCCGAGCATCCCCGCAATCTTCCGCGCATCCGGCTGTTTTACAATTCCCCGCTCTGTCACAATGGCGGAGATCAGTTCAGGCGGCGTCACATCAAACGCCGGATTATATATCTTCACCCCCTCCGGCGCTGTCCGTCTCCCAAAACCGTTCACAACTTCTTCCGGATCCCGCTCTTCGATCGGGATATCCGCGCCGGACGCTGTATTTAAGTCAATTGTAGAGACAGGTCCCGCCACATAAAACGGAATCTTATGATATTGGGCAAGCACTGCCACCGAATAGGTTCCGATCTTATTCGCTGCATCCCCGTTTGCCGCCACACGGTCACAGCCTACCACCACGGCGTCGATCTTCCCCTGCGCCATCAGCATTCCCGCCATATTATCTGTAATCAGCGTTACGTCGACTCCCGCCTTCTCCAGTTCCCACGCAGTAAGCCTTGCGCCCCGGAGAAGCGGCCGGGTTTCATCTGCATACACTTTGAACTCTATCCCTCTCTCCTTTCCCAGCAGGATCGGGGAGAGGGCCGTTCCGTACCGAACTGTGGCAATCCCGCCTGCATTGCAGTGGGTCAGAAGTGTCATCCCGTTCCGGAGAAGGGAAAGCATATTTTCTCCGATTGCAATACACGCCTGCTCCTCTCCCTCCATGATGCGGTCCGCCTCCCGGATGAGCCTTTCCTGCGTCTCTTCATTTGCCGTCTCCGCACATTTCTCTCCCACTTTTTTCATCCGTTCAAGCGCCCAGAACAGATTGACCGCGGTCGGCCTGGAGGTCCCAAGATATTCAATCGTCCGGTTTAATGTCTCATGATATTCGCGCACTGTTTTTTCAACATGATGTCTCATCTCAATACAGACGCCGTAAGCTGCCGCGATGCCAATCGCCGGAGCCCCTCTGACACAGAGCCTTTTTATGGCGTCCCACATTCCTGCCGCGTCCCGGATCTCCAGATAGGTTTCTCGTTCCGGAAGGGCTGTCTGATCCAGTATTTTAACGTAAGTTTCTTTCCATTCTACCGGGATAATATATTCATTCATTATCTTTTCCTCACTTTCCGCTGCACATGGACTAAATTTGCGAAGTCATATATTCACCGGACGCATTTTTCCTGTGCTCCTCAGAATACAGGAAACACGCAACTTCCCTGCTGCCAAATCCATACGCCCGCGGCATCTCCGTAATACATCTCTCCAGCCGGTATCCGCACCGGAAAGCATAGGGGCATCCCCCCGCCGTGTTTTCCTTCCACTCTCTGGGCGGCGCATATTTCCTCCTCCCCGCGCGTCCCGGGTCCGGAACAGGAACCGACTCCAGAAGCAGCTTCGTATAAGGATGCCACGGATCTGATCCCACTGCGTCCGTATCGCCGCTCTCTACCATACGCCCCCGGTACATAACCCCGATTCTGCCGCTGATCTGGCGGATCATCTGTATGTCATGAGAGATAAAAATGCAGGCAGTTCCTGTCTCTTTCTGAATCTTCCGCAGAAGACGCAGGATCTGTTCCTGGATGGAGAGATCAAGAGAAGCAGCCGCCTCATCACACACAATCACTCTGGGCCTGCAGATCAGCGCCCGGGCAATCCCAACCCGCTGTTTTTCTCCTCCGGAAAGCTGATGAGGATACTTATCTGCATCTGCTGGGGACAGCCCGACCAGTTCCAGCATCTCCGCCACTCTCTGCCAGTTCTTCTGCTGCCAGTTCTTCTGTTGTTCGTCCGCACGCAGAGCTTCGGTCAAAGCCTGCCCCGCCGTAAGCTTTGGGTTCAGGGAACCGTCAGGGTCCTGAAACACCATCTGTATTTCTCTGAGCCATCTCAGCCTCTCCTTCTCCTGCATCAGATCCGCCCGCCGGCCCTTATACCAGAAGTCCCCCCTGTCTGCTCTCTTCTGTCCGGTGATGATCCCTGCAAGGGTAGATTTTCCGCTTCCGCTCTCCCCGACCAGGCCAAATGTCTCGCCTTCCCGAAGCTCCAGAGACACATCAGCCACACCGTCGTTTCTCCAGGTTTTATCACCGGAAATGCGCTTCGAGGCACGCAAAAAGGGAATCGAGCCTTTCTCCCTGTAAATTTTGGTAATGCCCTTTAACTTTAAAAGTGTTTCCCCTTCTTCCGGCATCCTCACAGGAACATGGCCTGCTCTTTTTTTCGCCGTATCAATCAGCTTCTGTGTATACGGATCAGACGGAGCATCACATACATTCTCGAGCACATCGAAGCAATCACCCCGAGATCATGACTGATTAGAACGACAGCAGTCTTTGTCTCTTCTGCTATTCTTTTCAGAAGAGTCAGGATCTGTCCCTGCACGATTACATCCAGTGCAGTGGTCGGCTCATCCGCAATCAGAAGTCTTGGCTTACATGCCAGGGCCATGGCAATCACCACCCGCTGGCACATGCCTCCCGAGAGTTCAAACGGATACTGCCTCATCCGTTTCTCCGGGCTGCGCACACCCGTCATATCCAGAAGCTCCAGGGCGGTATTCTCAGCCTCCCGCCGCCCTTTCTTTTCATGGATCATAACCGCCTCCGCGATCTGGTGTCCGATCTTCATGGTCGGATTCAGGCAGGACGCCGGGTCCTGAAATATCATGGCCATCCCTTCCGGCACATGAGTCAGCGGCAGACTTCTTTCCTCTCCAAGGAATGAATATCTTCGGCAGGAGACCTCCGCCGACCGGTCCAGAAGCCCCATAACCGCCCGCATGGCCGAGCTCTTCCCGCTGCCTGATTCTCCCGCGATCCCTATGATCTCTCCTTCACGCACCCGGAAATCCACCCCCCGGACCACTTCCGTATATGCCTTGTCTTTATGAAACTGTACCTTTAACTCTTCTATTTCCAGCAGATTCATCTACCGCTCCTCGTTTATGTATTTATCCGCCATACCGCTCCTCCATCCCAGTTCCGATCAGGTTTACCGCCAGAATCAGAACGCTCAGAATCAGTATGGGGAAAAGCATCTGCCCGGGATAGAGCTGAATCTGGCTCCGGGCGTCCTGAATCATCGTCCCCAGGCTGGCCGTCGGCTCGGAGAGCCCCACTCCGAGAAAGCTCAAAAACGCTTCCGTAAATATGGCCTGCGGCACAAGAAATGTCAGATTCACAATCACAGGCCCCGCTATATTGGGAAAAAGATGCTTCCACAGGATCCGGAATGGATGAATCCCCTCCATCCTGGCCGCCGCAACATAGTCCGTTTCCTTCACTCTCAGCACTTCTCCCCGGGTAATCCGGGCCGTATCAATCCATCCCGCAACGCTGATTCCAACTATAATACTCAAAACTCCGCTTCCCATGACCAGACTGATCAGGATTACATAGAGCATGGACGGAATAGAAGATATAATATCTGCCGCCCGCATGAGAAGGAAATCTGTCTTTCCGCCTGCATATCCCGCGGCGCTCCCGTACAGAATGCCGATACATCCGTTCACCGCCATGCTTGACGCCCCGATCATAAGGCTGATTCCCGCGCCTGACCAGACTCGCACAAAGATATCTCTTCCAAACTTATCCGTGCCAAACAGATGGGCTAAAGAGATCCCCTGATTCTGGATCGACGGGTTCATTCCGGTACTGGAATAAGGCGAGAGGAGCGGCACGAGAACCGCAAGCGCAGTAAAAACGGCCAGAATCAATGTTCCCGCCAGAATCCGCCGATTAAGGCGCACGTTTTTTCTGCTGCCCATTCTCCCTTACTCCTTTCCCGTATAAGACCGTCTTACGCGTGCATCCAGACACCCGCAGAGCAGATCTGTCAAAAGAGTGATGATAATCACAACACTTCCCATAAAAATCGTAAGGCCCATAATCATCGTATAATCCCGGTTCGTAATTGAACTGACAAATTCCCTGCCGAGCCCCGGAATATTAAAAACACTCTCCACGACAAAGCTCCCGGTCATCAGAAATGCCGCCATCGGACCGATATAATTCAGCGCCGGAATCCATGCGTTTTTCAAAACATGTCCAAAAAAGATCTTCCGAAACGGCAGTCCCTTTGCCCTGGCCAGAAGCACATATTCCCTGCCAAGTTCCTCCTTCACGGAACGGTTCACCAGTTTCGTCACTACACACGCCGGATAAACCGAGAGCGAAATCACGGGCAGTACATAGTGAAGGGGCGTATAAAGCCCTGTGACCGGAAACCATTTCAGCTTCACGCCGAACACGAGCAGAAGAAGCAGAGCCGCCGCGAAATTCGGGATTCCCATCCCCAGAAGCGTCCCCGCCGAGACCGCTCCCCTGACAGCTCTGCTCCGGGATATGGCGCTCAAAC
>JAHZHF010000100.1 GCA_019420405.1 Clostridiales bacterium
CGCTCCGCTTCCGGACACATTTGGGCAGAAAATGTTAGTGCACTAAATAGCTGCAATCATCTGTAATCACCTCAGCCCCATCCTTTCAAACTGCTCCGCCGGACAGTCATTCTCCCTCATCATTTTCACCATCAGTTCTTTCATGCGCTGCTCCGCCGCAGCGTTCTCTACGGGTTTTAACTCCATAGGATCCTCTTTCAGACAAAACAGCATAGATGGATAATGTGCCTGAGAGATATCATTTGTGCTGTCCAGCTCCATCACCGGGATTCCTTTCGTAAAAGAGAAGGGGTTATGCAGCCGCATCGTCCACAGCACCTCATTATCGATAAACGCCCTCCGGCCTCCGTGCCTGGTCGGCATCAGCGTATATTCATGCCTTGGCTGGTTTCCCGGGAGAGGACTTCTCATATAGACCCACTCCCCATCAGTGCAGCACACCTGGCCTCCGAATATTCCAAAGAGCGCGCCGTCCCGCACGGGCTCATCCTTCTCCAGAACCGGGCGGATAGATCTTCCCTCCATATCCGCAGGCAGGGGCTGGCAGAAGTATTCCAGAAGCGTAGCCGGCAGATCAATGGTCTGTACAAGCCGGTCTGTTCTTACCCCTTTTTTCCCACTTCTGGGATCCCAGACGAACAGCGGCGTATGCGCAACCTCCGCGTAGAACGGACAGTGGCATTTTGCCCACTGACCATGTTCGGCAAGAAGAAATCCGTGATCCGTATTCACAATCAGCATCGTATCCTCCCAGAGTCCGTACTGATCCATTGCATCGAGCACCTTTCCCAGATTTTCGTCGCACATCTTCAGCACAGAAGCATACTGTCTGCGCATATGCTCGATAAACTCCGGACTGTCCGTTTCATCCACCGGTCTGTAATCCGGCCAGTCGCAGAACGGTCCTCTGTATTCATCCGGAAACAGCTCCCGATACTCCGGCTGACTGAAAAACGGTTCATGGGGATCAAATGTTTCAATCTGAAGGAACCAGTTGTCTTTCCCGTGATTCTTCTCTAAAAATTCCAGGCCCTTCCGGAAGGTTCTGCTCTGGGGCTGCTCCTGCACTGTAGTCATGACTGTCCGGTTGGCAAAGTCCTGCCCCACCCAGTTATCTTTCGGATCTCCGCACACGTTTCTCGTAGACTTCGGCCCGCCCGTAAAACCGACGACAGGCTGCCAGTTATCTCCTTCCTGTCCTCTTACGCATTCCCATGTAGTATAGCGCTGATGATAGGTAGCTCCTCCATCCTCCCAGTAGTGATAATGATCGCTGACCAGATGGGTATGTATTCCCGCGTCCTTCAGGATCTGAGGCATAGAATCGTCAAAGGGCTCCAGAGGCCCCCAGCTGCGGTGCAGGAAATTATAACGTCCTGTATGCAGTTCCCGCCTCGCCGGCATACAGGGCATACTTCCGACCCAGCAGTTATCGAATGTGACTGTGCGCCGTGCCAGTCTCGCAAAGTTCCCGGTCTTTGTCCAGCCGCATCCATAGGGCTCAAGCATATGACGGTTCAAAGAATCAAACATTACCATAATCGCTTTCATAACAGTTCCTATCTCCCCTTTCTGCGGTATTCATAAGGACTCATACCATACTTCTTTTTAAATGTGGTGGAAAAATAGCTTGCATTATAGTACCCTACCTGCTGAGCGATCGTCTGAACCCGCAGGGCAGTATTTTCCAAAAGCCGTACCGAATGCTGCATTCTTACATCCGTGAGATAATTGACAAATGTTTGTCCGGTCTCCGCCTTAAATGCGCGTGAAAAATAATCCGGATTTAAGTATACCTGAGCCGCGACCTGCTCCAGGCTGAGCTGTTCACCGTAGTGCGCGTTAATATATTCTATTGCCAAACGTATATTCTTTGACTTTGGCGTCTGACTGGCAGCGGTCAGGCGGCACTGTCCTGCCAGAGTTTCCAGAATATGTTCCGCCTCATTCAATGTTGTACACTGCTGCAGCGCGGTACGAAGTCCCTCCGTATTCTCAAGTTTAATCCCGGACTCCCTTGCCTCAAATTCCAGCAGATCAAACGCGTCCATACAAAGCTTGCACACCGGCTCTACAGAAAGGATCTGCTGCCGCTGGGCATTCTGAAGAAACTCGCGGATCAGTTCATAGCGCTGGTATCCCTGAGCCTGGTGGAGCCGTACCCGTTCCTCCGTAAATGTAGTCTTCCATGCCTGATTCTTCCGGCGCAGTTCCGGAAGCGGATATTCCGGCTCATATAACCGCTTTTCACCTGTATAGAATCCTTTGCCCAGCGAGCAGGACGCCTGCCATACGATCAGCGGAATCTTTTTCATCTCATCCGTAATGGCGCTTACCCCTACCGTACAGCCGTTCATCTGCTGTACCTGCCTGGCATATGCGGCCAGCTGCCACGACTTTTCCGCAGCACTGAGCGTTTTCGGAAAGTTTCCCACAATCATATAAACTCTGTCTGTATAATCGAATCCGGCCACGTGCCGGGTCTGACTTTCTTTTGGAAATACAAGTCCGCTGTTCAGTACATCTTTCTTCCACACAGCCAGAGCAAACAGACCGTTGTCTCTCCATCTTATATCACATTCCCGCAGTCGTTCAAGATCCTCGTCTCCAAGCTCCCTGCTCTGGCGCAGGATTCTTCTGACGACCGACTGAGCCTGTGATATTTTTACAACATTAAATTCGTCCTTTCCCTGCGTAGTTTTCAGTTCCCGGGCAGCCCGGTCCAAAAGCCCCTGCAGGATATCATTCTGCATTTCCGTTTTCAGCAGATATTCTGACGCCCCGTCCCTTAATGCCTGGCGGACCAGATCAAAATCTGAAAACGCCGTCAGCATCACTACTTTTACATGACTGTTAACCGCCCGCAGCGCATGCAGCAGTTCCAGGCCGTCCATTACAGGCATTTTAATGTCCGTAAGAACCAGATCTGCTTCATCCTTCTGGAACATATCAAGAGCTTCCGCTCCGTTGTGCGCTACTCCGGACAGCTCACACGCCGGATTCTGGGAAATGCAGAACTGCAGCCATTCACAGATCATGACTTCATCATCCACGACCAGAACTTTCATGGCTCTCCTCCTTTTCTTCAAGACTTGCTTGGCATCAGCAGAGTGACGGTTGTGCCGATCCCGAGAGCACTTTCTATCGTTAGTCCGTAAGCCTCTCCGAAATTTACCCGTATCCGGTTATGTACATTGGACATTCCGATAGAATGTGCATCTTTTACTTCTCTTTGCATGTATCTTTCACGCACTCGGACAAGCGTCCCGTCATCCATTCCCGCACCGTCATCGGAAATTGTAATCTGGAGATTTTCCCCCAGCAGAGCTGACTCAATCACCACAGTCCCGGCTTCATTTTTAGCTTCAATCCCGTGAAAAATCGCATTCTCCACAAGTGGCTGCAGAATCAGCGGCGGCACAAGGCAATGCTCGGTTCCCTCCTGCATCTCAATTTCATAATTAATTTTTTCGCCGTACCTTAACTTTTGTACCACCAGATATTTGCGTGTTGTCTCCAGCTCATCGCACAACGGAACCATTGTATCCTTTACATCCAGCGTGCTTCTGAGGAGATCAATAAATGCGCTGAGCATCTGGGAAGCCTGGCTGCTCTTTCCCACTTCCACCGCGCAGCGGATTGAGAACAGCATATTATAGAGGAAATGCGGATTGATCTGAGCGCGCAGGAAGTTTACTTCCAGAACGCGTTTCTGCTCCTCCCGCTCCTGTATGATATCCATAAGGCTGGCGATTTCTACAGCCATGTGGTTGAAGCTGTCCTGAAGGTGATCGATCTCCTGAGTTCCAGACTTTACCGCCGGCGGTGTGAAATCATGATTTCCGAATTTATCCATCGCATCGCTGAGCTGGGCCAGCGGATGTGAGACATGCCTCGAGATATACATGGACACCGCCACGGCAAGAAGCATCCCTGTTACAAGCAGCGTCCCCATCATCCAGTACATTCGTCTGAGTGTTTCCAGTATTACGCTGGTTGGACTCTCCTCGACAATCGTCCAGCCGGTCCTCACGTCCAGGTAAGTGGACAGCATGTAGTTTTCACCCAGCTTCTGTATGATATTGGACTGATTTGTTCCGTAGGTCTCTTCCATATACTCTACATCAATAAACTGTTTTCCGAGCATTTTCTTATTGGAATGAGACACAATGAATCCATTCTGATCATAGATGTAAATCTCGCCCCCCTGCTCCTGAGTAGAAACATAAAGATCCTCCAGCAGCTTTTCATCGATCAGAATTAAAAGCACACTTTCCCCTTCGTCTCCCGGCAATGTCCTTCCTGCCGCAAAGCGGTAGACCGTCTCATCCCCCGCATTGCTGCTGAATGTACGCGAAAACTGGACTTCCCCGTACTGTCCGTCATGAAGCGCAGTCAGAAGATATCTGAACCAGGGTTCATACGTCCAGTTCATCACGTCAGCCCCCGCCCCGTCCGAATAGTAGACAAACCCGTTGCCGCCCAGCAGAACCACTTCAAATCCCAGACCGATATGGCTGAATACCTCATCATAAATTTCCTTCTGAGAATCCAGATAAGCTGCTGCATCCACCTTCTGAGCTTCTGTAATGTCCTGATCCAGAAAGCCATTGCTCTCTATTTCATGACTGTAAAGATTCGAAAGAGTCGTGCTGCTGGTTTTTACTATATCCGCCCGTTCTGCTATCTGCTGAAGCACGGCAGTGCGGTTGTTCCCGATCTGACCGATCAGAACCTCCCGTATGGATCCGCTGGCGAGAAGAGACACCGCCCCAAAAAAGAGAGCGAACACGATAAAATATGTCAAAAAGAGCTGTGTACGGAGCTTTCCTGTGTACACTGCAAATTTCCTGAGCCATCTTTTCATCGCGTTCACTCCCAATTATTTGATTTGATATGGTATATAATTCGGATTTTCTTTTATATAGTCGTCACAGCTGTGGGCAGGTGCGCCTTTTCCCCACAGCCCCGCCAGCCCGGTCTGTCCTGAACCGAATACAGCTTCCTTTGCACCGTCGATCTCCGGGTTAACATATCTCGCAAACCAGGTTTCCAGCCGATACCTCATCTCCTGCTCCAGTGCTTCCATGCCGCCGTTCTTAAGCAGATTTTTCGTCTCTTTCGGGTCTTCCAAAAGATCATACAGTTCATTCGGGCCATATGGGTAACGAACGATATATTTGTATCTGCGTCCCCGTATCATACGGTTCGGTCCATATTCATCCATAACCACCACTTCGTCTCGCTGCCGGAACTCTTCACCTTTTAACGCCGGCGCAAAAGACACGCCCGGCCTCTCTTCCTGATCAGACGGTTCAATTCCCAGATAATCCAGAAGAGTCGGCATAAAATCATATGCGGAAACCAGAGCGTCACAAACGGTTCCTGCCGGAATCCGCCCCGGATGCCGCACGATAAACGGTACTTTCACAGACTCCTCATACATATTCAGCGGGAACGTCGCATTCCCTTTTCCCCACATCCCATGATGTCCGCATGAGAATCCGTTGTCAGATGTAAATACAACAAGCGTATCTTCCGACATTCCAAGCTCATCCAGTTTTTCAAGGATTCGTCCGATTCCCGCGTCCATGGCTGTCACCGCCGCGTAATAGCCAATCAGGTTGCTTCTCTCGTCCTGAAGAACCTCATCGGTCAGATAGATGCTGTCAGGATGGCGCGTCTCTTTTGTCAGTCTCGGCACGGACTCAAAGGGACAGTCCTCATACAGATCCGTATACTCCTTCGGATGATTATTCAGCCACGGCGCATGAGGCGCCGTATAGGCTACATGGAGGTAGAACGGCTGCCCTCCGCCTTTCCGGGCATCGAGAAAATCCAGCGCATCCTCCGTAATCGCATCCGTCACGTAACGCTCCTCCCGGTAAAGTTTCCCGTCTTTATACATGGGCGCGCCATAATACGGACCGCCGCCGGATTTGTGGCAGAACCAGTGAGTAAATCCCTGCTGTACTTTCGCCGACGCCCCCATATGCCACTTTCCGGACAGCGCACAGCTGTATCCGTTTTCCGCCAGCGCCTTTGTATATGAGTATTGTCCCGCCAGATATTCCAGAGCTGCCTGACGCTCATCATCGTCCCGGAGCCAGTCATGCACGCCGTGGCTGGATGGAATCGTTCCTGTCAGCAGACTGGCACGCGCCGGCGAACATACCGGAGAGGCGCAGAAAAAGTTTTCAAAACGCATCCCCTGTTCTGCCAGCCGGTCTATATTCGGTGTAATAATCTCTTTATTCCCGCTGCATCCCAGCGACCAGTATCCCTGATCATCTGAAATTATAAATACAATATTCGGATGTTTCTTCACTGCTATACCTCCCTGTTTGAGCAGGCCTGCTTCCTACTGATTATATCAACAGGCCTGTCTGATGTAAAGTTGTACAGCGTATGGCTGAACTGTTACCACCACTTGATCAGGTCTGTTACTTCATTACGAAGCTTTACAAAATCCGGGCTGGCAATATCCCTCGGACGCGGCAGATCATTGTCGATTGCCTGCTTAATACTTGTCGGTTTGTTTGTCAACACCAGAATACGCTGTCCAAGATATACTGCTTCCTCGATATTATGAGTAATAAAGATTACTGTCGTTCCGGTACGCTGCCACAGGCTGATCAGCTCATCCTCCAGATGATACCTCAACTGAATGTCCAGCTGACCGTAAGGCTCGTCCATCAGGAGCAGATCCGGCTGTGTGGCGAACGCTCTCGCGATTACGACACGCTGCAGCATGCTGGCCGAAAGCTGGTCCGGATAGTACTTGCGGTATTTTGTCAGCCCTACGATGTCGAGATATTCATTGACAAGGGCTTCTGCCTTTGATTTTTCTACGCCTTTTATGTCCAGGCCGAATCCCACATTTTCTTCCACTGTCAGCCAGGGCATTGTGGAATACTCCTGGAAAATATAGGCGATATTCTGCTTTTTCAGATCTACAGGCTGCCCGTCCAGAAGGATTTCTCCTGCGGTCGGCTCATATAACTTTGTCAGGCTGTTCAGGAAAGTGGTCTTGCCGCAGCCGGTCGGGCCGACAATACACAGGAATTCTCCGGCCTGTACATCGAACGAAATATTATCCAGCACAAGGAGGTCTCCGAACTTCTTCGTCAGGTTCCGCACCTGTACTTTAGGCTGTTTCTTCTCTTGCATGGCAATTTCTCCTCTCTTACAGCGTCAGATCCATATTGTCAGTGATGAGCTGGCGCAGACGTAAAAATTCAGGATCTACATAGTCGCGGGGATGCGGCATATTGATCTCGTATTCCTCCTTGATATGAGTCGGACAGTTCGTCAACAGGATAATCCGATCCGCAAGGAAAAGCGCCTCCTCGATATTATTAGTAACAAATACAACGGTACGTTTCTCTTTCTGCCAGATTCTCTGGAGCTCTTCCTCCATCATGTATCTCGTCTGAGCATCCAGATGTCCGAAAGGCTCGTCCATCAGCATGATGTCCGGCTCATTTGCGTACGCTCTGGCAATTCCGACACGCTGTCTCATTCCTCCGGAAAGCTGGTTCGGATAGCTCTTTTCAAATCCGGTCAGTCCAACCAGGTCCAGATACTTCTTTACACGCTCCTGTACCTCCTGCTCCGGAAGATGACGTACTTTGGGGCCGAATCCCACATTATCTTCAACAGTCATCCATGGAAACAGCGACGTTTTCTGATAGACAAACCCTCTCTCCGGGGCTGGTCTTGTCACTTTCTGACCGCGGGCGCGCACTTCTCCTTCCGTAGGCATATCCAGCCCCGCCAGGATGTTAAGCAGAGTAGTTTTTCCGCACTGGCCCGCTCCAAACAGAACCAGGAACTCATTTTCATATACTTCAAAATCCATGCCTCGAAGCACTTCATTCTTTCCGCTGCCGTCATAGCTGTCAAAGCTGCGTCCCACATTCCGGCACTCGAGCACCGGAGTCCTTGTTTTTACATTCCCTTCTGAGCGTTCCATGAGCACAGCCTCCTTTCCAATGCGCTTGTGATGTTTGCGAGGGCAAATCCGACAATACCGATCGCCACGATACCAACCATGATCTGAACTGTATTTCCGGTACTCATTCCTCTGATAATTACCCAGCCTACTCCTTCGTTCGACTGAATCATTTCAGCTCCTACCACTGCGCTCCAGCCCGCTGTCACCGCGATCTGCAGACCGGCGAAAATATAGGGAACCGAAGACGGAAGCACAATCTTGAAGAAAACCTGCTTCTCATTGGCGCCCAGCATGCGGGCAGCGCCGATCAGCTCAGGATCTACGTTTTTCGCTCCGTCATATGTATTTACTGTAATGAAACAGAAGCATCCCAGGAAGATGATGAAGAATTTTCCTGTATCGCTCAGTCCGAACCAGAGAATGGAAAGCGGGATCCATGCCAGCGGCGGGATCGGACGGATGAACTCAAAAATCGGTTTAAAAATCGCTTCGAACATTCTGGAATATCCCATTCCTACTCCAAGAGCGATACCGATGACGGTTGCAAAGAGGAATGCCACAGCCACGCGGTACAGGCTTACGCCTACATGCGCCAGCATCGTATGCTGCCCGATGGGCTCTACAAAGCTTCTGGCAAAAGCGGCAAGCACTTCACTCGCCGGGGGGAGGAACATGGATGCGCTTGTAAATCTTGCCACAAGCTCCCAGACTATGAGCAGTCCCACCAGGGAAATAATCGTGTATATCACAATAAGCTGTTTCGTCGAAAACCGGCTGTTTGTCGTTGAATCAATCATGCTTTCTTCCCCCTCTTTACAAATTTCTTCTGAAGTTTCTCGAGTACAGTATTAAGCAGAAGTCCCACAAAACCGATTGTAATCATACCTACGATGATCACATCCGGGCGTCCCAGGAGACGGGAGATCTGAATCATATATCCAAGTCCGCTTGTCGCCGCGAGCATCTCTGCCGCTACCAGCGCAACCCACGCGGATCCCAGGGCAAGACGGAGTCCTGTAAAGATCATGGGAAGTGCAGTCGGGATAGCAACCTTGAACAAAAGCTGGCGGTTCGTAGCTCCGAATGTCCTTCCAACCCACAGGTGCACCTGGCTGGTCTGCCGGATTCCCGTGTAAGAATTTACCGTTGCACTGATAAATGCAGCAAAAAAGATAATGCCGACTTTGGAAGCGTATACGATTCCGAGCCAGAGAATCATCAGCGGAATCCAGGCCAGGGCGGGCACCGGACGGATGATGTCAAACAGCGGTTTCGCTACCAGCTCAAACCGACGGCTCCATGCCATTCCCACGCCCAGCGGCACTCCGATAACAACTCCTACTACATATCCGCCCAGAGCGATCTTGAGACTGGACAGGATATTCTGAATCAGGCTGGAGCCGTCAGGTACGGTTCCGCCGGACAATTTATACCAGAATGTCTCCACAATGGTTGTAGGGCTCGGAAGCATTACCGGGCTGACAAGATGAAGGATATCTGTCACGAGCTGCCATATGAAGAGCACAAACACGAAAGAGCATGCGGAGATTACGGTATATTTATGTTTTGAAAAAAACGGCTTCAGATGCTTTTCACAC
>JAHZHF010000101.1 GCA_019420405.1 Clostridiales bacterium
AGCATTCGGCTGTTAACCGAAGTGTCGTTGGTTCAAGTCCAACAGGGGGAGCTTACAAAGCCCGTAAATTTAATGTTTACGGGCTTTTCTAAATTTGAAAACTAATTGAATAAAATGACAAAGTAAAATAAATATATATAATGTATTTATTCAGAAATAATTTTATATTGAATATGCATGGAAACCAAAGGTTGCATAAAATGGAGGGATAGACTGAAAATGAAAATCTATCTGGATAATTGTTGCTATAATCGTCCATTTGACGATCAGACGCAGGAGAGAATCCATTTGGAAAGTGAAGCAATATTGACAATACTGTAACGGGGACAATCAGGTATATACAGTATTATAGGGAGCAACATTTTAGAACTTGAAATGGACCGCATGCACGACATAGTAAAAAGAGAAAGGGTCAAAGAACTTTATAAGGTTGCTGACCTGCGTATTATGTATACAGAAGAAATAAAAAAACGGTCGCAGGAAATTATGTCTCAATCAAAAATCAGAGCATTTGACAGTCTTCATATTGCTGCTGCGGAAGCAGCAGAAGCAGATGTTATGCTGACAACAGATGACAAACTTGAAAAAATGGCCGCAAGAATTGATTTGAAAGTAAAAGTTATGAATCCATTAAGATTTGCGTGGGAGGCGATTTAAAATGGTGAATATTAATCTAAATAATCCAAAAGAAATTCGCATGATTGGAATCAAGGCGCTGAGAAATGCCCTTGGTCCGGTAGGAACAGTTAGGTTTATCCAACAGTATGATATGGGATACGGTGATTACACGAAAGAGAAGCAGGAGAAACCAGATATTAGTTTGGATGAAATAGATGATTTGCTAAAAAGATAAAAACTTTTTGCGGTGGCTGTCAGGATGTTATTATTTATCGTATCAATCCTGTCATGGTATGGTTAGATATGTTAGAATAGAATACTTATATTTTGCGCAGTTTTTAGGAATAATAGCAGTATCAGGTCAAATCGCGCTATAATCGTGTCAAGCACATTGACGCGATTTATTATAATATGTCCATCGAAAAAAATAAAGGAGATGGCAGTAGGCTTCTTCGAGAAAGTGAGACTGTAGAACTAAAAGAAATTGTTGTAGATGAAATCAAAAAAGAAATCATTGTCTTTGCCAACTGCAACGGCGGCTGATTGTATATAGGTGTTCGGGATGATGGAGAAGTAATCGGACTTGATGATCCTGACAGAGTATCTCTGCAGATTAGCAATATGGTAGGGGATGCGCCCGGAAGGAGTATATGTCAGGCAGGGATATTCTTCTGTGCCTGCTACAGATACGGCTATACGCCGTATGATCAAGGAAACGGATGGAGACCGATTTGAGGCGATGCGGAGTTTAAATCAGGAACTTACATTTGAAGCTGATTGATCAGGACAATCTTTACACTAATTTAGGCCTGCTTCTATCTGATCAGTGTGTGCACACGATTAAGGCTGCTGTTTTTCAGGGAAAGGATCAGACAATTTTTAAAGACCGTCGGGAGTTCAGCGGATCATTAAAGAAGCAGATGAATGAAGTGTATGATTTTATTGATTTCCGTAATCAGACCCGTGCGACGATAGAGAAGCTGCGAAGAATTGATGTCAGGGATTACCCGGAAATTGCGGTGAGGGAATCCCTTTTAAATCTTCTTGTCCATCGTGATTACTCGTTTAGTGCCAGTGCGTTTATCAGAATTTATGAAGATAGGATTGAGTTTGTTTCTATTGGCGGACTGATGCCTGGAATTGAACTGGAAGATATCATGGAGGGGATTTCTGTTTGCAGGAACCAGGATCTTGCAAATGTATTTTATCGGCTTCATCTGATAGAAGCTTACGGTACAGGAATGGAAAAAATCATGACGGCCATATGAAGGGATGAAGGAAAAACCTGAGATTCAAACTACGAAAAATGCTTTTAAGATCATAAAGAAAGATTTCCGGGCAGCACGCTGCAGGCAGCTCTGACCGGCTCCGGAGCGAAACCGGCGGCCGAACATCTGAACCTGGCTTTTATCCAGGAAGTTGCGGCCAATGCGGAGGCTCTTAAGAGCAAATATGCGGAGGTCGGAACCGCGATCGAGCTGGGCGGGCAGGACGCCAAGATGATATTTTTCAGAAAGGATGAAACATCAGGGGCGCTGACTGTGTCCGACATGCGTATGAACGGAAGCTGAGCGGGAGGAACAGGAGCCTTTGTGGACGAAATTGCATCCGTTTTAAAGGTTCCGGTTGAGGAGTTTAACGCGCTGGCCGGGAAGGGAACCTGCGTCTATGATATCTCCGGAAGGTGCGGCGTGTATGCGAAGACAGATATCCAGCCCCTGCTGAATCAAGGGATCGCCAAGGCGGATCTGGCTCTGTCTGCTTTTCACGCCATAGCCAAGCAGACGATCGGAGGACTGGCTCAGGGGCTTGAGATCAAACCGCCGGTGGTGTTTGAAGGCGGCCCTCTTACGTTCAACCCGGTTCTTGTGCGTGTGTTTGCCGAGAGGCTGCATCTCTCGGAAGAGGATATCTTAAGGCCGCCGCACTCAGAATTGATGGTGGCTTATGGGGCGGCGATTTCAGCGAAAAGTATGCCGAAGGGCAGAAAGAGATGTACCGCAGAGGCACTGCTGAAAGAACTGTCGGAGAAGAAGGACACTGTTGCGGCACAGGGAGCAGGAGACGCTGCGCCCTTTTTTCAGTCGGAGGAAGAGCGTCGCGCATTTGAAGAAAGGCACAGGAAACCGGACGTTCCGGCCCTGAAAGAGCAGAGTGAATCCGGAGACCGGGTGATAAATGCGTATCTTGGGATTGACTCCGGAAGTACGATGACGAAGTTTGTTCTGATCGGAGAGGAGGAAGAGATCCTGGACAGCTTCTACGCGTCAAATGAAGGGAATCCTCTGGACGTGGCGAAGCAGGCTCTGATCAGGATGCGGGAGCGGTATAAGAAATCCGGCAGAAAGATTCATATTATCGCAGCGGGGACCACAGGCTACGGAGAAATACTTTTTGCAAAAGCGTTCCAGGCGGAGTATCATACTGTTGAGACGGTTGCACACGCCCGGGCAGTCGAGAAATATGTAAAGGACGCATCCTTTATCCTGGATATCGGCGGTCAGGATATGAAGGCGATCTGGATTGATAACGGAATTATTACCAATATTCTGGTGAATGAGGCGTGCTCCTCCGGCTGCGGATCGTTTCTGGAAAACTTCGCATCCTCCCTGCATATTCCGGTGGAGAAGATTGCGGAGGCGGCGTTCGCGTCGCGGCATCCGGCAGTCCTGGGCAGCCGCTGTACAGTGTTTATGAACAGCAGCATTATTACGGAGCAGAGAAACGGAAGACTTGCGGAAGACATTATAGCGGGACTTTGCCGCTCGATCATTGAGAATGTATTTACCAAGGTTGTGCGTCTGTCGAATGTGGATTCCCTTGGGGATAAGATCGTAGTACAGGGTGGAACATTTGAAAACGATGCGGTTCTTCGGGCGCTGGAGGAGTACATCGGCAAGGAGGTTACCCGTGCGCCGTACCCGGGACTTATGGGAGCCATAGGCGCTGCGCTGACCGCGAAGGCGCAGTATGAGAAAGCACCTGTGGAGCACAGGTTTATTGATCTGGATGATCTGGACGGCTTTTCTTATCAGCAGGAAGCGAATATGCCCTGCCCGTTCTGCAGCAACCACTGTAAGAGAACGATACTCAGGTTCTCAAACGGGCAGTCCTGGATCACGAACAACCGCTGTGAGCGGGGGGAGATTCTGGGAGATCCGAAAGATGAAAAAGTAAGGGAGCAGTTAAAGGAGAAGAACCGGAAAGAAAGCGAAGTTCCGAATCTGTTCCGAATCCGAGAAAAGCTTTTGTTCCAGAAATATGAACACCCCCAGCTGATGCCGGAGAAAGGGATAACGATCGGCCTTCCCAGAGTTCTCTCTTTCTGGGAGACAGCACCTTTCTGGCGGCCGTGACGTCGGATACCGTATGCTTCCCGGCGAAACTGGCGCACGGACATATACGAAACCTGGTGGAAAAGAAGGTGGACCGAATCTTTATGCCCGTCATTACGACAGTTCCGTCAGAGAATATGGAAAAGACGAGCCAGTCCATGTGCGCGGTGGTGAAAGGATATCCTCTGGTGATCCGGAATTCGGATCATCCCGAAGAGCAGTGGGCGGTTCCTTATGACGCGCCCCTCTTCCACTGGTATACTCAGGAAGATAAGAAGCGTCAGCTTGTCCGGTATATGTCGGAGACATTCCAGATCCCGCGGCGTGATACAGAGCGGGCTTCGGGATTCCGGTGCTTACGGTGGATTCTCTTCCGGGAGAGAACGTGACGGATCTGAGCAAAAGCCGTCTGGATATTGTGAACAATTACCATGCAAGGATGCTCTCAGGCGCCATAGAGGCAGCCGGAAACGATGCTCTGGAGTATGTACAGCTTGTGAGTTTCGGCTGCGGGCATGACGCATACCTTTCCGACGAGATTATCCGGATGATGAAAGAGATCTCAGGGAAAACGCCGCTTGTTCTGAAAGTGGATGAGAGTGATATCCAGGGACCGCTCAGGATCAGAGTACGGTCGTTTTTAGAGACTGTGGAGATGAAGCGCCAGAGAGGAAAAACTGCGGCGGTACGCGAACTTCAGGACCCGTATCCGGTGAAATATAGGAAGAGGGACAGGGTGGAGAGAACGGTGATCGTTCCGAATACATCCCACGCATTCTGCCGTGTGATGACGGCGGCTTTCCGAAGCCAGGGAGTGCGCGCGGTGCCGCTTGAAGTGGGGAGAGAGGAAGCTATCCGTCTCGGAAAGAAGTATGTACATAACGATATCTGCTTCCCCGCACAGATCGTGATCGGCGAGGCGCTCGCGGCGCTGGAAAGCGGGAAATATGATCCGAAGAAAACTGCGATCGGGATGGCAAAATACATCGGCGACTGCCGGCTGACCCACTACAGTTCCCTGCTTAGAAAGGCGCTGGATGACGCCGGATACGCAGAGGTGCCGATTCTGACAAATGACGACGAGGATTCTCATAATCTTCATCCCGGATTCCGGCTGAACCTGCCGGCTTCGATCCTCATTGCATTTGCCATGCCCATGATCGACGTGCTGGAGGAGCTTCTGAGGAAGATACGTCCCTATGAGCTGGAGAAAGGATCGGCGGACGCTGCCTTTGAAAAGGCCATGGACGCCCTGATCGACGGGATGGAACAGGCTGGACTGCCCGGGGCGAGAAGGGGATTTAAACAGGCGGTGGAGATCATGAAAGAGGTGCCTTATGACCGAAGCATCAGGAAACCGCGTGTGCTGATTGTAGGAGAATACCTCTTAAACTTCCACCCGGGCGCAAACCATGATATTGAGAGATATCTGGAACAGAACGGATTTGAGATCATCGAGGCCCGGATGACGGATGTGATACGGAAGACTTACTTCTATCAGGATAAGCAGATTCAGGAATACCGTGTAAAACGCGGTGTTGTGAAAAAGGCGTGGTTCTTTACTGCGGATCAAATTTTCAATCTGGCCCATGATGTGACAGACAGGATCGCAAAAAGTCATCCCCTGTACCGTCCGGCCTGCCGGATGCAGGATCTGGTCAGAGAGAGCGATCCGATCATTCATCATACATTTGATGCGGGCGAGGGTGTACTGATCCCGGCGGAGATCCTCCATCACGCGAAAGAGGGATGCAGGGCTTTCGTAATTCTCCAGCCTTTCGGATGCCTTCCCAACCATGTGGTGGGAAGAGGTATCTCAAAGAAGCTGAAAGAAGTATATCCTGACGCTCAGATCCTGCCTCTGGACTATGATCCTGACGTCAGCTTCGCAAATATTGAAAACAGGCTTCAGATGCTGGTTATGAATATGAAGGAAGATAAGAGCCGGGAGGAAATCCGGGAGAAAGAGAAGAAGGACTACCTGTCGAATCTTCTGAGAAAAGATGGAAGCCGCAGAAGGCTGGTTTCTAACGAAAATTGATCTGTAATAAGGAGTACCTGACAAATGACGAATTCTAAAATTATCCGCAATGCATCTCTTGTCATGATGTTTACCGGCCTGGGAGCATCAAGTGCCAGCGTGGTTCTTCCGCTTTTGCGGGAACAGTATGGCCTCTCGTATGATTTTTCAGGGCTTTTGCTGGCTTTCCTGAGCGTGGGGAATCTGGCGGCAGCGCTGCTGTGCGGTTTTCTTCCCCGTTTTCTGGGAGTGAGGAGAACGGTTTTGATTCTGTCCCTCGGCTCCATGTTAGGATATGTGCTGATGCTCATCTCCGGATTCAGGCCGTTTCTGCTTCTGGGATTTCTCCTGGTGGGATTCGGGAAGGGAACTAGCCTTAACAATGCTACAGTTGCCGCAGGAGCGGCGTCTGCCGACAGAACGGGAACAGTCAATCTGCTGAACGCGCTCTTCGCGGCGGGAAGCCTGGCTGCTCCGGTTGTATATCTGGCCAGCAGGTCAGTGAACTGGCGGCTGCCCCTTCTCATTCTCGCGGCGGGAGGATGTGTTGTCTGGCTGCTCTTTTATTCCATGCGGCTGGATACGACGCCGTCGGCTGCCAGGGAGAAGAGCGATACAGCTTTTTTAAGAGACCGCCACTTCTGGTATTCCGCAGCTTTTCTGTTCGGGCAGCAGTGCGCGGAGATCAGTGTGACAGGATGGCTGGTGACATACTTTAAAGACCAGGGGATTCTGACAGGAGTATTCAGTGAGCTGACGGTGACAGTGATCTGGACGGCCATGCTGGTGGGGCGGCTTGCGCTTGCGTTTGTGATTCCGTCTGCGAGCCGGCTGTATTCTCTGACTTTGATGAGCGCAGCCTCCCTGGTTACTTATCTTCTGATGCTGTTTTCATCGAATGGAGTTCTGGCTCTGGTTACGTTATTTTTGTTCGGACTTTCGATTTCCGGTGCGTATCCGACAGTGATCGCCAGAGCGAACAGTTCGATGAGCAATGCAAGCGTAGGAGTGCTGCTTCCGGTGGGCGGGATTGGTGCAATTCTGATGCCATATATTACCGGGGCTGTTGCCGAGCGGATCGGAATCCGCGGCGGGATGATGTGCTCCCTTGCTGCACTGGCGATAATGCTTGTGTTTTCGGTGCTGCTGAAGCGCTGTGAAAAAAGCGAAGCGGAAATAGGAAACTCCGTTCCCTTTTAAATAAAAGCCCTCCGGGCGGGAGGTGCACGCCGCATAAAATAATTTCGCTCCGAATATAGTTGAGAATGACGAGGGCTGGACGATTACTCTTTCTGCTGAAAGGAGGGCATAAAATGAGATATTTTGACTGTCATGCAGATACTCTGACGGAAATCAGAAATGAGAATGAGAACCTTAGCAGCAATACGTGCGATCTGGATCTGAACAGGGTACAGAAATTTGCGGATACATATACACAGATTTTTGCTATATGGAAGAACCGGAAAGAGATGGATGAAACCGCTCCTGAGGAGGAATTTCTGCGGCTTTACGAGAGGGCGGCGGCTCTTCTTGGAGAGGCGGACAGCCGGATTTGCTGGTGCAGGACGGCCGATGATATGGAAGAAGCGCACCGCGCCGGAAAGGCGGCAGCCTTTCTTTCTCTGGAGGATGTTTCCATTGCGGGAAAATATTCGACACGGCTGAAAGAGCTGGGATTTTCTTTTGCCATGCTGACATGGAACTATGAGAACGAATTCGCGTGCGGAGCTGCGCCCGGTCCGGGAATAGATCCCGCGGGAAGAGGACTTACGAAAAGGGGAAGGGAGCTGGTCAGGGTGTTGGCTGACCAGGGAATCATCCTGGATATTTCCCACCTTTCGGACCAGGGGGCGGAAGATCTCTTTTCCATCACGGAGGCCCCTGTGATAGCGTCCCATTCCAATGTCAGATCTGTGTGCGCGCATCCGAGGAATCTTCCGGATTCGCTGATCCGCGAGATCATCCGCAGAAAGGGGCTGATCGGCATGAATTTTTTCGCTCCGTTTGTGGGGGAGTACTCAGGAATCGAAGGGGTACTTCGCCATGTGGATGCTGTTTTGTCCATGGGCGGGGAAAATGTACTTGCACTGGGGGCAGACTTCGACGGATGCAGCGGGCAGTTCCCTCCAGGGATCACAGGAGTGGAATCAATCCCGGAACTGAAACGATACATGGAGGCAGCCGGGCTCGGTGCGGAACTGACAGATAAGATTCTCTGTGGAAACGCGGAAGCATTTATAAAGAGAAACGCAGGAAAAGGGTGATAGAAATACAGCGGGCAAGTGTGGTAAGATAGAGCGGAAGACGGATGCTCCGTTATCAGAAGCAGCCGGCTTACGGCATCATAAGGAGAGGCAGGATACACTTGATGAAAAGACAATTCTGGAAAAAAACCAGAGAAAGAAGAGAGAAAACCAGGGGAGAAATATCTACAAAATACCGGCTTGCGGCAGCGGCGTTCCTGCTTGTTTTAAGTGCGGCTCTGATGATCCTCGCCGCGCAGAATCCGGAGTATGCAGAGTGGCACTCCACTTATATTTATCCCGTGCTGGTTACGGTTATCGGACATATCAGCGGCGTGTTTTCATTTTCACTGGCTGAGCTTCTGCTGTATCTGCTGCTGATTCTATTTGTAATCACACTGGCTCGTATGATCGTGAGGGCTGCGCGCGCTTCCTCGGCGGGAATCATCGCCTCTTGGATATCCGGCGTTCTGCTGGCGGCAGGGATACTTGCCTTTCTCTATACTGTTTGCTGTGGGGTGAATTACCATCGGAAATCCTTTTCGGAAGAGGAGGGGATTGTTACATACGATTATACCGTGGAAGAGTTGCAGGAGGTATGCTTCTGGCTGACAGACGAGGTGAACGCCCTGTCAGGTGAAGTCTTAAGGAATGAGGCAGGAGTCATGGAGCTGGACGGACCGGAAGGAGAAGGAGCGGCGGACGCGATGCGCACCCTGGCAGATGAATATTCGTCACTGAAAGGCTATTATCCACAGCCGAAAAAGCTGATTGTCTCGGAGTTTTTATCCTACCAGAGTCTGACCGGGATCTATTCGCCTTTTACGGTTGAGGCGAATTACAACGGGGATATGACTGCGTATAATATTCCCTTTACCACCTGTCATGAACTCTCGCATCTGAGAGGATTTATGCAGGAGCAGGAGGCGAATTTTATTGCCTTTCTGGCCTGTATCGGTTCGGAGAGAATGGATTTTCAGTACAGTGGATACCTGTCCGCGTGGGTGTATTGTATGAATGCTCTGTACCGCGCGGATTATGAGAGCTGGGCCGAGGTGCGGGTGACGCTGGATGCGGCTGTCCAGCCGGATCTTACGGCTAACAACGAGTTCTGGGACAGTTACGAGGGCGCGATCTCAGAGACGGCAGACAAGATCAATGACACCTATCTGAAAGCGAACGGACAGGCGGACGGGGTGAAGAGCTATGATCGGATGGTGGATCTGATTGTGGCGTGGTTTAATTGAGCGGCGCTAAATACAGGTTAAACTTATAAAGTTACAAAAATGTTAAAGAGAATGGGAAGTTCCTATT
>JAHZHF010000102.1:0-3566 GCA_019420405.1 Clostridiales bacterium
CCTGTGCTCTCGGTCTGATTCTCTTCATTGTCGGTCCTTTATTTGCGTAGCACTCCTCAATATAAAGGTTCTCTGCGCTCATACCGTTGTTGTTCTCAGCGTTTGCGATCGCTGATTTAAGCAGTTTCTCTATCACTGTTGAAGCATATCTCGGGTTGTAAGCTAAGATACCGAGTGCTGTTGTTACATCCTTACCTCTGATGGCATCAAGAACGAAACATGCCTTCTGAACAGATACTCTTGCGTAAGAAATCTTAGCTGAAGGTCTTGTATCTCTCTGCTCGTTTCTCTCTCTCTTGATCTGGGATCTATGTCCTTTTGCCATGGATGAACCCTCCTTTCAAAATGTATGAATTTATCTTACTTTTGACTTCTTCTCGTCTTTTCCGTGGCCTCTGTAAGTTCTTGTTGCAACGAACTCACCGAGCTTGTGGCCTACCATATCCTCTGTAACGTATACCGGTACATGTCTTCTTCCATCATGTACGGCGAATGTGTGGCCTACAAATGACGGGAAGATTGTAGAACGGCGTGACCATGTCTTAATAACTGATTTATCGCCTGATGCATTCATAGCATCCACTTTTTTCAGTAAGTGTTCGTCTGCAAATGGTCCTTTTTTCAGTGAGCGAGCCATAGGTTCTAACCTCCTTGTGAATCTAATTATTTAATCGCTTTTCCGTCTCTTCTTCTTACGATCAGCTTGTTGGAAGCTTTTTTCTTCTTACGTGTCTTAAGTCCAAGTGCCGGCTTGCCCCACGGTGTACACGGACCCGGGCGTCCAATACCAGTCTTGCCTTCACCACCACCGTGCGGATGGTCGTTCGGGTTCATAACAGAACCACGCACTGTCGGGCGGATACCCATGTGACGCTTACGTCCTGCTTTTCCAACGTTGATCAGGTTGTGCTCTCCGTTGCCCACAACACCAACAGATGCGCGGCATACGATCGGAACCATTCTCATCTCACCTGACGGAAGTCTTAAGGTTGCATATTTCCCTTCTTTAGCCATGAGCTGCGCGCTGTTTCCTGCGCTTCTTACGAGCTGTCCGCCTCTTCCCGGGTAAAGCTCGATGTTGTGTACCTGAGTACCAACCGGGATCTCTGAAAGCGGCAGGCAGTTTCCTACTCTAACCTCAGCGTCGGCACCGTTCATTACTGTCATGCCGTCTTTTAATCCTTCCGGAGCAAGGATGTATGCCTTCTCGCCGTCTGCATAGCAGATCAGTGCGATGTTGGCGCTTCTGTTCGGATCATACTCGATACCGACTACCTTTGCCGGAATTCCGTCTTTTCTTCTCTTGAAATCTACGATTCTATATTTCTTCTTAGCTCCGCCGCCACGGTGTCTTACTGTGATTTTACCCTGTGCGTTGCGGCCAGCCTGTCTTTTCTTGGAATCCAGGAGGGATTTCTCAGGAGTCTTCTTTGTGATCTCAGAGAAATCAGAACCTGTCATCTGTCTTCTGGAAGGTGTATATGGGTTATATGTTTTGATTCCCATTACTGTCTCTCCTTTCGTTTGCTCTAATTATTCGTTTCACGGAATTGCACCGTTTAGATTGATGAAGTCTCATCAAAGGATCTCAGGCTCCGTGCGCCTAAGCTCACCCTTCGCCTCGGGCTCGGGTTCACTAACGCTTGGGAGCAGCCTTCTCACTAGACTCAGCCTGCACTGACGCTTGGCTTCGCCAAGTGTTCAGTGCTTACAGACCCTCAAAGATCTCGATATCTTTGCTATCCTCTGTAAGCTGTACGATTGCTTTCTTTGTCTTAGCTGTCTTTCCGAATGTCATACCACGTCTCTTGTTCTTACCTTCAAGATTCATTGTGTTGACACTCTTTACCTTTGTTCCCTCGAACATTTTCTCAACAGCCTCTTTGATCTGATTCTTTGTAGCCTCTGTGTGTACAAGGAATGTATATTTCTTGTCAGCCATCAGATCCATGCTTTTCTCTGTGATAACCGGTTTAAGGATTACATCATAATACTGAACGTTTGCCATTATGCGTACACCTCCTCGATTGCAGCAACAGCAGCTTTCGTTGCGATAACTGTGTTGTATTTCAGGACGTCATATACGTTGATCGTGTTTGTGCGAGCTGTCTTAACATCCGGGATATTCCTTGCAGAAATCTCTACGTTTGTGTTTCCGTCTTCCAGTACTACAAGAGCCTTGTTTACGTTCAGGTTGTTCAGAACGTTCTGGAAGTTCTTTGTCTTAATCTCGTCAAACTTGATCTCATCAACTACGATAAATTTGTTCTCTTCTACTCTGGAAGTAAGCGCTGATTTCAGAGCCGCTCTCTTCTCTTTCTTATTCATCTTGAATGAGTAGTCTCTCGGAACCGGAGCGAATACTACGCCGCCGCCTGTCCACTGCGGAGCTCTTGTTGAACCCTGTCTTGCGTGACCTGTTCCTTTCTGTCTCCACGGTTTTCTTCCGCCGCCGGAAACCTCAGAACGTGTCTTGGCTTTCTGTGTTCCCTGACGATTATTTGCAAGCTGATTTACAACTGCCATGTGTACCAGGTGCTCGTTTACCTCAACACCGAATACAGCATCGTTCAGTTCGATAGTATCAACTTCTTTGCCTTCGATATTATAAACAGATACTTTTGCCATGTTTGTGTTCCTCCTTTCTTAATGTCCGCCTAGCATCCCTTAACGGATTCTTTGATCGTTACGAGACACTTCTTCGGTCCCGGAACAGAACCTTTTACAAGGAGAAGATTATTCTCAGCATCAACTCTTACAACCTCGAGATTCTGAACTGTGATCTTCTTGTTACCCATCTGTCCAGGCATCTTCTTTCCTTTGAATACCTTGCTCGGATCAGATGCAGCACCGTTAGAACCAGCGTGACGATGGAACTTGGAACCATGAGTCATAGGTCCTCTGCTCTGGCCGTGACGCTTGATTGCGCCCTGGAATCCTTTACCTTTGGAGATTGCTGTCGCATCGATGTGGTCACCTTCTGCGAAGATATCAGCCTTGATCTCCTGCGCCAGTGCATATTCCTCTGCATTGTCAAATCTGAACTCTTTTACATATCTCTTTCCGGATACGCCTGCTTTGTCAAAGTGGCCTTTCTCAGCCTTTGTCACACCATTTCTGTGTGCAACTGCCTTCTTGCCGCTGTTGTCCTTTGTGACAATCTTCTCTTTCTTGTCAACAAATCCAACCTGTACAGCGCTGTAGCCGTCGTTCTCAACAGTTTTAACCTGTGTTACATAGCACGGGCCAGCCTGCAGAACTGTTACCGGAATCAGGACACCATCTTCATTATTGAAGATCTGAGTCATTCCAACCTTTGTAGCTAAGATAGCTTTCTTCATTATGATTACCTCCTGTGATTTACAGCGGAACGCTTTCGCGCTCATCCTAAATGTTAGGACGTTACTGTTTAATAATGTAGCTGTCCGTCTTATTTGGACTTCATTTTGATATCAATGTACACACCAGCCGGCATTTCCAGTCTGGAAAGTGCATCAACCGTCTTCTGTGTCGGTGTGATGATATCGATCAGTCTTTTATGAGTTCTCTGCTCGAACTGCTCTCTG
>JAHZHF010000102.1:3763-9499 GCA_019420405.1 Clostridiales bacterium
ACTTCAGTACGACAAGCGGTGACTGTACACTCTCCCGTGTGTGTCGTGAGAAACATCCACGGCGCTCCCGTTCTTTCAACTCATGCCGCAATATAATTCTGCGCGCAAAAACGGAATGCTGTTGTGATTCGTACAGTGACTTGTCGCCAGTTTTCTAACTTGACATTCGCTCCACGGAAAACCCGCCGTCGCTTATTATTTTGCTCCGGCAGCAACCTCACGCTTCATTGCTATCATGTCACAGCTTTTTCAGTATAGCGAATCATTCCATCTATTTCAAGTGGTTTTTCAAAAATATTGTATTTTTTTAAGTACAATTTCATCTGCACTTCAATCGCGAAGCAGGGTTTGTACATTCTCTTTAAAAGCATACAAACGATCTATATATTCACCGATAATTTTTAATGCTGAACTTTGCGCTTGTGCCGCTGAGCACAAAAGAATCCGACATATCTCTTTGACGCGCCTCTGCCAAAGCATCCAGAGATCTTTGAAATGATTCCCATCTTTTCCTAAATTTTTCGTCCATACTTTCTAATATCCTCCAATAACAGTTCATTCCCGCACGTGTCCAGGTCAAGAAGATCCACTGTATATAATGTAGGTATTTCCTCTATCTCCTCTTCGAGAACATCAAATTCCCGTACTCCAGCCACAGCAACATCTATATCGCTTCGTTCCAATGCAGTCCCCTTTGCGCGGGAACCATATAAAATAACCTCTGATGCGCCATGCGCTTCACATAGTTCTTTCACCTTTTCCAGCACCATCTCTACCGTCATATGCTGCTCACTCTCCTCATAGATTTCTGCCTTATAATATAACAAAAAGGCGGCAGGATCTCAAGATTCGGGACACTGATCTGTTCAGCACACTGTTCACACTGAAGCATTATTGCAGCAACTCATATATCTCCGGAAACACCTGCACGCTCCGCTTCAATATTCCTTTCACATACGCGATCATTATCCCATAGTTTGTCATCGGCACGCCCTGATCCTCCGCGCAGCTTAAGCGGTATTTCATCTCCCGCTCGTTCAGCATACATCCGCCGCAGTGAATGATCAGTTTATACTTTGTCAGATCATCCGGGAACTCTGTTCCGGAGGTTGTCTCAATCCGGATCTCTTTCCCCGTATATTCTCTGATCCAGCGGGGGATCTTCACTGTTCCGATATCATCACACTGCCTGTGGTGGGTGCACCCTTCGCTGATCAGCACGGTATCACCATCTTTCAAATGATCCAGCGCAGTCACACCTCGCACCGCCTGCTCCAGATTTCCTTTATAGCGCGCCATTAATATAGAAAAGGAAGTCAGCAGTACGTCATTCGGGGTGTCTTTTGCAACTTGCGCAAAAGCCTGACTGTCTGTAATCACCATCTTAGGCTTTGAGGCAAGTTTTGAAAGAGCCTCTTTCAGTTCCTTTTCCCTTACAACAACAGAAACCGCTCCCGCCTCGAGAATGTCCCGGATCGTCTGCTGCTGGGGCAGGATCAATCTGCCCTTCGGAGCGGCAGAATCAATGGGAACTACGAGCACCGCCACATCTCCTTTCTCAAGGAGATCCCGAACCAGATACTTCTCCGGCTCTTCTGCTCGCGCAATCTCAGCGATCTTTTCCTTCAAGCCACAAATCCCGTCCCCCTCTGCCGCGCTCACGGATATCAGCTGGGAATCTTCAAGCATCAGCGCATCCTTCACACCAGCTTCCGCCTCCGGACGCATGAGTTCCTTCTTATTAATAACAGTTACAAACGGAATACCTTTCTTTCTGATCCGGTCGAGCACAGCCGCATCTTCCGGAGACGCGCCAACACTTCCGTCGATCACCAGCACAGCCACATCCGTCTTATTCAGCACCTGATAGCTCTTCTTCACTCTCAGGCTCCCCAGCTCGCCCTCATCATCTATCCCCGGGGTATCCATCATCACTACCGGCCCCAGCGGAAGCAGCTCCATAGATTTATATACAGGATCAGTGGTCGTCCCCTTTACGTCAGAAACAACGGCCAGATCCTGCCCTGTCACCGCATTCATAACACTCGACTTGCCCGCGTTGCGTCTCCCAAAAAATCCGATATGCACCCTTTCTGACATCGGCGTCTGATTCATACTCATAGTTCATCCTCCCGGTTCATTTTCCTGGTTGATTTTCCACATACCTTCTATTTGAAAACAGGGGACAGGATTCCAAGATTCCTGCCCCCTTGCGTTAAAATTTTCTATTTCACTGTCAGTCTGTGGAATTTCTTCTTTCCTTTTTTCAAAATCAGTCCATCTCCGGCAAATGCATCTTTTGCGAAGACAGTCTTCACATCCGTCACTTTCTCTCCGTCCACGGAAGTTCCGCCCTGCTCTACCGCACGTCTTCCCTCAGATCTGGAAGATACCAGTCCGGCTTTCACAAGCATGCTGATGATATCGATATTTCCATCTGTGAAATCCTCATCAGAGAGTTCTGTTGTCGGCATCTCTGCCGCATTTCCCTGGCTGAACAGTGCTCTTGCACTCTCCTGCGCTTTCTTCGCCTCTTCCTCACCGTGCACCAGCTTCGTCAGCTCATAGGCAAGGATCTCTTTCGCTGTATTGAGCTGCGCGCCCTCCCAGGAATCCATCTTGTCGATCTCCTCCAGCGGAAGGAATGTCAGCATACGGATACACTTGAGCACATCCGCGTCCGCCACATTTCTCCAGTACTGATAGAACTCAAACGGAGACGTCTTATTCTCATCCAGCCACACAGCTCCGGACTGAGTTTTTCCCATCTTCTTCCCCTCAGAATTCAGAAGAAGCGTGATTGTCATGGCGCCTGCATCCTCGCCCAGCTTTCTGCGGATCAGCTCCGTTCCGGCCAGCATGTTGCTCCACTGGTCATCGCCGCCAAACTGCATGTTACATCCATACTTCTGGAACAATGCATAGAAATCATACGCCTGCATAATCATATAGTTAAATTCAAGGAAACTTAATCCTTTCTCCATCCTCTGCTTGTAACACTCGGCCGTCAGCATACGGTTTACGGAAAAATGAGGCCCAACCTCGCGAAGCAGCTCCACATAATTCAGATCGAGAAGCCAGTCCGCATTATTCACCATCATAGCCTTCCCTTCTGAGAAGTCAATGAACTTGCTCATCTGCTTTTTGAAGCAGTCGCAGTTGTGCTGGATCTGCTCCGGTGTCATCATACTCCTCATGTCAGTCCTTCCGGACGGATCTCCGATGTATCCGGTTCCCCCTCCGATCAGTGCGATCGGCTTGTTACCCGCTTCCTGCAGTCTCTTCATCAGGCAGAGCGCCATAAAGTGTCCGACATGAAGGCTGTCAGCCGTCGGGTCAAATCCGATATAGAACACCGCTTTCCCGTTGTTCACAAGGTCGCGAATCCGTTCCTCATCCGTCACCTGGGCGATCAGTCCTCTCGCCTGAAGTTCCTCATAAATACCCATCTTATTTCTCCTTTGATCCATGTTTGTGTTAAAAAAACGTCCTTATCGCTTTCGCAATAAGGACGAATCTTTTTCGTGGTACCACCTTAATTCACCGGAAGATCTTCCCTCCGGCCTCTTCGGTGCGTTAACGTACACCAGTCCGTCACAGCCTACCGGGACTTATCACCTTCTCAGAAGTCCTTTCGGTGCGAAGCTCCGGGATGTATTCACAGAGTCCATATCATGCGCCTCTCATCAGCCGGCAGCTTTCTGTATGTCCGGTGCCCTGTTACTTCTTCCCTTCAAAGCCTGTATCATATGTGGCTTATCTTAGCCCATGTCCGCAAGTTTGTCAAGTACTCTCCTCGCTCTTTTCACCTTTTCCGCATCGGTCTGCCAGATCTCAAATTCACTGAATCCGGGGATCCCCATGGGAACTCCTTCCCGGCGGAACTCCATGCGGCTGTCCAGCACTGTCTTCCCGGACATATGGAATGATCTGACTTTCGTCTCTGCCGCCAGGCTTTCTATCGCACTGTCGTCCACGCCGGCTCCGGCCAGAATATCAATCCCCCCGTCCGCCTTCTCCACAAGGCTTCCAAGAAGCTCTCTCCCTTCCCAGGCGGAACTTTTCTGGCCGCTCGTCAGGATCGTATCAATTCCAAGCGCAGCACACTGCTCCATCGTTTCAAACGGGTCTCTGCACACATCAAACGCACGGTGCAGCGTAAATTTCATATCTCCGGCCGCCTCTTTGAGCTTCTGCATCTCCTCCACATCCAGAGAACCATCTGGCGCAAGCACTCCGGTTACAATCCCGTCTGCCCCCAAATCGCGGAACATCTCCGCCTCTTCCCTCAGAGACTGCAGCTCGTATTCATCATAGCAGAAGTCTCCAAATCTCGGCCGAAGCAGAACCCGGACCGGAAGCCCGGTATAATATTTCACCTGACGCATCAGAGACGGCGACGGCGAAAGACCTCCGATTACCAGCGCCGAACACAGTTCTACCCGGTCCGCACCGCCTTCACGCGCCGCAACCGCCGACTGTACACTGTCCACACACACTTCCAGAAGATACGACATCGCCCTTTCCTCTCTCCGAATATCAGCGTGAAATCTTAGACATTGCCGCGCTGTCCGCAATGACCACAACATCATCGTGAAGCTGCAGGATAGATCCCTGAACTTCCGGTGTCACCGGACCGCAGAGCACTTTAGCCAGCGCGTCTGCCTTATCTTCGCCATTTACAATCAGGAGGATCTTCTTCGCTTTCATGATCGTACCGATTCCCATCGTATACGCCTGTCTCGGGACATCATCCGCCGAAGCAAAAAACCGTTTGTTCGCCTCAATCGTGCTCTCTGTCAGATCCACACAGTGGGTCTTCTGCGCGAAATGGTCTGCCGGCTCATTAAATCCGATATGACCGTTGCGTCCCAGGCCGAGCAGCTGGATATCTACGCCGCCCATGGATGCAATCAGCGCCTCATACCGCTCGCACTCCTTCGCCGCATCCGGCTCCGTTCCATCCGGCACATTCGTATTCGCCGGGTCAATATTCACACGGTCGAACAGATGCTCATGCATAAAATAGTAATAGCTCTGATCATTCTCTTTCGTAAGCCCCTTATACTCATCCAGATTCACTGTCTTAACTTCCGAAAAATCAAGATCGCCGTTCTCATACTTCTCAACCAGCGCATCGTATGTACCGATCGGCGTGGATCCCGTAGCCAGTCCCAGAACGCAGTCCGGTTTCAATATCACCTGCGCCGCCAGAATATTCGCGGCTTTCCGGCTCATCTCCTGATAGTCCTTCACTTCATAGATCCTCATGTTACCATTCCTCCTCACCAATAATCCTATCACAGAACAGGTAGGAACAAAGAGTTCCGCTTGCGGAACTCTCGCGCCGAGCGCGGTCGCTTTAGCGACAAGTTTCCACTTCGCGCAAGTGCGCTCCTGTCCGGAGGACTTTTTTATCCGAAACGCAAGCCCGCAGAGCTTTTTTCGGATAAAAAAACCAGAATCCCGAAGCATAAAGTCAGACTTTATAACTCGAAAATCTGGTTTTGTCTTCCTCGACCCTGTACCGTGATACTGTTAAAATAATACTAACAATGACCTGGTAAAAAGTCAAGCAAAACAGCAATAGATGTTATTTCGTATTACAGCTATTTAGTTCATTAACTTCCGTCTTGAAAAAGCTCAGAAAACAGCCCTATTTCGACAAAGATTCTGCGGGAATGGAGGATGGCGAGGGGCGCCTTCGGAAGGGCATTAGTGAAACTTAAAGTACCG
>JAHZHF010000103.1 GCA_019420405.1 Clostridiales bacterium
TCATTTACTTTTTTCATAATTTAACCCAGCTCCTTTCCTACTCCGCGTTTCCATGCTCTTCATTATATTCCTGAACTGTACGGATGATATCTCTGTTATATCTCTGCCAGTCTTTGTCAAACTTCGTGAGGAATGCGTCCACATCCTTATTGATAAGGAATGTCTGGATCTGCGCGTCCACCGCCATCTCCGACGGATAATAGTGATCCTGATAGTCTGTCATATTGCCGGACTCAATAAACGGTTTCATACCGTCCAGCATCGGCGCAAGCTCGAAGTCTCCCTCTTTGCAGGGAACCGCATTCTGATCGTCAATATAGTTCTGGATATTTTCATCCTTCAGGAGGAAATCGAGCACTTCATATGCCGCTTCCTTGTTTTCACATGCAGCCGTCACGGCAAACATCAGGTCAACGCCCGAATTCAGCGTGTTCTTTGCGGCGTCGTCATTACCCGGCGTCACAAAAGAGTCTATGTTCATCTCCGGGTTTACAGAAAGGATCTGCGGTACCGCGTAACTTCCGATGGGATACATTGCGGACTCTCCATTAGCGAACGCAGTACATGCATCGTTGTACCCATAGGCGAACGGATCCTCCGGGCCGTAGCTTACCAGTTCCAGGCATTTCTCCGCCGTCTCCCGGTATTCATCCATAAATGTCGTCTCACCCGCATTGACCTGCTTGCAGGTATCAGCCGGCGCAAGGTCTACCGCCAGAGAGTTCCACGGTGCAAGGCAGGTCCATGTGTCCCGGAATCCGAAATAGAACGGCAGGATACCTTCCGACTGAATCTCCTCGCAGAGGGCAATAAGTTCGTCCCACGTCTCGGGGATCTCCCATCCATGTTCCTCAAACATATCTCTGTTGTAGAGGATTCCCGCCGCGTTTGCCACGTAGGGGACGCCGTAAGTTCCGTCCGCCGGCGTGATCTCAAGCCCCTCCAGGATATCGATATATGACTGCTTGATGTCAGCCAGTCCCGGATAATCCGATACGTCCGCCAGGATATCCGCATCTACATAATAAGAATAATTGATGTCCCCCCCTATGCCGATGATGTCTGGGTAATCCTCTCTGACAAACCGGGTCCTCATGATCGTGCTGGCATCATTCGGAGAACTGATGGTCAGATGGATATCATCATGGGAAGCGTTAAACGCCTCCTCCACCTGATCAAAATACGATGCAGCTTCCGGCTTATACTGCAGGATCTCGATCTCCGTCTTCCCGCTGTTCTCATCTGAGCCGCAGCCCGGAAGAATGGCCGCTGCGAGCATGGAAACCACAAGCGCCGCACTGATCACTTTTTTCTTTTTCATAGTAATTTCAGCTCCTTCCTTTTAGCTTTTCCGCTTGTAATTCCATTTTAGCATCGCAAATTTTTTTATAAAATATCCATATTATCCATGTTTTATACCAAAATGCGATATATATTCAATTTATGTAAAGTCAGGTCGCATTAAGATATAATTCATGTTATAATTATCCATATATGAAGCTAAAGGAATTTACTTTTTGAGCAAAATACACATAACGACTAAGCAAGGAGACTTATATGAGCAAACCTGTATTTTCCATATTCCCCAGTGAAAACTTTGTGGATCTGAGCCTGTACCAGTACGGAATGGAACAGTGTCCGCCCGCCTATTCGTTTGGTCCCGCCACAAGGAACCACTACCTGTTCCATTATGTCCTGTCCGGAACCGGAAGACTGATTGCCAACGATTCCAGAGGCATTTCCCATGAATATCAAATCAGAACCGGTGAGGGATTCATGATCTTCCCTCGGCAGATCAACACATACATTGCTGATCCGAAACTGCCCTGGGAATATATCTGGATTGAGTTCGATGGCATGCGCGCACGGGAGATCATCGAAACAGCAGGACTTTCTCCCGATCATCCGGTTTACCACGCCTTATACAAAGACCTCCGGGAAAATATGAAAGACGAAATGCTCTACATTGCCGAGCACCACAGCGCGCCGCCTTTTCATCTTATGGGCCATCTCTATCTCTTTATTGATTATCTCTCCCGTTCATCGTCATCGCAGATTGCGGCAAACGGCCGAATAAGGGATTTCTATATAAAAGAAGCGCTCAACTACATCGAACAGAACTTCCAGAACGATATCTCTGTCGAAAACATTGCTTCTTTCTGCGGACTGAACCGCACATATTTCGGGCGTATCTTCAAAGAAACTGTCGGGAAATCCCCTCAGCAGTTCCTGCTCAGCTACCGGATGTCCAAGGCTGCGCAACTGCTCAAACTGACAGGCCTGAGCATCAGCGATATCGGGAATGCCGTGGGATATCCGAACCAGCTTCATTTTTCAAGAGCATTCAAGAATGTATATGGTCTGTCGCCGAGAGAATGGCGGAATAAGAACCGCATAGTAAAGTAACTATGCGGTTCTTATTTCTCTGTTCCCGCGCAGCCGGCCTGACGATGTAATTACGAAAAGACGACTGGAGAATCGGACTATGAAAAACATTCCTCCTTTCTCTCTGCCTTCAGGATAAAGAGCCTGGACTCAAAATCCGCCAGTCCTTCTCCGTCCGGAACCTCTCCGCTTACAGCATCCGATGTAACAAGACCAATGTACATCAGTTCATCTCCGCGGAAAGTTCCATAGAACTTCTCAACGTCCCGGCATACTGTAATCTCATACAGGAGCTCTTCATCCAGTCCCTTCAGACACATTCTCGTATAAGGCTGGTTTGTTCCACTGAGCACACGGAACCATCCGACGACTGCTTCTTGCTTATCCTCACTCACCACCATCCAGCCAGTCACATTTCCTTCAAACGGACTCTCCAGCCGGTAGAAAGTACCGAACTGGAAAAGAGAGCGGTACTTTTTCATGAATTGAATCTGTTCTTTTATCTTCTCCTGTTCCTTTTCTGTCAGAGAATTCAGATCCAGCTCATAGCCGAATGTGCCGAAGTAAGCCACATTCGCTCTTGTATGCAGAGGAGTCACCCTTCCCGTCTGATGGTTCGGGACAGCAGATACATGGCTTCCCATACAGCTCAGCGGATAGCAATAAGAGGTTCCGTACTGAATCTTCAGTCTCTCAACCGCGTCCGAATCATCACTGGTCCACGCCTGCGGCGCGTAATAGAGCATTCCGGGGTCAAAACGTGCTCCGCCACTGGCACAGGACTCAAAGAGAATATGGGGGAATCTCTCTGTCAGCCTCTCATACAGATCATACACCCCAAGGATATAGCGGTGGAACACTTCGCCCTGCCTGTCCGCAGGGAGAGCCGGGCTGAAGCATTCTGTAATGCTCCTGTTCATATCCCATTTAATATAAGAAATATCTGCCTCCCGCAGAATCTTTTCCATCATGCCATAGATGCAGTCAACTACTTCTTTTCTTGAAAAGTCCAGTACATACTGAAACCTGCCGTGGGACGACGGTCTGCCGGGTACATGAAGTATCCAGTCCGGATGAGCGCGGTAGAGATCAGAGTCTTTATTCACCATTTCCGGCTCAAACCAAAGACCGAACTTCATCCCCAGTTCCCCGATACGGCGCGCCAGTCCGGCAATGCCATTCGGAAGACGATCACGATTTGGCGTCCAGTCTCCCAGGCCCGCGCGTTCCGTGCATCGTTTTCCGAACCATCCGTCATCCAGTACAAATAATTCTACGCCGCAGTCTTTTGCTTTCCTGGCAATCTCCAATATTTTTTCCTCATCGAAATCCATATAAGTGGCTTCCCAGTTATTGATGAGAACAGGACGTTCTCTGTCCCTCCAGCGTCCTCTGGCCAGTCTTTTCCGATACAGACAATGGAAAGTCTGGCTCAGATCATTCAGCCCCCTGTCTGTGTAAGCCATCACCGCCTCCGGCGTCTGGAACATCTCTCCCGGCTCCAATTTCCAGTCAAAACAGTCCGGATGTATTCCCAGCAGAATTCTTGCAGTGCCATGAGAGCCAACCTCTGCCTGAGCCAGAAAATTTCCGCTGTAAATAAAGCTGAACCCAATAGCCTCCCCCTGAAACTCATCCGCATGAGGCCGCTTTAATATAACAAACGGATTATGTTCGTGGGAGGAATGACCCCTTCTGCTCCCTACGGACAAAACTCCCTCTTCCAGAGTTCTTACCTTAAGATGCCTTTCCCTGGCCCACGCTCCGGAGAATTGCATCCAGTCGTAGTTATGATCCGGCAGATCCAGACACAGGCTCATGGCATTAGTAAGATGCAGGTTCTCTCTGCCTCCGTTCACAAATCTGGCGCTCCTCGCAATAACACTTCTGTCAGTAAAAATCGTATAAAAAAGCTCGAGAGAAAGCCCCGTAAATTCATCTTCAAGGGCCAGTATCAGTGTAGCCGCTTCGTTCTCCGCTTCAACATAAGTTGCCGGAAGTCCTTCAAGCCCCGGCTTTCCACTTATAATATGATGCCCTTTATAGATAAAATTAGTGATTTTGCTGCCGTTCTCCTGGAGCACCTCCACCGCAGGCATCCTGTAGTCTCCTGTCCCATAGGATGGATACTCCTGTCGAATATGATCCAGACTGAAAGATTTGCTGTCCTCAAACACACAGGACGACATGGGACGGGGTAAAGTCTCCAGGAGATAAGAAAAATCCTCTCTGTCACGAACCTTTTTTCCAAAATACAACTGCCCCATCTGTCCATTGGGAAGTACCTGCATAATGTAGCTGATCCTGTCATTATACAGATGAAATGTTTTGTTTGCTTTCTTGAATGCTATCTCCACTTTCTCTTCCTCCTGCAATATTTTCAATACTTTTTACATCGTATTATATATAAGACGGAAGAAAAGGGTAGTCTCATAAGTTAAGAAAAACAGTCAAAATGTTATATTGTTCGTTTTTTATACACGGACGGCGCAACCCCCATCCTCGCTTTGAATAGTTTTGAAAATCCCAGCGTATTCTGGTATCCGCAGGACATGGCCACACTCTCTATAGACAGCTCCGTAATCTCCAGCAGCTGCGCGGCTCTGGTAATACGAAAATTTGTCAAATATTCTTTCGGCGACATACCGAACTGTTCTTTAAAAAGCGTATAAAGATAACTCCTGTTAATCCCCACATAATCCGCGATCTCTCCCACCTGCAGAGGATAGGAAAAATGATTCTGGATGTATTCTACCGCCTTGCGAATATAGAAATTGTCTGTTCCCGTTCGCCGCTCCGCATCAGTCTCCATATGCCGGGCCAGTACAGATATAAACTCATATAAAAGCCCCTCCAACAGATACTCGTTCGCCACAGTATATGTCTTGTTCTCCAGCATGGCGAGAACAATCCTTTGCAGTTCCTCCCCGCGTCCGCACCGGCATACGGGCCTTTCTCTGTTCAATCCAAGTTCTCTTAGATACGCTCCCGCTTTTTCTCCGCCAAACCCGACCCACAGGTAGGACCACGGTTCTTCGCAGTCTGCCTCATAGTAGGTAACAACCTCCGGCTCGATAAGAAACCCCTGGCCGGCGCACAGATTATAGGTTTCTTTCCCGACAGAAAACCGGCCTTTTCCTTCGATAATATAGTGAAAAATATAGTTTGGCCGCACCGCCGGCCCGAAATTGTGGAGCGGCCGGCATTTAGCATAACCGCAAAAACACAGGTACAGATCGGAAAATTTTCTGTTTTTCAATTGCAGGACGTTTGCTTCTTCCATATTCAAACCCTCTTATAATACTTATCGTGAGAAAGCAAAACCACCGGCCCGGAATATCCTCTCAAAGCCGATGGTTTGGTTCCTATCCTTTTATGAGCGCTTCCACTTCCATTCTCTCCGGCATCGCCTTGATCGCGCCCTTTTTTGTGGTAACAATCGCCGCAGCCGCATTCGCGAAGGTCAGCATCTCTCCTAACTGCTCTTCTGTCAGATTGTAAAAATCATGTTCCAGAATGTAAGTTAAGGAACTTCCGCCGAAGGTATCTCCCGCTCCGGTTGTCTCGATCGTCTTAACGGAAAATCCGGGACGCTCCACACGCATTCCCTTGTAGTAAGCGCGGCTTCCATCCTTTCCCATAGTCAGAAGGATCAGCGGAATATCATATTTTTCCTGGAGATAGGCAATCCCCTCGTCATAGTCCTCTTTTCCGGACACAAACTGGATCTCGTTATCGGAGATCTTCAGGATATCGCATTTGCTGAACCCATACTCCATCTGCTCTTTTGCCAGATCCAGAGAGCTCCAGAGCGGAGGACGCAGATTCGGGTCAAAGGAAATCAGGCATCCGCCCTCTTTGGCCGCATCCACGGCTTTCTTCGTCGCCGCGCGGACGCCGTCATGAGTCATTGAAAGTGTGCCGAAATGGAATATTTTAGCTTCCTTAATAAAATCAGAATCCACCTCATCCTCTGTCAGCATCATGTCCGCTCCCGGATTCCTGTAAAAAGAAAACTCTCTGTCTCCATCCGGGTAAGTATGCACGAATGCCAGCGTTGTATTCACGCTGTCATCCATCACCAAATGGGACGCATCGATTCCTGCCTCTGTGATCGTATCTCGAAGAAGTGTTCCGAACTGATCCTGCCCTACTTTACCTACAAAAGCCGTCTTCTTGCCCATTTTGTTCAGAAGCGCCAGCACATTGCAGGGCGCCCCTCCCGGACACGCCTCAAACAGGTTGTTCCCCTGCTCGCTCTTTCCGTTCATCGGAAAATCAATCAACAGCTCACCGAGAGCGATCACATCATATTTTTTCTCCATAACTATGTTCCTCCTGTTAATTAAAGTATACCAGTTCTTCGATCGGTTCTGCCGGTTCTATATGCTCCGCCTCCAGCACCGGGCCTTCGCCCCGGTACACTGACAGGTTTACAAACCGGACCTTCGCCCGGATCTTTACCCAGTCACCCGCTTTAAGCTTTGGCGCGTAAGAACTTCTGCACACGTATCCGAGAAATGACGTGTCATCCGCGCAGCATGTCATCGCCATACGCCCCGGCAGGAATACCTTGGACGGAAACGCCTTTGGTTTCAGCACCTTCGCGGTGATCTCGACCACTTTTCCCTTATACCGATCCGGATTCTCCATCATATCCACATACCAGATGCCGTAATCCTCTTTCGGGATCTCGATTACCGGAGCTTTCAGATCATAGGGTACGTCGTCTTCAAATATGTTCTCTACTTCTCCGTTCTCGTCCTCAAAGATCACCTCTGCCTGGGGGCTTACCACCTTTACACTCCGGCGGTATCCCGCCAGCGGCTTGATATCCTCGCAGCGGTTAAAGAGTACCAGCTCCGAATCTCTCACCATCTCCACAAAGAGCGGTTTCAGGTTCGTCAGATACATCTGGAAAGTGCTTGCGTCCACTGTCGTCAGTTTCTGCTCGATCTCCCATCCTTCCGGCAGTTCCATATTCTCAAAATCGCTGACCTTCCACATACCGTTGTACTCGATCACAACACGCTCCGGCTCATGCTTTCTGTCCATTTCCCTGAGCCATTCCTCTGTCAGCTCTTCCTGATCCTCGATCTTTTCGATCACAACGCCGTATTTAAGCATCTCCATCGGGTCATACTCTTCCTCGCCCTCTTCACAGAGGATGAGAAGGGTCTTCCCGCTGATCTGGAAGTAATCCTGCTCCAGAGTAAATTTCAAAAACTGGGTCTTCCCACTGTCCAGGAATCCCGTCATCAGATAGACCATTACACTTGATTCATTCATATCGGTTCTCTCCTGTTCTCTCCTGTCTGTATCACGGCATCTGTCCGTCAGATACCGCCTGTTCTGTCCATGCCTGGCAGGACATTATACAGTGCCGAACAGTTCTGCCAGCTTCTCCTCGTTCAATTCCTCACCGATCACACAGATACGCCCTGTATATTCCGGCGCTCCCGTGCGCACCTCATGCTCCTCGGGAACCATATCGAAATAGATCCACTCTCCGTCTGCTCCTGCGACCATTCCCTTTGCACGGAGAACATTTCCGTATGTGCTGTCTGTCTCAAGCTGCTTTAAGATATCTGCAATCTGGTCTTTCGTATAGGTCCGGATCGTCTCATATCCCCAGCTTGTGAACACATCATCCGCGTGGTGGTGATGACCGTGTTCCTCTTCTCCGTGATGGTGATGATGGCAGCACTCCTCATCCTCATGATGGTGGTGATGGTGGTGATGGTCATGATCGTGATCGTGTCCGCAGCACTCACCGTCTGCGTGGTGATGTCCGCACTCCGGGCAGATGATTTCATTTAACAGCTCTTCCTCCAGAGACATGCTTGACTCCATTGTCTCCAGGATCTTTTTCCCCGGAAGCTGGGCGATCGGCGTTGTGATAAATGGCGCTTTGTCATTCAGCTCACGCAGCAGTGCCACACTCTCCTCGATCTTCTCCGGTTTCGCCTTATCCGTTCTGCTTAAAATTACTGCTCCGGCATACTCGATCTGATTGCTGAAAAACTCTCCGCAATTCTTTCTGTAGATTCTGCATTTTGTCACGTCCACAACGGTTGTGAAACTGTTGAGCTGCGCGTCGATCTCTCCCTGAACATCCTGCACTGCTTTGATTACATCTGAAAGCTTCCCTACTCCTGACGGCTCGATCAGGATGCGGTCCGGATGATAGGTATCCACAACCTCCCGAAGAGATTTTCCGAAATCTCCCACCAGTGAACAGCAGATACAGCCTGAGTTCATCTCCCGGATCTCAATCCCCGATTCTTTTAAGAATCCTCCGTCGATCCCGATCTCGCCAAACTCGTTTTCAATCAGTACAACCTGCTCTCCTTCAAACGCCTCTGAGAGCAGTTTCTTAATCAGTGTCGTTTTTCCGGCTCCGAGGAAACCGGAAATAATATCTATTTTTGTCATTTCTGTTTTATCCTCCTTCTATACTTCATTATTTCAGATCCAGTTCCACAGGGCAGTGGTCAGATCCCATAATGTCCGTCAGTATTTTTGCGTCCTCAAGCCTGTCCTTTAAGCACTCGGACACACAGAAATAATCAATGCGCCACCCCGCGTTCTTCGCCCTCGCACTGAACCGGTAGGACCACCAGGAGTAGATTCCCTCCTGATCCGGGTAGAAATAGCGGAACGTATCAATAAAGCCTGCGTCCAGAAGCTCGGTAAATTTCTGGCGTTCCTCGTCGGTAAATCCCGCGTTTCTCCGGTTTGTCTTCGGATTTTTCAGATCAATCTCCTTGTGAGCCACATTCATATCTCCTGTTACGATCACAGGCTTTTTCTCTTCCAGCTTTTTCAGATACGCGCGGAAATCGTCCTCCCACCGCATCCGGTAATCAAGCCTTGCAAGCTCATTCTGAGAATTCGGCGTATATACCGTCACAAAATAAAAATCTTCAAACTCGCAGGTAATCACACGCCCCTCCTGGTCATGCTCCTCAATCCCGATCCCATATGCCACGGAAATCGGCTCCTGCCTGGTAAATACAGCCGTCCCGGAATATCCCTTTCTCACCGCATAGTTCCAGTACTGGTGATATCCGGGCAGTTCAAGCTCAAGCTGTCCCTCCTGCATC
>JAHZHF010000104.1 GCA_019420405.1 Clostridiales bacterium
ATCCGTATCCGGTACTTTGTAGTTTCCCTTATTCCCTGGAGCGAAGTCCGGAGCCATCCTCCACCCCCGCAGAATACGTTTGAGAATCATCCCTGTTTTCGGACGTTTTTCATACGGGAGTTAATGAACTAAATAGCTGAACCGCATCCGCTGTGGTTGGAACTGCGGCTTGCGTTTCGCTAACATTGCGGGTATACTGGTATAGTAGCGCTCTTATCGGCTGCGTTTTCCGGTGGGGCATCCGCCGTGGGAAAAGGGCGGGAGACGAGAGCCGCCGGGGCGTGCTTTTAAATAAAGGAGTTTTATTATGGCAGAAACAATTTGGGACGGAGCGGTGATGATCTATGATTTTGTTATGGATAACATAGTCATCATCAATATACTTTTCGCACTGATTATTGTGTTTTTTGAGAGAAGGTCTCCGCAGGCGGTATGGACATGGCTTCTTCTGCTGTATTTTGTACCGATCCTCGGGTTTATCCTGTATCTGATCATCGGGCAGGATTTTCATAAAAGCAGAATGTTCAAGGCAAAGGAGATAGAAGGCGAGCTGAAATATGCTGTGCGCCGGCAGGAGGAGACGATTTATCACAAGCGGCTCCGGTTGGCGAATCCGGAGATGGCGAGATTTCAGGATTTGATCCTCTATAATCTGGAAGCCGGGGAAGCTGTATTGACAGACAATAACGATATCCGGATCTATACGGACGGGAAAGCGAAGTTTCGCGCGCTGATTGAAGAGATGAAGCGGGCGAAGCGTTATATTCACCTGCAGTACTATATCATCCGCAACGACGAGCTGTGGCAGGAGATAGAGAAAGTGCTCATCCAGAAAGCGCGGGAAGGCGTTCAGGTTCGTGTGCTCTTCGACAGTATGGGATGCCGGACGATGAAGAACAGAGACTGGGAGCGTCTGGAAAAAGAGGGAATCCTTGTGGCGGAGTTTTTCCCTGCGCTGCTGGGGCAGCTCCAGCTCCGCGTAAACTACCGTAACCACAGAAAGATCGTGGTCATTGACGGCCGGATCGGTTTCGTGGGCGGATTTAACGTGGGAAGAGAGTATCTGGGACGGGATAAGAAGTTCGGGTACTGGAGAGATACTCATCTGTGTATTGAAGGTGCGGCGGTTACGTCGCTGGCAGTGCGGTTTGTACTGGACTGGAACTATGCGGCGAAGGAGAATCTCTTCCTGGAGGACAGTCTCTTTGAGATTCCACGGTACACGCGGGGCGGAAGAGATCCGGTGCAGATCATATCCAGCGGGCCGGACTCTCAGACAAAGACGATCCATGACAATTATCTGCGTCTGATTCACAGTGCGAAGCACCATGTTTATATTCAGACACCGTACTTTATACCGGATGAGTCCATACTGGATGCGCTCAAGATTGCGAGCCGCTCGGGAATAGATGTGCGGATCATGATACCGTGTAAGCCGGATCATCCGTTTGTCTACTGGGCAACCTATTCTTATATTGGAGACATGGTTGCCGCGGGAGCAAAATGTTATGTATACAATAATGGCTTCCTACATGCGAAGACGCTCTCTGTAGATGGGATGGTGGCGTGTGTGGGAACTGCCAATATGGATATCCGCAGTTTCGGGCTGAATTTTGAAGTTAATGCGGTAATCTACAGTGAGCGTACAGTTCAGCGCCTGGAGAGAGCATTTGAGAATGATATGACGCAGTGTACGCATGTGACCAGGAAGGTTTACGACGAAAGAGGGCTCATTATCAAAGGGAAAGAGCAGTTTTCGCGTCTGCTTTCACCGCTTTTGTAATACGGCAGCAGAAGAGGCAGGCCGGCGTATGTGTCCGGTTCGGCATCTGTTGGAATAAATAAGAAAGACGAAAGGGAGAAAACAATGAAAAAAAGAACAGCGGCAGCAGTCATCGCATCGGTGATAGCTGCGGGAATCATTATGGGATGCAGCAGCGAGCTGTCCAATGACTACGTGACTGTGAAGCAGTATAAGGGGCTGGAAGTTCCGCAGGCGTCTGCATCCGAGGTTACGGATGAGCAGGTGGAGAGTGCGATTCAGGCGAATCTGGAAGAGACAGCGGAGAAGCAGACCGTGACGGACCGGGCGGCAGAGAACGGCGACTGGGTGAATATCGATTATACGGGCACGCTGGACGGTACGGCTTTTGACGGGGGAAGCGCCGAGGCACAGGATATTCAGCTTGGAAGCGCAGGCTTTATCCAGGCAAACGGAGAGTTCGCAGGATTTGAAGAGCAGATCGAGGGGCATAAAACAGGTGAGGAGTTCGACATCACTGTGAAATTCCCGGATGATTATTTCTCCACGGATATGGCAGGGAAAGTGGCGGATTTCCATATTGTGCTCAACGAGATCTACGAGAAGCCTGTTCCGGAGCTGACAGATGAATGGGTGCAGGCGAACAGCACGACGGTGGAGACTGCTGACGAGTACAGGGATGAGATCCGGAAACAGTACGAGGACCAGGCGCAGGAGGCGGCGGAGTCTGAATTGAAAGGCTCGGTGCAGACCGCCCTCATGGATCAGATTGAGATCAAGGGATATCCGGAAGATGAGGTGGAGGACCTGACTGCTCAGATGAACAGTTACTATGAGCAGCTTGCAGGACTTTACGGCGTCGAACTGAGTGAGTTTATCGAGACTTATATGCAGATCACTGAGGATGAGTTCAACTCCCAGGTGAAGGAATCTGTTCAGCAGCAGGTTGCATTTGACCAGGCGGTGAGCCTGATCGCGGAGAAGGAAAACCTGGAACCGTCTGATGAAGAATATGAAAAGCGTGTGGCAGAGTACGCCGAGCAGGCCGGCATGGACGATGTGGAGGCATATAAAGAACAGGTAGGAGAAGACGTGCTCAGGAAAGATGTTCTTCGCGGCGCTGTGACGGACTACCTGGTGGAAGAGTGCATCCAGGTGGAGGAAGACAGTGAATAACGGGGAAGAGAAAGACAAAAGAGAGTCTTGAAAAGGTATAAAGAGGTATAACAAGGAGGTAAGGAGGATGAAACTGGAAAACGAGCGGCTCAGTGTGGAGATTGCAGAGCTGGGCGCAGAGGTGACGCGTATTTATGACAGGAAGCAGAAAGCAGAGCTTCTCTGGGAGGGAGATCCGGCATATTGGAAACGGCATTCGCCGGTACTCTTCCCGAATGTGGGGAAAACGTGGAAAAATAGAGTGCTGATCGGCGGTGTTCAGTATCCGACGTCTCAGCACGGATTCGCCCGGGACAATATGTTCCGCTGTATCAGCGCGAAGAAGGACAGTGCGGTCTTCCTGTTTGCCTCCGGCGAAGAGACAAAGGAAGTTTATCCGTTTGACTTTGAGCTTGTGATTACATACACCCTGGAAAAGAATGCACTTCATGTAAAGTGGGAGGTGCGCAATACAGGGGATGAGACCATGTATTTTACGATCGGGGGACACCCGGCATTCCGTTTTGCGGAGCCGGGGGAAAAGAAAGAAGATTATATTCTGAAGTTTCCGGGAAAGGAGTCTCTTGAGTATGTCCTGATCGATATGGCAGAGGCGGCCGTGGACACAGAGCACGTATATAAGCTTGAGCTGCAGGACGGCTGCTGTCCGGTGACAGAGGAGATGTTTGCAAACGACGCCCTGATCTTTGATAACGGGCAGTTCGACGAAGTGTGGCTCTGCCACAGGGATGGAACGCCGTATGTGGGTATGAAGTGCGAAGGTTTCCCGAATTTTGGAATCTGGTCCGTAAAAGACGCTCCCTTTGTTTGCCTGGAGCCATGGATGGGCCGGTGCGACAATGTGGGATTTGAAAAAGAACTCTCCGAGAAGCCGGATGTAAACCAGGCGGCTCCCGGAGAGAAGTTCGAGCAGAGTTATACAATTCTGGCCGGCAAGTAGACCATGAACTGTACTAGGCCATAAGGAAATTAAGTGAGCCGGGCGGGTTATCAGTCCCTTTTTCAAGAAGGGAGACCAGCCCGGCGATTGTATTTTCGATCGCTTCCTTTGATGAAGGAATCAGTGTATTATCCATCTTGACTGTTAAAACGATCAGGACAATCTCGGCGAGCGCTTTGGGATTGTCAAATTTGATCTCTCCGTTATCGATCCCCTGCTGTATGATCTCAGCGAGTACAGGCGTAAGTTCTGTGATCAGATGGTTTAAGTATTTCTGGTGCAGGAAAGCTTCTTCCTGTGCGCCCGTACCTTTCCCCTCTCTGAATCTTAAATATTCGGAAGATGAGTTCCGGCATGCCTGGAAGATCATGGCCATCCGCGTGAACGGAGGGATCTCTGTCTGCGTGGAGAGTTTCTTTGCCGTGGTGAGAGGCTTTTCGTAGTTGCGCTCAACCAGCGCCTCAAGAATAGCGTCTTTGGACGGAAAGTAATAATAGATGCTGCCCTTGCCGATCCCGGCGGTCTGAGCGATTTCGCTGACGGAGATCGTCTGGAGCTTCCGGCTTTCCAGAAGTTTCTGCAGGGAGTCAAGGATGAGTTCGTATTTCTGGGATTGTGCTGCCATATTTACCGCCTCTCTGAATATCTGAAAATGAAAATAATAGTAACAGCTCAGCCCGCGCCATTCGTAAAACCGCACTGCGTGCTTATTGCGGCTGTCGCCGCTGTTTTACTCATTGACGGGCGCTCAGCTCACGGACAGCCCTATGGCTGAACTGTTACAAATAATATGGTTAATTCACCTCAGTATAGCACATTCACGGGAAAAGAGTCACTGATCAAATCTCACAAAAAAAGAGAAAAAACTTGTGGCTATTTTGATGATGGTGCAAGTTGACCGTCAGTCGAAAAGATGTTAATCTAACAGAAGAAACGATATGACCGCTGGTCGAAATAAGGCGAATGCGGTCGAAAAGGAGGAAACTATGACATACGCGGAAATGTTTTCAAAGGTAAAGGGAATGCTGATGGAGGCTGACGTGAGCGATATTCACGAGCATCTTGCATATCAGTTCAATATTACCGGAGAAGCGGAAGGAATCTTTTATGCAGAGGTAAAAGAAGGAAAGCTCTATGTAGAGCCATATGAGTATTTTGACCGCGATGCGATGTTCACATGCTCAGCGGAGACGCTGTTTAAGATTGCGGATGGGAAAACCGATCCGATCCTGGCGGTGACGCTCGGGAAAATGAAGGTGGAAGGAAATATTGACAAGGCTCTGAAACTCAAGGAACTGATCGACAGTAAGAAACCGCGGAAAAAGTAAACGCGGCCGGAAACGGAGGTAGTATGAAAGGATTACTCAAGGGTGCGGCAGCGGCAGCAGGACTGCTGGCAGCAGCGGAGGCGGGCGTTACCGCATATTTCTACAGAAGGACGATGATCCGCTTCAACGCGAAGACGGAGCGGACGATGAAGATGTCGGGCGTGGAGTGGGAGAAATATATGCCCACGATGAAAGAACGCAGGGAATGGATGATGGAGCAGCCTCACGAGGATGTGTGGATTACTTCTCACGACGGGCTGAAACTCCACGGCACTTATTTCAAGGGTGAAGAAGGAGATAAAGCAGTGATCTGTTTCCACGGCTATACAAGCGAGGGGCTCAATGATTACGGAAGTCTTTCCCACTATTATCTCAAGCATGGATTCCGGATGCTTCTCATTGATGAGCGCGCCCACGGGCGCAGCGAGGGAGAGCATATCGGTTTCGGATGCATGGACCGTCTGGACGGGGAGCGCTGGGTAAAATGGATGGTGGAAAAGGCGGGAGAGGATGTACAGATCATTCTCCACGGCAACTCCATGGGCGGAGCTACAGTCCTTATGATGAGCGGTCTGAAGCTTCCGGAGCAGGTGAAGGGAATCATCTCTGACTGCGCGTTCACCTCCATGAAGGATGTGTTCACCCATGTGCTTCACAGTATGTACCACATCCCGGCATTTCCGATCATCCAGATTGCAAGCTGGATCAATACAAAAAAAGTGGGCTACGGTCTGGACGACTGTAACTCCGCAAGAGAAGTGGAGAAAGCGGAGGTTCCGATCCTGTTCATTCACGGGGATAAGGACGTCTTTGTACCCTGCTGGATGACAGAGGAGGCGTACAAACACTGTGCGTCGCCGAAGACGAAACTGATTGTCGAGGGTGCGGGACACGGTGAAAGTTACTACAAAGATACAGAAGGTTATGAGAGAGCGATGGATTCATTCATAGGAGGAGTTATAAAATGATGAAGACAAGAAAGGGATACAAAGTATATCCGCTTACAGTAGCGCAGAAGTTTCACCTGTACTATCTTCCGCACTGCCCCAGCGCGGCGGTCTTAAATATCGGAACCAGCCTGACCATTGAGGTGGAAATCGACTGGGACGTATTGAAGCAGTCGATCAATAAGGCGTATGAGAGAAGTGAAGCCATGCGGGTTCGTCTGGCGAAAGATAAGGAAGGAAACTACTATCAGTATGTGGTAAAGCATGAAGACCAGGACATTGAGTTCGTTGATTTCACAGGGAAGACGATGGAAGAGGCGGAAGCTGTCCTGACGGAGTGGACGAGAGTTCCGTTTAAGATGGAGGACACTCAGCTCACGAGAGTAGTGATGATTAAAATGCCGGATGGATTCAGCGGCGTATATTTCCTGGGGCACCATATGATCGTGGACGCCCAGTCGCTGATTGCATTTCTCAAGGACATTATCGAGCTTTACTGTAATGCCAAATACGAGGGAGTTCCGTATCCGAAGGATATGTGTTCTTACATCGAGCAGATCCAGAAAGATCTGGCTTATGAGGCGGGCAGCAGGGCCCAGAAGAGAGACCGCGAGTTCTTTGAGAAAGAGATCGGCAGTTCAGAGCCGATTTTCAACGGGCTTAAGGGAACTGACAAGCTGGAAGCAGCCAGAGAGATGTTCCGGAATCCGGAACTGAGAACCGCGTTCAGCGCCTCCGACAGCACGGAGTCCGCGCTGGATATCTTCCACCTGGAAGGAGAGCCGACGCAGAGACTGATGGATTTCTGCGAGAAGTACCATGTATCCCTTGCCTGTCTTCTGCTCATGGGACTTCGCACCTATTTCCAGAAGATGAACGGAAATGACGACGTATCCATCAACAACGCCATTGCAAGGCGCGCGACCCTTAAAGAGAAGAAGTCCGGAGGCACAAGGATTCATTCCTTCCCGTTCCGCACGATCTTCCCGGAGAGTATGAAGTTTATCGACGCGGTGTACGCGATCCGCGACAAGCAGAACGAGATCTTCCGCCATGCAAACTACGATCCGACAGAGTATTTCGCAGTGCGCTCCAAAATGTATCCGCAGCCCCATGCGGGACTTACATATGAGCCGATGTCCCTGACTTACCAGCCGCTGACTCTGAAAGAGAAGGGACTTGACCAGCTCGGGGATATCCGTTATAAGACGAAATGGTATCCTAATGGCACATGCCCGCAGGGAATGTACCTGACTGTGATGCACCGCCCGGAGGACAACGGACTGGACTTCAATTTTGAGCACCAGGTGAAGGCCGTATCGCGGGAAGAGCTGGAGTACCTGTATTACTATCTGTGCAGGATCATGTTCAAGGGAGCGGAGAACCCGGATCTGACCATCGGGGAAATCATAAAGCTTGTTTAGAGCGGCGGTTCAGCCATGGAGATGAATCGCTGGTGTTTAGAAAATAAGAAGGAGAATAGCTATGTTTGAGAAATTAGTAGATATTATCTGTAATTATGTGGAGGTTGAGCCGGAGAATGTTCATCCGGAGTCAAGATTTATGGAAGATCTCGGGTTTACCTCTTTTGACTTCATGAGTATGCTGGGAGAGATCGAGGACGAATTCGATGTGGAAGTAGAGCAGGAAAAGGCCGCGGATATCCGTACAGTTCAGGAAGCGGTTGAGTATCTTGAGACACTGGTGTAATAGGAGGAGAATATGCTTTGCAGCACTGTCCGCGAGATCCTGGCCGGAACTGAGAAGAAGTACGGCCCGGAGGAAGCGATTCGATATAAAATCAGTAAAAATGAAACAGAATCAAAGACTTACACCCAGCTTAAGGAGGACAGCGAGAGCTTTTCCTGCCTTTTAAGAGATCTGGGCGAACAGGGAAGTCATATCGCCGTGATCGGGATGACGTCCTATGCGTGGCTTGTGACCTATTTTGGAACGGTCAACAGCAGCAGTGTCATCGTGCCGCTGGATGTGAATCTCCCGGCGGAGGATGTGTGCGAGCTGATCGGCCGGTCGGATTCTACCGTGCTCGTTTATGACGAGGTGCGGAAGGACGTGGCGGCCATTGCGAAGGAACGCTGTCCCCAGCTTAAGACAATGATCTCCATGCAGAAGGAGGCGCATGACGATCAGGCATACGCTTTCTGGAAGCTTCTGGAAGAGCACAGGGGGAGCTTTGAACATGTTCCCCAGCCGGATGAGCTCTGTACGATTATGTTCACATCCGGGACGACGGGGAAGAGCAAGGGGGTTATGCTCACGCACCGGAATGTGGCGGAGAATGCGACCTGCCTGGATATGAAGATCCCGGAGCGGATCGTGATCATGACCGTGCTGCCGATCCATCACGCATACTGTCTGAGTATGGATATCTTAAAGGGCATGTCTCTGGGCGCGGTGATCTGCATCAACGACTCCCTGATGCGCGTGGCGAAAAATATCAAGCTCTTTAAGCCGGAGATGATCCTGATGGTGCCTCTGATGATCGAGACGATGGCGAAGAAGCTGGAGGAAGCCTCCCTTCTCCCGGCGAAGATCGTGAAAAACCAGGTGTTCGGGAAGCAGTTCCATACGATCTGCAGCGGCGGGGCTTACCTCGATCCGGCCTATATCGATCTGTTCAAAAAATATGATATCACGATCCAGCAGGGCTACGGCATGACCGAATGCGCCCCTGTAATCAGCACTACACAGAGATGGAATATCCGCAAGGAGGCAGTGGGACAGCTTCTGCCGAATTGCGAGGCGAAGACAGTGGACGGAGAACTCTGGGTGAAAGGCAGCAGCGTCATGCAGGGATATTATAAGATGCCTGAGGAGACTGCGGAGACCCTGGAGGACGGCTGGCTTAAGACCGGGGATCTGGGATATGTGGACGAGGAAGGATTCGTCTATCTGACCGGAAGAAAGAAAAACCTTATCATCACGAAAAACGGAGAGAACGTATCTCCCGAAGAGCTGGAGAACGCCCTGAGCACAAACCGGCTCGTGGGAGAGGTGCTTGTCCGCGAAAAGGGCGGAGTGATCGAGGCCGAGATCTATCCGGATCAGGACTTTGTGAAGAAAAAAAGGATCAAAGACGTGAGGGAAAAGCTTCAGGAAGTGATCGACGAGTATAACCGCGGCGCGGCTCCCCAGAAGAAGATCTACAGCCTGGTTGTCAGAGAGACAGAGTTCGAGAAAACGACGACGCGGAAAATCAAAAGGTTTTAGTAACAGTTCAGCTATATAGTTCACTAACATTTTCTGTTAAATGCGTCCGGAATCAGAGCAGATATTGTATA
>JAHZHF010000105.1 GCA_019420405.1 Clostridiales bacterium
TGATGACGATCCAGTCTATACCCTGAAAAAAGTGATGGAGGAATTAGATTTTTCAGGCCTGCCGGGCTGTTATCAGGCTAAGGGAAGAACCGGGTTTAACCCAATCATGCTGTATGCTCTTCTACGGAAGGGCGGCCTCCGGAGAATCCGGCGTCCGATGTCTTATCCGGCCTTATACTTACGATCGTAAGTCCTCCGACAGTGGATAATTATAACAGAGTCTGAAAGGTTGTCAAGCCGAAGTGCAGCCGTTTCCGGCCATAGCAGGGCACTGCCCGGTTTTGGATCTGGCAGAGGGCGCTGCCGCACACCCGCCCTGGGCAGTTTCGCGCAGGGATGGAGGAAGCTGCCTGCCGACCTGGTACATGACTCTCAGCATCTCGTCGAAGGGAATGATCTGGCGGACTCCGCTCAGCGCCAGTTCGGCGCAGGTGAGAGCGATGGCGGCGCCGGCCGCATTTCTGCCCTGGCAGGGGCACTCTACCAGACCGCCTACGGGATCGCAGACCAGCCCGAGCATATTCATCAGGACAGAGGATGCTGCATTGAGGCACTGGTCGGGGGATCCGCCCATCAGCTCCACAGCGGCGGAAGCGGCCATGGCGGAAGCAACGCCGACCTCAGCCTGGCATCCGCCAACAGCGCCGGCGACGGTCGCGTTTCGCATTGCCAGATACCCGATAGCTCCGGCGTTAAAGAGCGCATCGGTCAGCCGGGCATCGGTCAGGCCGTGGGCTTTTTGAAGGGCCAGAAGGACGCCTGGGATCACGCCGGAAGAACCGGCGGTTGGAGCGGCTACGATCAGTCCCATGGACGCGTTAGTCTCAAGGACGGCCATGGAGCAGGCGATGGCGGTGGAGAGTACGCTCCCGCATATGGAGCCTCCTGCGGCGAGATGCTCATTTACAAGTTTCGCCTCGCCGCCGATCAGCCCGCCGATAGAGGGCTTCGGATCGCGGAGGGGAGTGAAGGCGGATTCCCGCATCACGGAGAGGGAGTGCTCCATTTTACGGAGGATCTCGGGAAGATCCGTCTCTCTGAGCGTGCACTCCCGCTGTTTCATGATCTCAGAGATCGGGCAGTGATGTGTCTTGCAGAGCTCTAAAAGTTCCTGTGCATTTTTAAAATCCATTTCTTATAACCCCCTTTGGATCGGTATAAATATGACGTCCCGGACATCCGGATTTTCACGGATCATCGTATCTGTATGCTCCGGCAGGCTGCCGTCGAATTCGATGATGCTGTAGGCGATCTCCCCTTTTGTCTCCCGGAAGAGCTTCAGGAACGCGATGTTGACATTCTTCTCATTCAGGCAGGCGGTGATGTGAGCCAGCACGCCTGTCCGATCGTAATGGATGATGATGAGAGTGCTGTATTCTCCGGAAAAGTCGACTTCAATGTGGTTGATCCGGCTGATGCGTACTTTTCCTCCGCCGAGGGATTCACCCCGGACTAAAAGGGTGTTTCCATTCTGGCAGACTGCGCGGATATCCACGGTATTCGGATGGATGTCCGGATCCGGAAGCGCGGTATCGAAGCGGAAGGCCAGCCCTCTTTCACGGGCGATGGAAACTGCCCGGGAAATTCGCCGGTCGTCCGGTGAAAAGCCCATGATCCCGCCGAGCAGGGCGAGGTCTGTGCCGTGCCCTCTGTGAGTTTCCGCAAAAGAATTGTAGAGGGTGAAAGTGACCTCTGTGATGGGGCTGCCCGCGATCCGGCGGGCAAGAAGTGCGATGGAACAGGCGCCTGCAGTATGTGAACTGGACGGGCCGACCATCTCCGGGCCGAGCACGTCAAATGTACTGATAAAAGCCATGGTGAAATCCTCCCTTATGTTTCAGCTTTATAGGATTGACATCTTTTTATTCGGATTGTATCATGAAAATAAAATAAATCAAATTCATAGATTTTATGATTATCATTAAAATAATTTATGGATATTGCAGTTGAGGCTTTTACACTGACATCATTTATTCATAAAGGAGAGAAGAAATGGAACTGAGACAGATTCGGACATTTGTGACGGTCACACAGACAGAGAGCTTCTCAAAAGCCGCAGAACTGTTGGGATACTCTCAGTCTGCTGTGACCGTCCAGATCCGTCTTCTGGAGGAAGAATTAGGAGTCAAACTGTTTGAACGTATGAGCCGTAAGGTGTTCCTGACTTCGTCCGGGCGTACGTTTTTGACGCACGCCGTCCGGATACTCAGGGAAACGGAGAAGGCACGGGAGTCAGTGATGCTTACCGGAGAATTGTCCGGTAAGCTGCATATCGGAACCCTGGAATCACTCTGTTATTCAAAACTTCCAGAGATCATGGAGCGTTTTCGCAGAGAGCATCCTAAAGTAAGGATCAAGATCGCAACCGGCGAGCCAAAGGAATTGATCCATATGATGGAAAAAGACAGACTGGATATCATTTATATTCTGGACAGGCCCAGATTTCATGAGAATTGGGTGAAGGCGGTGGAGAGCCGGGAACCAGTTGTTTTTGTAGCGTCTGCGGCATATGGATGGGGGCCGGGGAAAAAAATATGCCTGCATGAACTTCTGGAAGAACCCTTTTTTCTTACAGAAAAAGATGAAAATTACAGAAGAGAACTGGATTCTTTTCTGGAAAAAAACGGACGTCAGATCACGCCTTTTCTGGAAAGCGGCAGTACGGAATTTATCATCCGTATGCTCGAAAAAAACAGGGGGATTTCTTACCTTCCGTTGTTTTCCGTAAGGGAGAGCGCGCTACAGGGAAAATTGACGGTGCTGGATGTGGAGGGATTAAAAATTGAAATGCAGGGCCAGGTGATCTACCACAAAAATAAATGGCTGACCGGTGAAATGCAGGAATTTATCCGGATATTGAGTGAATCTGAAGGCGTGGAAAATATGTCGCGGTTTCATTCTATAGGCGAACCGTGACGAAAATCCGGATGAGGCGCGGAAGTAGAAAGGCGCGCAGAGACAGTCCGCGTTCCGGAGAGTATATAAGAGGAGGCAGAGAATGGAAATCCATATAAACAGAGAGAGCACTACGCCGCTGTATCAGCAGATGAGAAATGTGATCCGCGATCAGATCCTTTCAGGGCAGATCGCGGATGGCTTCAAACTGCCATCTGAGCGGCAGCTGGTCGAGAAGCTGGGCGTCCACAGAAACACGGTGAAAAAAGCGTATGAAATGCTGATTCGGGAAGGGCTCATCTATTCATCAGTTAAGTCGCCGAGAGGATACTTTTTGAAAAACAGCTCTGCGGCAGAGGTAAAGCCGGATGGCGGGAACCAGGGAAAACGGCCGTTTTCTTCATTAGACAAAAATTTCAATTATCATTTTCTCGGGATGCAGAATACGTTTCAGAGGCTTTATAATTCATCATATCTTTCAGATGGGATCCCGTTTGCAGGGGTGCTGGCAAACAGGGAAGCTCTTCCTGTGGAGTATCTGAAAGAGATTTTAAAAGAAATCTCAGAGGGAGACTCGGTGGAGCCGTATTGGTTCTGTGACCCTCAGGGAACGGAACGGTTCCGAAATGCTCTGTCAGATATGCTTTTTGAACGGAATCTTTACGCTGCTCCCCAGAATATCCAGGTTATCAGTGAGACTTATGAGGCTTTGAGCAATATTGCTTTTATGTATTTAAAAGAGGGGGATTATGCTGTGGTGGAAGAGCCTGCGATCCCTGCGGTGGTCAATATACTTCTGCATACGGGAGCGCATGTACTTTTCGTGCCGGTAGAGAAGGATGGAATGAAGATGGAAATATTAGAGAGCCTGGCGGAGAGGTATCACCCCCGGCTGTTTTCCATGGATCATTCCAGCTCAGTGATCTATATTGATTCATTCAATCTGTCGTTTTTCCCGGGAGCCAGAGTGGGATATATGGTGGCGCCGGATAATGTGATCCGTACTTACCGGAAGATCATCAATAAAGATCAGCTCTTTCTGGGAACACTGGGGCAGTATATGTGGGCGCGGTTTTATGAAAAAGGATATTATGAAGCACACAGGAAGTTCCTTACAGTATTTTACCGGAGAAAGAGGGATCTGATGGCAGAGGAACTCGCAAAACTCCCGGGACTCTCTTTTGATGTACCGGAGGGCGGGCTTGTATTTTGGGTGCGGCTTCCCGTACATGTAAATGACCGGCAGGTGGCAGCTGCCGCAGAGAGGAAAGGCCTTCTGGTAATGCCTGGGAATACCTTCTTTGTGGAAGGGGGACGGGGAGAATCTTATCTGCGGCTCTCATTTTCCTCCGCCTCGGATGAACAGATTACAGAGGGGGTGCATTTGCTCGGTGAGATAATCGAAAAATGCAAGAATGATCTTTGATATGTACCAAAATGAATATTGGTACATGTAATGAAAAGAATATGGTACTTTACCACTGTGAAAAATATGGATAAAATACAGAAAAACAAGCGCGCGTTTGAGTATTTTGTCCATATTTTTTGTTTTATTGTGGAAGGAGTTATCATGGGAGAAGTGTATAAAGAGGCGATTGAACGCCTGAGAAAAGAGATAAAAAAGCAGCTTCCAGAGATCGAGAAAAATGGCGACTGGCTCTGGAATCATCCGGAGACAGGATTTAAAGAAACAGAAACCCAGAAATACTGTCTGGAAGTCTTGAGACAACATGGGTTTGAGGCGAAAACCTGGGAAGACGTAACAGGTTTTACATGTACATACGATACGGGAAAGCCGGGGCCGTGCGTGATGATCATGGGGGAGATGGACTCGCTGATCTGCCGGACACATCCGGACAGCGATCCACAGACAGGCGCAGCTCACGCCTGCGGCCATTCTGTGCAGACGGCTTCGGCTATGGGAGCATTTTTCGCGTTGGTGGAGAGCGGAGTGCTGGACAATTTCTGCGGAAAGGTAATGCTTGCGGGCGTTCCGGCGGAAGAATGTGTCGAGACGGAATGCCGGTCTTGGAAATGACGGGACAATTACAATCCTTGGCTCCCACAATGGAGTTACATCGAAGAATGTAACTTTTATCGGACGCTCAGCCCATGCGGCTGCAGATCCGGAGAACGGCATAAATGCGCTGTATATGGCTAACACTGCACTTACCGCACTGAACGCAATGAGGGAGACGTTTTCTGATAATGATGGTGTGAGAGTCCATCCTATTATCACAAAAGGCGGCACTGTTGTGAACGCGATTCCCGAGGAGGTGCGCATCGAATGTCAGTGCCGGGCAAAAAAGATGGAGACAGTGCTGGAAGTTTCAGAGAAGTTTGACCGTGCTATGGCCGCAGGAGCATATGCGTTCGGCGGACAAGCTGTGATCAGCACACAGCTTGGCTATCTGCCTTACCGTCCGGTGCCGGAGCTGGATCAGACGGCTATCCAGGTCGCAGAAGATATCCTCGGAAAGGGAAAATGGCATCAGGGAGAACATAATTATGGCTCCACGGATCTGGGAGATCTCAATGAAGTGATTCCCGGAATCCAGGTATTCGTAAATTATATGGAAGGTGTTCATCATGCGGCAGATTACAAGATCGCGGATCGAAAAATCTATGAGACATCTCCGCTGTTTCTGGCCGTGATGGCCTGTCGGCTGCTGGATGACGGCGGTGCGCTCGCACGAAAGGTAAAGGAAGCACACCAGCCGCTGTTTGCCAGTGCACAAGGGTACTGCAGCTATGTGCAGGCGCTTGCGACCGAGCAGAAACTTCCGTGACACTGTGATAAAAATCCAGGAAAAAGATGTGAAAAGCTTTTGAAAGAAAAGAAAAATACGAGGTGAAGAATATGGAAACTCCATCATTGAAAAAGAATCTGCCATTGTTGATCGTTCTGACTTTGTCAGGATCATTTATCGTTTCACTGCCGTGGCTGCGCTCCTACTATTACGCTCCGTTTATGGAGACGTTCGGGATGACAAACACGCAGATGGGGTTGTGCGGAACTGCCCTTGGCGTGGGAGGGATTGCGGCTTATCTGTTCGGAGGGATCGTCAGTGATTATATTTCTATCAAAAAGATGATACCCGCAGCAATGATCTCCACAGGTGCACTTGGACTTGTGATGCTCGTGAACCCGGCACCGGCCCTGATGATAGCTATCCATGGCCTGTTTGCCGTTACATGCCTGATGTTGTTTTTCCCGGCACAGACCAAAGCAGTGCGCGCCCTGGCATCATCCAATGAGCAGGGAAAAGCGTTCGGTATTTTTGAGGGTGGCCGAGGTATTTCAAATGCAGTATATCTGGCAATTGCGGCGTTGATATTCGGTCAGATGTCAGTGATCAAAAGCCAGGCTTTCGGTGTGAAAGGGATCATACTGTTTTATTCCTGCATGACAATCCTCTTGGGCGTGCTTGATATTTTCCTGCTCCGGAAGATCGATGACAAGCAGAAGAGCGACAGTAAAGATGTGGTAAACCTGCGGATGCTCGCAAAACCATTGAAAATGCCGGCAGTGTGGCTGATGATCGGAATCATCTTTGCCACGCTGACACTGAGCACTGGCTATTATTATATTTCTCCCTATGCAAACGAAGTATTTGGCGTGAGCGCGCTTCTTGGAGCGGTACTGTCTTCCTCTTCCCAGTACATACGGCCGATCGCGTCATTTGGTGCCGGGGTCCTCGGTGACCGGATCAACAATTCTAAGGTGATGCTGATCGGGCAGATCGGACTGGCGGCAGGATTGATCATTATCCTGTGTACCCCGACAGGCCTGGGTGTGATCCCGATCCTGATCGCATGTGTGATGATCTTCTTCTGCATGTATATGTGTGTGACAATGCATTTTGCGATCATGGATGAGGAATACTTCCCGGATGAGTGTGTGGGCACTGCGATCGGGCTGATCCTTACTTTGATCTGGCTGCGCCGGACAAAGGCGAGACGTGCAGAAATTCTTGCAAATCTGAAGAAATAGAAAAGGAAGTGAAATGAGTATGGTGAAACAGATGGCCGGACTTATGAAAAGATACCGCTTTTTTTCGTATGGATTCTGTTGTGCTGTATTGCGGCGGAAGTGATCGGACCTGTTACAATTTCTTTTGGGAAATTTACTGTCACCTTTCTCCCGCTTCTGTATGCTATGATCTTCATGCTGATCGTATATCTTGTGAGACCGATCCGCAGCGTAGGAGAAGCATGTGTGCCAGCCGCTTCAAAGATGCTGTCTATGGGCGTGGTATTCGCTATGGCGAAATTGGGGATTTCAGGAGGCGCTTCGATCGAACAGATCATCAGCGCCAGCCCGATCCTGATCCTTCAGAATATCGGAAATATCGGGACTGTGCTGATCGCTCTTCCTGTAGCGCTGCTTCTTGGGATGAAACGGGAAGCGGTAGGCATGACTTATGCCATGAGCCGTGAGCCTAATGTGGCATTGATCGCGGATAAATACGGAAGCGAGTCAGATGAGTTCAAGGGAGTGATGATCTGCTACATCGTTGGAACTGTATTTGGAAGCATTTTTATGAGTGTAGTGCCTCCGGTCTTTATTGCACTTGGGATTTTCAGCCCGGAATCGGCAGCAATGGCGGTAGGAGCAGGAAGTTCATCTATGATGGCTGCCGGGCTGGCGGGAGTGATCGAGGCGGCTCCCGCATCAGATCCGGATGTCCTGACTGATTTTGCGACGATCAGTAATGTGATCTCATCTGCGATCACAGTATATCTTGGCGTTTTTGTGACGCTGCCATTGAGCAATCTGATCTATAAAGCTGTGAGAAAGAAACGGGGGTAAATACGATGACCGTGACTGAAGAGAAAACTGAGGGAAGATCACCGAAAAGGAAAAGAGACTGGAAAGGACTTTTTACAGAGTGGGGGATCGGTCTGGCTGCGGTAGCAGCGCTGACTTTTATATGTAATATCATCGGGTACAGCGGCGGCTTCCTGGAAGCGGTCCCCGGACTTTTGATCCTGTGCGTGATCAGTGTCCTGGGGCTTGTGGTGAAAGAATTTATGCCGGGTGACCTTCCGGCGGTAACTTATATCGGAATTATCGGTATGCTGGCAGCGATGCCTGCTTCTCCTGTTTCCGGAGTGGTTATTTACTGGACGGACAAGATCGATCTGATGGCGTCTATTACGCCGATTCTGACATTTGCAGGAGTCCTGCTGGGAAAAGACTGGAAAGCATTTTTAAAGATCGGATGGAAAGGGATCCTAGTATCTGTACTTACAATATTCGGAACATTTTTCCTGTCCGGATGGATCGCGGAAATGCTGGGGAAGATACTTTAAATGTGAATATGATAAAGCTGAAGGCCGGAGAGCGCTAAGAAAAATCCTTGCGTTTTCCGGTCTTTTATATTGCGGCGGCGACCACTTCTTATTCTGGCTGCAGGCTGTTTCTTTTTCCGGATAAGAAAAAGGATCCGGCGGATGTCTGCCGGCTGAATTGTAAGAAATAATGCATTTTAAAATGATAAATTGTATAATGTTCACGATAAAATAAGGTGGAAATATTCTATATATACTGCATATAGTCAGAAAACCGGGAAGGGGGGAGACGGCAGTGAAACAATCGATGGAAGGATGGACAGATCGAGAAAATGTATACATACCTCCTGTCCTGGGAAACGGATTCAGGGAGAAGATCATGATCAGGGAATATATTCCTCCGCGGGAAAAACTGAGCCCGCCGGGACGGAGGAATACGCAGGCGATGCTCCCACGGTGTTTGTCTCGGATACGGACTGCGGGGATGACCGGACAGTGCTCGTACAGGACCGCCGGCCGGGGGCGGCTTTTATCAGACGGCTGAAAACAGGCGAGACGGTACGCGTGGCAAAAGATGAGTTTGTCATCGGAAAGCAGGCCGGGGCGGACTATGTGATACGGGATAACCGGACGGTCAGCCGCAGACATAGACAGTGCTGTCCACCTTATAGCCAGCAGGAGCAAAAAGCTCTTTGATGTAGACTGTGCCAGCCTTTACTTCCACGGTATCAGTGTTCCCGCTGTTATCAGTCGTAAGGGTGGCAAGCTGTTTTGTGCAGTCCTTATCAGAATAGACACCATAAGTCGCACCAGCGATAGAGTAAAGCCCGTTCCCGTCGGTAATGCTGGCATTACTGGAAGTCTTTTTCAGTGTGGCATTTCCTACGGCAAGTTTCGCCCAGAACTGTCCAATGTCCTGCCCCTCGCCAGAGTAGATGTAACCGCCACACTCATAGCGTCCTTTATTCTCGCTGGCAAAGGCTTTCGCCCCAGCGTAAACCTCGTTCTGTACGGCTTTTGAGATTTCATCATAGGAAGCTCTGACGTTATCGCATTGCCAGCCAAGATGTACGCTCAATCTCTGCCATACGACGCACTGTTCAAGAAGATAGACCTGTTTATAATTCAGCTCGCTGTGGCTCTGTGCGTACTGCTTGACGTATTCCAGAGAGAGGGCAACGTCGGAAATCTGGTCGTAGCTCATGCGTGTGCTTGCGTCGGCTCTGGTCTTGTAGCCGT
>JAHZHF010000106.1 GCA_019420405.1 Clostridiales bacterium
ATGTCAGCACCTCATTTCTTTTTTTAGATATTTTGTTCTTTTTCTTGCATTTTTGCTTTTTATATACTATTGTTAATATCATAACATATCAAATAATAATTGGAAAGGAATTTAAAATGAGCCACAGTCAGCATTCAGTAAACCCTAACAGTATTACAAAAATGAACGCCCGGCTTTTGTCCATCACTTTATCCAAGGACGAACAGGACTGGCAAAGTGTTTTTCACACTCATCATTTTACTGAAATTTTCTTTGTGCTGGAGGGCCGGGGCAACTTTCTTTTCCGCGAGGGAATACGTTCCATCCGAACCGGAGATTTAATTGTTATTCCGCCATATATTGAACACACCGAACAGTCCATACCCGGAACCTCTTTAAAATATTACGTCCTGGGGATTGACGGAATTACCTTCCAGACCAAATATGATGCTGCGACCGCGCAGATTTACTGCAATTTTGACAACCACTCCATAATCGCAACCCTTTTCGATCAGATTTACTACGAAATAAAAGGAGAGCAATATGGTTCGGATCAAATCTGTCAGCATCTGCTTGAGGTCCTCCTGATCCGTATTGTCCGTATGAAGCAGCTCATTCCGATTTCCACCAATTCTGTAAAAATGTCGAAAGAGTGTGCACAGATAAAAGAATATCTGGATACAAATTATGCATCTCACATCACGCTCGATACGTTAACTGAACTGACGCACATGAACAAATATTACATGGCTCATTCATTTACAAAATTTACAGGACTATCGCCAATCCAGTACTTAAACCAGCGTCGCATTGAAGCAGCATGCCACCTTCTGACAAATACAGATCACTCTATATCAAACATTGCCGCTCTTACAGGATTTTCCTCGCAGTCCTATTTTACGCAGACCTTCCGGAAATTCCACAATGTCACACCAATCAAGTATCGCCAGACTCACTCAAAAAACTGATGTTACACAAAAGCCACTAAGATGGCCGGTTCTTCCGGCCATCCTCATGGCTTTTCTCTTAAATCTCATACCACTTGATTTCGTTCGCGTCAAGATCCAGATCAAAGCTGGAGCCGTCGCCCTTATAAACCGTTGTACTCTGCGGCTCATAAGTATTATTTACAACGCAGTACTTTCCATTTTTTACATATGCATGAACTTCTACATTAAAGTTTGTGCTGAACCACTTATGCAGGTTCGCCTCATCATGTGATGCCCAAATGATCGAACGGTAGAGAATACGGCTGTTCTCAAAGCTGTACGGAAGTCCACTGATATATACACAGCGTCCGCTTCCGAACTCATTGACAGCCATCTGCACTTCCTTATTGCGCTGCACAAGAATCTGAGTTCCGTCAAGAGCGTAAATATTCTTTTCGCCTTCTCCGAAATCAATCTCTTTTGTACAGTCTTCTTTGATAAAGTGATCGTGCTCATCCCAGTTGTATTTATCCATATTGAGAGTAAATCCGTTTTCTCTCTCCACTCCCATCACGGTTGCAAGCTGGAAGAAATGGCCTTCATGCTGATGAGCCGCAGGCTCGCCTACACCGATAAAGCCGCCGCCTTCATAGATGAATTTCTTAACAGCGGTTATAATCGTCTCGTCAAGCCAGTTGTCTCCGCCGGTATATGCGGTATCTGCGTCTCCGATATTCATCAGCACATCAATATCATCCAGAATAGCCGGATTGTTTCTGATGTCGTCAAAGCTGATAAATTTCACATCAAATGGAGCACCACTGAGCGCTTCAATAATTCCCGCATAGGAATATGTCTCTCTGTGATAGATCGCATGGTGTACCATGTGATTGCCCCATGCGCGCATCTTGCCCCAGCAGTTTAAGATTGCGACTCTCTTAATGCAGTACGGAGTCGTTCCCTTGATGTTATCATAAAGTTCACGGAACTCATTACATACACTTTCTACATAATCGACAAATTCCGGGAACTTCAGAGCGAGTTTCAGGTATCCGCCATATCCGATCCGGTCAATCGGTTTTCTTAAGATTGCACGTCTTGCTGTCACCCAGTTTACCTTTGCCTCTTTCACCGGATCTCCGCCCTCGCGGAACACGTCCGGGAAGAAGTACGGAAGCAGACGTCCCTCTCTGTAGTTCACGCCCTCGATATCACTGATCAGACGCAGTGTAGACCCATTTCCAACACTTCCTACAACAGCATCCAGGCCGATTGTCTTGAACTCATCCATAAACGGCTCCATACCGATCCAGTGATCTCCCAGGAACATCATTGCTTCTTTGCCGCCTTCGTGTGTGATATCCACCATTTCTTTGGCAAGCTTTGCAACTTCTCTCCTCTGGAAAGCCTGGAAATCTGTGAATTCTTTGGACGGAATACGGTAAGGGTTGTTCATGTAACCCTGATCAATAATAAATTCCGGACGGAACTTATATCCGACTTCCTTCTCAAACTGCTCCAGAATATACGGGCTGACAGATGCGGAATAGCCATACCAGTCTACAAACTTTTCTCTTGCCAGTTCATCAAAAACCAGAGTGAACTGATGGAAAAATGTGGTATAACGGATCACATCAACATGCGGATTATCCGCCATAAACTTTCTCAGACGTTCCATAGAATACTTATGCGTCTTAGGCTGACGTACGTCAAATGTAATCTGTTTCTCAAAATTTGTCCATCCGTTTGTCACAGCATTGTACATGTGAACCGGATCCCACATAATATATGCCAGGAAGCTCACTGTATAGTCGTGAAATTTCTTCGCATTGTGGATCGTTACATCTCCTGTTTCCTCATCATAGCTCCACTCAGATACAGGTACTACGTCGCCTGTGGTACGGTCAATCACTTCCCACCATCTTGTAATATCATCATGATTATTTACTTTAAGCATGTCCGGATAGAGATGGTTCATCAGGTGAACAGACAGCTCGTCTTCTGTTGCAGTATAGAACGGAGTCATGATATACATCTGCTGGATCTCGTCCGGATTCGCCTTTGCCCACGCGTTGTCTTTCCTTGTTGTATAATATGTAGAGTATACCTTTGCGTCTACGCTTTTCAATTCTTCCGGATAATCGGTTCCGTCGCAGTCACGGATCGCATCCGCGCCCCAGCGCTCTAACAGCTCCAGAGTTTCCGGTACTACATCCACATCTGTCGGGATTGTAACTCTTCCTTTTGACTGTTCTTTCAAAACATTTCTCCTCTCTTATACAAACGAACCGGTACAGATGCTCCATGCCGGTCCGCTATTTTCAAATAAATATACTATCCTAACCTTTGACACCGCCGCCGGTAACACCTGCAATGATCTTCTCTGACAGGAAGATATAGAGCAGGAACGTCGGAAGGAATACGATAATAACCGAAGCAAAAAGTCCGCCATAATTTCCTGTGTATTTCATCGAGTTTACAATCTGCAGAAGTCCGACGCCAACCGGGGTCGTCTCTGTGGAAGTCGCAAAAATGAGTGCCATAAAGAACTCATTCCAAACGCTCATAAAGTTGAAGATTGTCACCGTCACGATAGCCGGCTGCACAAGAGGCAGCATAATCTGCCAGAACGTCTTGCCCGGAGTACATCCGTCGATTGCCGCAGCCTCCTCATAACTCCGTGAAAGGCTGGCAAAGAAGTTAAGCAAATACGTGGTCGTAAACGGTACTCGCAGAAGAATATATAAAATAATAAGCAGGATCCTTCCTCTGATATGATATTCAGCTGTCAAAGAATAGATCGGCATAATAATCATAACTTCCGGAATACTCATCGCGAGTACAAGGCTGGTTTTAATCCCCTTGTTTCCAAGGAACGTGAATCTGGAAAGCACATATGCTCCAGGAGCTGCGATCAGAATCACGCAAACACATGTAACCGTTGCATACAGCAGTGAGTTACCAAAATACACGGATACATTTCCAGTATTCCAAGCGTTAATATAATTTTCAAAATGAAAACCTGATGCAAAATCAAATACCGCACCGGAAAAAATCTCTTTGGATGTGGAAAGGCTGGCTGCCAAAATCCAAATCAGGAACGCCGCCGTAAACAGGATCCAGATGAATACAATCAGGTATCCCGGGAGAAGCGCCGCTTCTTTTTTCCAGTTAACTTTTTCTTTATATACTACTTTTTCTTTTTTACTCATCTTTTCACCTCATCGCGCAGACTAGAACTCCAGATCGTCATCTTTGAGCAGCTTGTTCATCAAGAAGTAGATAACCGCAACAATAAGTGCCAGGCAGACACCGATGGCAGCTCCGGCTCCGGCATCACGCTGAACGTTTCCTACTGTACCGAATACAGTGTCATACAGATAAACTACCGGGACAACCGTAGATGCCTCTGTACTGACAGGAGAAAACATCTTTGACCAGAGGAAGAAAGTAAGACAGTTTACACTCCAGAATGTAATGTTTGTCTTGAAAATCCCGCGAAGCAGAGGAAGTGTAATCCGGAAAAACTGCTGCACTTTATTTGCTCCGTCAATGGTGGCTGCTTCTCCGATATCAGCCGGTATTCTTTCAATACCGTTAATGAAGATCAACATATAATATCCAACCGCACCAAAGCAGAACGCACCAAGCATTGCCCAAAACTTCATGTCCGTACCCAGCCAGTTCTTTCCTTCCAGCCCCAAAGCTCCCAGGATCTGATTTATCAGGCCATAATCCTGATTGTAAATATACTGAATCCACATTGTGGCGAGAGCAACCGCACTGATTATATTGGGCATATAGATCGCCGCACGGAAAAACTTCTTAAACCGGATTCCACTTGTCAGGATCACCGCGAACAGCAATGCAAAAGAGAGAATAATTACACCGCCGATGATCCAGATCGTCAGCACGTTCGCCATAGCTCTCTGGAACGTAGGAGAATTAAATATCTTTATGTAATTATCCACCCCGTTAAAGGTCCACTCCGATACACTGGAAGTTACACTCTCAATACCGAAAAAGCTCATTATGACTGTACGCACCACCGGATACAGATACATAACGATGAGAGCCAGCAGACATGGGAGGATAAATCCCGCAATAAAAAGTCTATTCTTTTTCATCTTCCTATATTTCACCTCTTCGATAAAATGAGGTGACGCTGAATCAGCGTCACCTCAAGGTCTTCAGCTAATCTTAGTATAAAGCATCCATTGCCGCTGCGAAGTCAGCTCCTGTAGCATAGCTTCCCTCATACAGTTTAACAACTGTCTCTGCGATTACAGACATCAGATCTGCATTCTCATTCAGACCCATATTCCATGTAAGCGGTGCGCTTGTAGCCTCAAGAACCTCTGTTGTTCCAGCCTGTGAAGCCGGAGCTGTGTTGGACGGATCAGCCGGAATCTGGTTGGAAGAATCCGCTTTCGCCTGATCCTGCTCTCCTGTTACAACATACATAGCGAAATCGAAAGCTGCCTGCTGGTTCTCGCTGTATTTTGTAACTGCGATTGAGTTAGCTCCTGCGAATGTACTTGTAGAATCAGCACCATTCTCCACTGTCGGATAAGCGAACAGTCCCCAGTTCAGCTCTGTACCGGAGTTCTGGTTTACCTCAGCTGTTACATAGTTTGCACAAACAACCATTGCAACATTCTGATCGATACCCATCTTGTTCTGGCTTGCCGGATACTCATCCGGAGCACCGTCTGCAAGGTATCCTGCATTTACGAACTCGATGATGTCATCTGCCGCCTGGATAACGCCTTCATTCTGGCTCCATCCGCCGTTTACAGCGAGATCAGCTGTCACATCCTGTCCGATTGTTCTTGCAAGATGATATCCAAACCAGAACGGAGCGTATGTGCTGTCCAGAGCCATCGGCTGATATCCTGCGTCCTTCATTGTCTGGCACGCTGTCATAAACTCGTCCCAAGTCGTCGGTGTCTCTGTGATGCCGCAGTCATCAAAGATATCCTTATTGTAGAACACGCCACCTACTGACGGCTGCTCTGTTAAGCATGCAAGGAAGCCTGCTTCTTCATTTACGACATCATTGAATACCTGATAACTCTTGTCTGCGTATCCGGCAGCATCAGCCATCTCTGTAAGGTCGGCCACATAGTCCACATAGTTTCCTGTGATTCTTGTGTAGTCATCCTCGAACAGATCAAAAGACTCTTCACTTTCAAGAGCTGAGGAAAGGATGTTCTTGATATCACGGCCTTTCCACTCGAAAGTTACATGTGCGCCAGTCTCTTCCTCAAAAGCATCTGCTGCTTCCTGGAGAGCCTGTCCCTGCGGCTCTGCATTTGTCCACATAGACCAGTATGTAAGCTCTACGCCGTCATACTTCTTCTCTCCGCCGTCTGATGAACCGCTGTCACTTCCGCCTGAGCTTCCGCATCCGGCAACAAGACCTGTTACCATGGCTGCTGCGAGCAGTACACTGATTACTTTCTTTTTCATTTTACTTCCTCCTTTACATATGTTAGTTAGATTATATTTCGCATTCCTTATCATTTCAATCATGATCTTGTTCTCTTTTTTATATTTGTTGTTATTTTGCTATCTTTATGACAATATTGTTTAATTTTTTCCGTTATTTCACACAACTTTTCTTTTTTCGCTCGATATTTTTTTACGTTTTTTACAATTTTATAATATCCTGCTTCATTTTATCTGCTTCCTGTCATTTTGCTCTCTATTCCTTGATTTTGCATTTTATCTGCATTATCATAATAACAAATATTACACATATTTAATAATTTTCGTTCTCCGTGCCTTTGGCGCTGCCGGAGAAACAAAAGGAGTGATAAAATAGGATGAAACAGCCAAATATTATTCTGATTATGACAGACCAGCTCCGCGGAGACTGTCTCGGATATGCGGGCCACCCCGATGTGAAAACCCCGTATCTGGATACTCTTGCTTCAACCGGCGTCATGTTCTCCCGTGCTTACAGTGCCTGCCCAAGCTGTATTGCCGCCCGGGCGGCTCTTCATACAGGGATGGCGCAGAACCATCACGGCCGTGTGGGCTACAAAGACGGAGTTTCATGGAATTACGAACACACAATGGCAGGAGAACTGTCCAAAGCCGGATATTATACCCAGTGTGTAGGGAAAATGCATGTACATCCTTTAAGAAATTACCTCGGATTTCATAATGTAGAGCTCCACGACGGATATCTGGGAGCGGCAAGAAGCTCCTCTCTCCCCTGGCAGGAATCCCAGCTTGTAGCAGATGATTATTTTTACTGGCTCAAGCAGGAGCTCGGGGTAACGGCTGATGTAACAGATACCGGTATCGAGTGCAACAGCTTCATCTCCCGCCCGTGGATGCACGAAGAGAAATATCATCCGACTAACTGGGTCACGGAGCGCAGCATTGATTTTTTAAGAAGAAGAGATCCCGGGAAACCATTTTTCCTGATGGCATCTTACCTTCGCCCGCATCCGCCGTTTGACGCGCCCCAGCATTACTTTAATCTATACAGTAATAAAGAGCTGCATCCGCCTTATATCGGCACATGGGAGACAGACGAATATCTGAAAAGAGACGGCCGTCTCTACGACTCCAAATCCGGCCCCATCGATCCGGAGCTGATGCGTCAGGCACAGATTGGTTATTATGCCTGCATCACTCATCTTGACCATCAGATCGGACGGCTGATCCTGGCACTAAAGGAATATGGCGTTTATGACAATTCCATCATCCTGTTCACCTCTGACCACGGAGAAGAATTGTGCGACCATCATATGTTCCGAAAAGCACGCCCCTACGAAGGCAGCTGTCATATACCGCTGATTATTACAGCAGGGAAAAATGTTCTCACAGATATCGCCTCCTCGTCCATCTGTACAGATGTAGCTGAACTGCGGGATATCATGCCGACACTTCTCGACGCAGCCGGCGCAGAAATTCCGGACAGTGTAGACGGACACAGCCTGCTTCCTCTGGTACGCGAACCGGAAAAATCACTGCGAAGCTGGCTCCATGGGGAACACTCATTTGATGAGTTTTCCAACCACTGGATCGTAACAGAAAAGGAGAAATACATCTGGCACTCATGGACCGGCACCGAACAGTACTTTAATCTGGCCGATGATCCCCATGAGCTGACCGATCTGGCTGACGATCCATCCTGCCAGGATCGGATCCAGGAACTCAGAGGATGTCTGATTGAATCGTTAAAAGGCCGTCCCGAAGGATACACTGACGGAAACCGGCTCATTGCAGGCCGCCGGGGTATGGACGTACTTCCCGGATGCGGCGTGTAACTCTGAGTGATACATGGTTTTCAAATCTTATGAAATATACCAACAAGGAGACAGAAAATTGAAAAAACAGGTAATTCTTATAATGACTGATACAACCCGAAAAGACATGCTCGGGTGCTACGGCAACAGCAAGATGATCACCCCCCATCTGGACCGGCTTGCACAGGAAGGAATCCGATACGAAAATGCTTATACATGCCAGCCCGTATGCGGTCCTGCCCGCTCTGCAATCTTTACCGGAACTTTTCCACATACAAATGGGGCGGTCACGAACTCCATCGCAATGGGCGATAATGTAAAAACAATCGGGCAGAGACTGACTGACAACGGATTTCACTGTGGTTATATCGGCAAATGGCATCTGGACGGATACGACTACTTTGGCAACGGCAGATGTCCGGAAGGATGGGACGACAAATACTGGTATGACATGCGCAGGTATCTGGACGAATTAAGTGAGACAGACCGCGTCAGATCCCGTCAGGCAGACACCTCCTTCGACAGCGATATGACAGAGGAATTCACGTATGCATACAGATGTTCCAAACGGGCGGTAGATTTTCTTGAGGAGTATAAGGACAAGGACTTCTTCCTCACTGTTTCCTATGATGAGCCTCACGGGCCCTACCTCTGTCCGGCACCATATAACACGATGTATCAGGACTTCTGTTTCGATGACAACCCGAACTACGAGGATGATTTAAGCCAGAAGCCGATGTTTCAGCGTCTCTGGGCCGGCGATGCACTAAATAAGACGAAAGAAGAAATCAACCAGCCGTCGAAAAAACTTTCTTTATTCCTGGGATGTAATTCTTTTGTCGATCATCAAATCGGAAAAGTCCTGGACAAGATAAGAGAAGTCGCTCCGAACGCTATGGTGATCTATACATCGGATCACGGCGACATGCTGGGCAATCACCGTCTGTATAACAAAGATGCCGCCTGCTACAAGGAGATCGCAAACATCCCTCTCCTGATCAAGGGCGGAGAATGTGGAAAGGTAGTCACAGCTCCTGCTTCCCACATCGATCTTGCCCCGACCATCCTGGACTATATGGGTATCCCGGTTCCGAAGCTGATGGAAGGCAAGAGTATGCTTCCCCAGATTCATGACACCTCCGTTCGCATAAACGATGTTGTTTACACGGAGTTCACCCGTTACGAAGTGGATCACGACGGATTCGGCGGCCTGCAGATAATGCGTTCCGCAGTCACCGACCGA
>JAHZHF010000107.1 GCA_019420405.1 Clostridiales bacterium
TTGATTCAAATCCAAATCGCCAAGTGTCTGTATATAGTACGTATTGTTACATGCCTTACGGCAGATTTCAAATAACTTCTGGGTATTGGAACTATGTTTGTCACCAATCACTATCATAGCATCCACCGACTCCGCAATGCTCTCAGCCTCGGTCTGACGCTCTTTTGTAGCATTACAGATTGTATTTAAAACACTTACATAATAACTCTTTTTCTTGATAATTTCAACTAAATCTTTAAATTTATTGTAATTAAATGTCGTCTGGGAAACAATGCATATTTTTTCATTTTTATCCGGTGCGAACGCTTCCGCATCCTCCACGCTCTGGATCACTGTGACCTTGTTCCCGGCCCAGCCGCGGATTCCCTGTACTTCCGGGTGCTCCGGGTTCCCGATGATAATGATGTGCTTTCCCTCCGCGCTTTCCCGGCTTACGATGTTGTGGATCTTTTTGACAAAAGGACAGGTGGCGTCAACGACCCGGATTCCTTTCTTCTCAAGTTTATCACAGATCCTCTTCTCCACTCCGTGTGAACGTATGATGACCGTCCCCTCACTCAGCCGGTCCAGATCCTCCTCCGACCGAAGAACGGACACGCCGCGCTTCTCCATGTCCTTTACAACTTCTTCATTGTGGATGATCGGTCCGTAAGTATAGATCGGCCCGCTGCAGGTATCCACCTGTTCATACACTGTCTCGACCGCCCGCTTTACACCGAAGCAGAATCCGGCGGTCTTCGCCCTGATTACCTTCATGAATCTCCTCCTCCCGTCCGCAGCAGCGGCCGCTCTATCTGCAGTGACTGCAGATCGCATCAACCACTTCCTGTATCGTCATCTGTGAACTGTCGATAAGAACTGCATCCTCCGCTTTTTTCAGAGGCGCAATCTCCCGGTTCATATCCCGCTCGTCCCGCTCCTTTATATCACGTTCAATCGAGGCGAGATCACAGTCCACCCCTTTTTCCTGCAGTTCGTCATATCTGCGCTTTGCCCGCGTCTCAACACTTGCAGTAAGGTAGATCTTGACGTCCGCATCGGGCAGAATATTTGTTCCGATATCCCTGCCGTCCATGATCACATCTTTTTCCCTTGCAAGAGAACGCTGCAGCTCAAGGAGTTTCTCCCGCACTGCCGGAACGGCGGAAGTTTTGGACGCCATATTCCCAACCTCTTCGGTACGCAGCATGGAAGTCACATTTTCACCATTCAAATAGATCTGCTGGGCTCCGTCTTCATAACCGATGGAAACCTGCGCGTCCCTGCAGGCTTCTGCCACCGCATCCGCATCGTCGGGATCTGCCCCTTTCTTGAGAAAATGAATCGCAAGACCTCTGTACATTGCCCCTGTGTCGACATAGATATATCCTTTTTCTTTTGCCACAAGTTTGGCAATTGTGCTTTTCCCGGCGCCGGCCGGTCCGTCGATTGCCACATTATATCCCATTTCTGAATTTCCTCCCTGTAAATTTATTCAATCCGAAAGCATTCCCGCATCCGTTCCCGCAAGATACCCTGTGGACCAGGCGATCTGCAGATTATAGCCCCCGGTCACCGCGTCGAGATCCAGCACCTCGCCCGCGAAGTAGAGTCCCTTTATTTTCTTCGACTCCATTGTCCCCGGATCTATCTCTTTTACGGCCACGCCGCCTTTCGTGATGATCGCCTCACTGTAACCGCGCAGGGCAGTCAGCGTCATTGTAAAATCCTTAATGAGCCGCACAAACCTGCGGCGCTCTTCCTTTGTGATCTCATGGACCTTCTTCTCTTCCGGGATTTCCGAGAGCTCCACAATCACAGGTTTTAACTTCGCCGGGAACAGACTGTCCACAGCATTCTTAAACTGCCGGTTGTGATTCGCTTCAAACTCCCGGAGCACCCGTCTGTCAAGCTGCTCCTCCGTAAGCGCGGGTTTCAGATCAATATGAAGCGTCAGCTCCCGCTCTTTCAGCCGCTTTCCCACGATACTGCTGGCGCTTAAGATCACCGGTCCTGTCACTCCGTAGTGAGTGAACAGCATCTCACCGAACTCCTGATAGAGCGTTTTCTTTCCGTCCGTCACCCGGATCTCGATATTCCTGAGGGACAGGCCCATCAGTTCCCGGGCGTACCACTCTTTCACTTCCATCGGCACGAGGGAAGGAGACAGCTCCGTCACCTTATGCCCTGCCGCTTTGGCGAAACGGTATCCATCTCCGGTAGAGCCTGTGGAGGGGTAGGAGATCCCGCCCGTCGCCACGATCACCGCGCCGCCCCGGACCGCTTTCCCGTCCGCAGTACGCACCCCGCAGGCACGTCCGTCTTCCAGAATCAGCTCTTTCACCTCTGCATTCAGGTGTACATCCACTCCCAGACGGTCCATTTCCCGCTCCAGGGCGCGGATCACGTCTGACGAGTGATCCGATGCGGGAAAGACTCTTCCTCCCCGCTCCACTTTTGTCTTTACGCCCAGATCCTCAAAAAACTCAATCACCTGCCCGTTCGTAAAGCTGTAAAAACCGCTGTAGAGAAATTTCGAATTGCTCACAACAGCCGGGAAAAGATCCTCCACATCAGCGGAGTTCGTGAGGTTGCACCGCCCCTTTCCCGTAATGAAGAGTTTCCTTCCCAGGCGGTCGTTTTTCTCCAGCAGAATCACCTCTGCTCCTGCACGGGCGGCAAAGACTGCGGCCATCATTCCGGCCGCTCCTCCGCCAACGATCAGTACGTTTTTCATTTTCCGAATCCTTTCTCCTCCCGTGCCTTTTCTTCCTGCTCTTTCTTCGCCTGTTCCTTGCCGCCCCGGAGCTCGTCGTCATCTTTCATATCCGCCGGAAAAGAAGTTCTCACCGGGTTTAACTCATCCCCACTGTACACCTGGTATTCGCCCCAGATTTCCTCCAGTGTCTCAAGAGTCGAGATCACCTCTGTCTGTTTCTTCATGCAGAGAGCGACCACGAGCGCATTAATCACGCTCAGCGGCGCTACCAGCGAATCCACAATGGACGCGATATCACTGCGCGCAATCAGGTTGCAGGACGAGTACAGGTTCATAGGCGAGTGGACGCTGTCTGTCAGCGTAATCACCTTCGCCTTACGGTTGCTTGCGAATTCCAGTGCTTTCAGTGTACGCATGGAGTATCTTGGGAAGCTGATCCCGATGATGACATCATTTTCATTGATCCGTATCAGCTGTTCAAAGATCTCACTGGCGCTGTTCGTATTAACAACCGTCACATTCTCGCACAGCAGATTCAGATAGAAGGCCAAAAACGACGCCAGCGGAGCGCAGCTTCTGATCCCGATTACATAGATCCGCTTCGCTTCCAGGATCGTGTCAATGGCAAGGTTAAAAGCTCTGTGGTCGATAACCGAAAGTGTCTCCTTGATCTTCTCGATATCAGACTGAAGCACATTCTCAAGGATCTCGCTCTGGCTGATCCTCCCGTATGTCACTTCCATTCTCTGGATCGAATTGAGTCTGGTGCGCACCATCTCCTCGAGCGCTCTCTGGAATCCGGGATAACCCTTGTACCCGAGCTGAATTGCGAAACGCACGACCGTGGACTCGCTTACTCCTACAGTTTCTCCCAGCTTCGCCGCGGTCAGGAATACCGCCTTGTCATAGTTGGTTCGGACATAGTCCGCCAGTCTGCGCTGTCCTTTGCTCATTTTGGCGTATTTTTCATCGATCCGCAGGATCAGTTCGTTCGTTGTGTTCTCTGATGTTTCCATTTCTTTCCCTTTCATACGGGATCTGTATTCTACACAGCCCTCGTATATTTTTCCAGCCACGTCCGCTCATCCTCATTCAGATGGGGACTGACCGCGTCATAAACTTTTTTGTGATATGCGTTCAGCATCTCCCGCTCCTCCCCGGTCATCTGTTCCGGAAGGATGGCATCCAGATCAATCGGGACCAGGGTCAGCGGTTCAAAATGCATAAACTGTCCATACTCATTTTTCTCATCCTCGCACACGAGCAGCTCGTTTTCGATACGGATTCCGTGGGATCCGCCGATGTAGATGCCCGGCTCATCCGTGATCACCATATTTTTCTCAAGCACCTGGGCCGGGACTTCCCCTTCCTTCCATCGGAAATTAATGGGGGCCTCATGCACGTTGAGCAGATACCCGACACCGTGTCCCGTGCCGTGGTTGAAACTGACCCGCTTCTCCCAGAATACCTGGCGCGCGATGCAGTCCAGGTTTGCACCGCTGCATCCGTGGAGAAATACGGTGTTCATAAGGCGCAGCATCGCCCGAACAACGAGGGTGAAGTCCTCCTTCTCATTCTGAGGGATTTCACCCAGAGCTACCGTCCTCGTGATATCCGTAGTTCCTTCGAGATAATGTCCGCCCGTATCCGTAAGGAGCATCTTTCCCTCTCTTAATACAGAATTGCCCGCTTCATCCGCGCTGTAATGCACGATGGCTCCATGTTCCGCAAACGCGCTGATCGGGGCAAAACTTGCCTCCACATATCCCTCCTGTTCCTTCCGGAACGATTCCAGTCTGTCCGAAGCCCCAATCTCCGTGATTCCTTCTGAGAGATCTGCATGTTTCAGCCAGTACATAAATTTCGTATGCGCAACGGCATCCTTAAGATGTGCTTTCCGGTTATTCTCCGTCTGGATCTCGTTTTTTATACTCTTCATCAGGATCTCCGGATTCTCAGCCTCCCGGACGCAGGCGCTCTTCGGGATACTCTGACAGAGCGAATAGCTCAGCCGCTCCGGATCAATCAGTATCCTTGAATCCTGCGGGAGAGCCGCAGCCGCTTCTGCAATTTCATCGTATGGGCGCACGACAATCTGATCCCCGCGGAATTTCTCGAGAATCTCCTCTGAAAACTTCCGCGCATCGGCAAACAGCTCCGCACGGCCGCGGTATACGATCAGATGCGAGAGGACAAGCGGGCAATATGCCACGTCGTTTCCTCTTATATTTAACAGCCAGGCGATATCGTCCAGGCTGGAGAGCAGATGCACATCTGCGTCCAGGTCCTCCATCTTTTCCCGCAGACGGGCCAGCTTGGACGCCGTGCTCTCTCCCGAATACTTTTCTTCCAGATACCACGCTTTCTCAGACGGAAAATCCGGGCGGTCTTCCCAGATATCCCCCACCAGATCCAGATCATATCTTACGCTCCCGCCCCTGTTCCGGGCGATTCTCTCATATTCTTTCCCTTCTGACACACCGATGGTCCGCCCGTCGAAGCCGATCACACCGCCTTCCTGCAGTTCTTTCTCCAGGAATTCTTCCATCGTCTCACAGTCCGGCTCCCCCATCTTAAACAGGGTGATTCCGCTTCCGGAAAGCTGGCTTTCCGCCTGCAGGAAATATCTCCCGTCAGTCCAGAGTCCCGCTTTCTCTCTGCTGAACACAGCGGTTCCCGCAGATCCTGTGAATCCGGTAATATATTCTCTCTCCTTAAAATAAGCGCCCACGTATTCGCTGTGATGATAATCCGTGGACGGTACAATATAAAGATCAATCCTCTCATCTTCCATACGGTTTCTGAGCAGGCTTACTCTTTCTGAGACCTTCATGATCAAACACCTCCCATATAGAGCGGAGCACTTTTCCTTCCGTCCGGCCGCTCCAACACATATCATACCACAACCCATGCCAATGCAAAAGAAAATATTTTAACCCGCCGGAACCAAATCTGACAGTTCCGGCGGGTTATCATCTTTCAATATTTTTTTATACTGGTTTAAACCGGATAAGCTCCGTTCTCTGTATCGGCAACATTCGCGTCAACCTTCGTCTGCTGTGCCTGTCTGTATTTGAAGAAGTCCACAGCCACCTGCGGGAAGAGCGCGTATGTGAGTACGTCCTCATCCTGCTGAATCCACTGCTCGCACTCTTTGCGAAGTGTATCCAGCTCGTTCGGGATCAGGTCGGCCGGACGGCAGGTAATGATCTCTGCGTCCTCGCCCAGGATCTTCTTCTGCAGCTCCGGATTAACAGGCTTCACTGTAGCGCCGTACTTTCCTGCCAGGATATCCTTCGTCTCTTTTGTAGCCATCTTATAACGCTCACCCATGAGCACGTTGAATACAGCCTGTGTACCGACGATCTGTGAAGACGGCGTAACCAGCGGCGGCTCACCCAGATCTTTACGCACGCGCGGAACTTCCTCGAGTACTTCGTAGAATTTGTCCTCAGCGCCCTGCTCCTTGAGCTGAGACGTCAGGTTGGAGAGCATACCGCCCGGCACCTGGTAAAGAAGCGTCTTGATATTCACGCCCAGGTTTGTCGGGTTTAAGAGTCCGCTCTTTAATGCCTCGTCGCGGATCGGACGGAAGTAATCTGCAATCTCGGAAAGCAGGTTCTGATCCAGTCCTGTGTCATACGGAGTTCCCTTGAATGTCTCGACCATAACCTCCGTCGCCGGCTGAGAAGTACCCAGAGCAAACGGAGACATCGCTGTATCGATGATATCAGCGCCCGCCTCAACGGACTTCATATAAGTCATGGAAGCAACTCCTGATGTGTAATGCGTATGCATTTCGATCGGGATATCAACGGCTTCTTTCAGCGCTGTCACAAGCTCTGTCGCCTGATACGGGCAGAGAAGACCTGCCATATCTTTGACACAGATTGAGTTTGCACCCATGTCTTCAATTCTCTTCGCGAGATCTACCCAGTAGTCCAGTGTGTATGCATCCCCCAGTGTATAGGACATTGCCACCTGCGCGTGAGCTTTCTCTTTATTCGCTGCTGTAACCGCTGTCTGCAGGTTTCTGATATCGTTTAAGCAGTCGAAAATACGGATGATATCAATTCCGTTTGCAACAGATTTCTGTACAAAATATTCTACTACATCGTCTGCGTACGGACGGTATCCGAGGATATTCTGTCCGCGGAACAGCATCTGCAGCTTTGTGTTCTTAAATCCGTCACGGAACTTTCTCAGTCTCTCCCACGGATCTTCCTTAAGGAAACGCAGGGATGCGTCAAATGTAGCGCCTCCCCAGCACTCTACTGCGTGATACCCCACTTTGTCCATCTTATCGATGATCGGGAGCATCTGCTCTGTCGTCATTCTGGTGGCGATCAGAGACTGATGTGCGTCACGCAGAATTGTCTCTACTATTTTAACCGGTTTCTTTTCCATTTCAGCCATTTATCTGTCCTCCAAATCTATTACTTACCTAACGCCAAAGATCGCCATGAAAGTTCCGGCTACGACTGCAGTACCGATAACACCTGCAACGTTCGGTCCCATTGCGTGCATCAGCAGGAAGTTCGTCGGATCAGCCTCAGCTCCGACCTTCTGCGATACACGGGCCGCCATAGGAACGGCGGACACTCCGGCAGAACCGATCAGCGGGTTTACCTTGCCGCCTGATGCCCAGCACATAAGTTTTCCAAACAGGACGCCGGCAGCTGTACCAAATGCGAAAGCAACAAGTCCGAGGATAACGATCTTGATCGTATCCCAGTTAAGGAAAGCCTCTGCACTTGTCGTAGCTCCTACGGATGTACCGAGCAGGATAACTACGATGTACATCAGGACATTGGCAGCCGTATCAGTAAGCTGTCTTACCACGCCTGACTCTTTGAACAGGTTTCCAAGCATAAGCATACCAACCAGCGGAGCTGTCGTCGGCAGGATCACACATACAACGATAGTAATGATGATCGGGAACAGGATTCTCTCCAGTTTGGATACCGGACGGAGCTGCTCCATCTTGATCTTACGCTCTTTCTCAGTCGTCAGAAGTTTCATGATCGGCGGCTGGATGATCGGCACGAGGGACATATATGAATATGCCGCCACCGCGATTGGTCCCAGGATTGCCGTCTGCTGCAGCTTTCCCGCGAGGAAGATGGACGTCGGTCCGTCCGCGCCTCCGATGATGGAGATCGCCGCTGCAGCCCTGTCGGAGAATCCCATCGCCATAGCACCAAGGTAAGCGGCGAAGATACCGAACTGCGCTGCCGCTCCGAGAAGGAAGCTCTTCGGATTCGCGATCAGCGGTCCGAAATCTGTCATCGCACCAACGCCAAGGAAGATAAGCGACGGCAAAATCGACCACTCGTCAAGTACATAAAAGTAATAAAGAAGTCCGCCTGTTCCATTAGACGCTTCCTCCGGGCTGATCATAATATCCGGGTAGATATTAACCAGCAGCATACCGAAAGCGATCGGGACAAGCAGCAATGGTTCAAAGCCATGCCTGATTGCCAGATAGAGGAAGATGCAGGCAACACCGATCATGATCAGGTTCCCTACTGTCAGGTTCATGAAAGCGGTCTGCTCTACCAGGTTCCCCAGTGTATTTGAAATATATTCCATTTGTCAAACCTCCTGGTAAGTAACTAGTTTAATGTAGCCAGTACTGCTCCTGCCTCTACGGAGTCGCCTACTGCCACATCAATACTGGCAATGGTGCCCGCTTCCGGGGCAACAACCGGAATTTCCATCTTCATCGCTTCGATTACGATCACTGCGTCACCCGCCTGAACGCTCTGTCCAACGCTTGTCGGGATCTGGAATACCTTTCCTGCTGCGCCTGCCTTCACCTGAATCCTGCCTGCTCCAGATGCCTTCGGAGCTGCGGCCGGTGCTGCTTTCGGAGCCGCCTTCGGAGCTGCAGTCGGTGCCGGTGCTGCCGGAGCTGCGCCTGCGCCTTTTTCTTCCACTGTCACATCATATACATTGCCGTTCACTGTAATTGTATAATTTTTCATTTCTGAATCCTCCTGATCATGATTAAATCCATTTATTTGATTTTCTTCTTCTGATTGATCTGACGATAAATCCGTCTGTAGAAGTACCCTCGGATGCAGCAACCGCCGCTGCGATTACAGCCACGAGCTCACTGTCGTCCGATACATCCTCTGCCTCCTCAGGCTCCGGCACAGCCGCCGGCGCTGCCTGTACAGGTTCTGCCTCAGCTTTTGTTTCCGGTGTCTTCTTGAACTTCTTCTCGAGAACCGGGATGAATTTCAGAAGCCAGATAACAAAGGACAGGAAGATCAGGACAACAAATACTGTTCCCATTCCAAGGATTGTATTAAGTCCGGCCTTCTGCAGGATCTCGCCTGTCGAATAATCAGCGCTCACTGTAAGGCTTGTCAGATTCATCTCCTCGTCAAACTGGAACTCCAGCGTACTGCTTCTGTTCGAAAATTCTGCGGGAACAGAAAGAATAGGGCCGTCATTTGTAACTTCCATATTGTATTCGCCGATTGATATGAAGTCACCGCATTCTTCAAGGCCCGCTTTCCATGCGTCAATCATCGTAAGAAAATCTTCCCCATCTGCCGGAAGCCCCGAACTCAAAAGTGTCAGATCAAGCTCAAGATCAGACATATCTGCAAAGTTGTCGAAATCGTCGTCGGACATCATGCTGAAATTTTCAACA
>JAHZHF010000108.1 GCA_019420405.1 Clostridiales bacterium
GGAGAGTTCTATCCTAACCACGAGGCAACCGACTTCTATCATCACTATAAAGAGGATATTGCACTGTTCGGCGAGATGGGATTTAAAGTCTATCGGTTCTCTGTATCATGGTCTAGAATCTTCCCAAACGGAGATGAAGAGACTCCTAATGAAAAGGGGCTTGAATTCTACGACCGTGTGATTGACGAACTGGAGAAGTACGGAATTGAGCCGCTTATTACGATTTCCCACTATGAGAATCCGCTTCATCTTTCGCTGGCCTACGGCGGATGGAAAAACCGGAAACTGATTGACTTCTACCTGCGCTTTGCGAAAGTACTTTTTGAACGTTACAAAGGCAGGGTGAAATACTGGCTGACCTTCAACGAGATCAATATGCTCACCGAGCCCTTCGGTGCCGTATTCTGCGCCGGAATGCTCAATGAAGCTGATAACAACGAGGAGACGCGCTACCAGGCAATGCATCATCAGCTTGTGGCCAGCGCCCTTGCAGTTAAAATGGCTCATGAGATAGATCCCGAAAACAAGCTCGGATGTATGCTTGCATATCATAACGGCTATCCTTACACCTGCCATCCGAAAGATGTATTTTTTGCGCAGCAGTATGGACAGATTCATAATTCCATTGCCGGAGACGTACATGTACGCGGATCTTATCCCGGATTTGCATACCGGTATTTTGCAGAACATGACATGCATATAGAAATGCTCCCTGAGGATACGCAGATTCTCAAAAACGGCACGGTTGACTTTGTCAGCATCAGCTACTATTCCAGCAACTGCGTAAGCCTTACACAGGAAGGCGCTGAGACAACGCAGGGAAACGGTACTGTTAATATTAAAAATCCGTATCTCAAAGCGTCCGACTGGGGATGGCAGATCGATGCCCTCGGTCTCAGATATGTCCTCAACCAGATTTATGACCGTTACCAGATCCCGATTATGATCGTTGAGAATGGTCTGGGCGCAGTGGACGAAATCACAGAAGACGGCCAGATTCATGACGATTACCGCATCGACTATATGAGGCAGCATATAGAAGAAATGAAAGAGGCTGTGTGCGACGGCGTAGATCTGATCGGGTATACCTGCTGGGGATGCACGGATGTTGTCAGCGCATCCACCGGGGAAGTCAAAAAACGCTACGGACTTATCTTCGTGGACAAATACGATGATGGCACAGGCGATATGTCCCGTAAGCGGAAAGATTCTTTCTACTGGTATAAGAAAGTGATAGAAAGCAACGGAGAGATCCTGTAAAGTAAGGAAAAGGAATGGAATACTCAATGGACAGGAAATGGTGGAAGGAAAGTGTTGTTTATCAGATTTATCCGAGAAGTTTCAAAGACAGCAATGGGGACGGAATCGGAGACCTGAATGGCATCACAGAAAAACTGGATTATCTGAAAGAACTGGGCATTGATGTGCTCTGGCTCTCGCCGGTCTACCAGTCACCCAATGACGATAATGGTTATGATATCAGTGACTATCGTGCGATCATGAAAGAGTTCGGAACAATGGAAGATTATGACAGGATGCTCGATGAGGCACATAAGAGAGGCATACGCATCGTTATGGATCTTGTGGTAAATCATACTTCCGACGAGCATAAATGGTTTATAGAGAGCCGCAAATCAAAAGATAATCCGTACAGGGATTACTATATCTGGCGTCCGGCCAGAGACGGAAGAGAGCCGAACAACTGGGGATCCTGCTTCTCCGGTTCCGCGTGGGAGTACGATGCCGCGACAGACATGTATTATCTCCATCTTTTTTCCAGAAAGCAGCCGGATCTGAACTGGGACAACCCGAAAGTGAGAAAAGAAGTATATGATATGATGAACTGGTGGCTGGACAAAGGAGTGGACGGCTTCCGCATGGATGTGATCAGTCTTATTTCAAAAGATCAGACATTTCCCGACGGTAAGCCTGGCATCAACGGCTATGCAAGCTTCAATGAGCCTGCCAACGGCCCCTGTGTGCATGAATATCTTCAGGAAATGCGAAGAGAAGTTCTGGACGGCAGGGATACTCTTACCGTGGGCGAGTGTTCCGGAGTTACACTCGACGAGGCCAAAAAATACGCGCGAAGCGACGGGAAAGAACTGAATATGGTATTCCAGTTTGAACACATGGACGTGGACGCTGACGGTTCAAATAAATGGTCGGATAAAAAGATGGATCTGCGGGATTTGAAAATGATTCTGTCCAAATGGCAGAAAGGTCTTGATACAATTGCATGGAACAGTCTGTTCTGGGAGAATCATGATCAGCCCCGTTCAGTATCCCGGTTTGGAAATGACGGAGAATACCGGGAGCTGTCCGCCAAAATGCTCGCTACATGCCTCCACATGATGCAGGGCACTCCCTATATTTACCAGGGAGAGGAGCTGGGGATGACAAATGTGCCGTTTAATGACATCTCAGATTTCCGGGATCTTGACAGCATCAACGCATGGCACGAACTGGTCGGGAAGGGAGTATTCACAAAAGACGAGATGATGAAATACCTGCGGTATAAAAGCCGCGATAATGCCCGTACCCCCTTCCAATGGGACGACACAGAAAATGCAGGCTTTACGACAGGCACGCCGTGGATCATGGTAAATCCGAACTACAAAGAAATCAACGCCAAAGATCAATTGGAAAGAGAAGATTCTGTCTTCCGCTATTATCAGAAATTGATCCGCCTCAGAAAAGAGCATGAAATCATTGTGTATGGAAATTACGATCTGCTTCTCCCCGAAGACAGAGAACTTTATGTATACACTCGGACATTCGGAAATGAAAAACTGCTTGTCGTATGCAACTTTTATGGAAATGCACGAACGCTTGCACTCCCTGATGGCTGGACAAAAGCGGGCTCGAAGCTGCTGATCGGAAATTATGAGGATATTTCATGTAAAGAAGACGCGATAACAGTGCGTCCATATGAAGCATTTGTTTTGAAAACAAGCTGATAAAATTTATTATGCGATTTTCCACAGTATCCGTGCAGTAAATATCCTGGACGTGTCTGAATGCAGATGCGTCCTTTTTCTATGCTTAAAAGTTATCCTCATTGACATCTAAATTCCATTAATGTACAATTTAAACGATGTATATATCTTGTACAATAATCGAGGAGTTTCAAGTGAGAAAACTAGCTTTAAATGATGAAATATTACTAAAAATCGAAAAACCCGCCCGCTACATCGGCGGAGAGGTCAACTCTGTCATGAAAGACAAAGACCAGGTAGACATCCGCTTTGCCATGTGCTTTCCGGATGTGTATGAAATCGGCATGTCCCACCTTGGCATCCAGATCCTCTACGACATGTTTAACCGGAGGGAAGACGTATGGTGCGAGCGGGTTTATTCTCCATGGAGAGATTTAGACAAGGTGATGCGGAAGGAGAAAATTCCTCTTTTTGCACTGGAGTCCCAGGATCCGGTTCGTGACTTTGACTTTCTTGGAATCACGATCCAGTTTGAGATGTGCTATACGAACATTCTGCAGATTCTGGATCTGAGCCAGATCCCGCTTCATGCGTCAGAGCGCACGGAGAAAGATCCCATTGTCATCGGAGGAGGCCCGTGTACCTACAATCCGGAGCCTCTGGCAGAGTTCTTCGATATCTTTTATATCGGCGAGGGCGAAACGGTTTACGATGAGCTTCTGGACAGCTATAAGGAGTGGAAGAACTCAGGCAAAACCCGGGAAGAATTTCTTGAGAGAGCGGCGCAGATAGAGGGACTCTATGTGCCGCGCTTTTACGACGCATCCTACAATGAGGATGGAACCCTCAGATCATTTACACCGAACAATCCAACCGCACCCTCAGTGGTGAAAAAGCAGGTGGTCATGGATGTGACGGACGCCTGTTATCCGATGAAGCCTGTCGTACCCTTTATCAAGGCGACGCAGGACCGGGTGGTGCTGGAAATCCAGAGAGGCTGCATCCGCGGCTGCCGTTTCTGTCAGGCGGGAATGATCTACCGGCCGACCCGGGAGCGGAATGTGGAGAAATTAAAAGAATACGCCCGCACCATGCTCCTGAATACCGGGCACGAGGAAATCTCCCTGAGCTCCTTAAGCTCCAGTGATTACTCTGAATTAAAAGAACTGGTGAATTTCCTCATTGATGAGTTTAAAGACAAGGGAATCAACATCTCTCTGCCGTCTCTGAGGATCGACGCTTTTTCCCTGGATGTGATGAGCCGGGTTCAGGATATCCGCAAGAGCAGCCTGACATTTGCTCCGGAAGCGGGCTCCCAGAGGATGCGCAATGTGATCAATAAAGGACTGACAGAAGAAGATATCATCGACGGCGCGGGACAGGCCTTTGAGGGCGGCTGGAGCAAGGTGAAACTCTATTTTATGCTCGGCCTGCCCACGGAGACAGAGGAAGATATGCGTGAGATCGCCTGCCTCTCCGACCGTGTGGCCCGCAGATATTATGAGATTCCGAAGGATCAAAGACACGGGAAATGTCAGATCACGGCAAGCTCTTCCTTCTTTGTACCTAAGCCGTTTACTCCTTTCCAGTGGGCGTCTATGTTCCCGGCGGAGGAGTATATGAGAAGAGCTTCTATTGTAAAAGAAGAATTTCAGCAGCAGTTGAACCGTAAAAGCCTGAAATATAACTGGCATGACGCCCAGACAACTGTTCTGGAAGGCGTTATGGCCAGAGGCGACCGAAAGATCTCCGCTGTGATTGAGGAGGCATACCGGCTCGGCTGTCTCTTCGATTCCTGGACAGAGGCCTTTGACAACAATCTGTGGATGCAGGCTTTTGAAAACACCGGGATAGATATCGCGTTTTACAATCAGCGGGAACGAGGGAAAGATGAACTTTTCCCATGGGATTTTATTGACATCGGCGTAAGCCGCACTTTCCTCAGAAAGGAATGGGAGAGGGCGCTGGAGGGAACTGTGACACCGAACTGCCGAATGCAGTGTTCCGGCTGCGGTGCAGCGTCGTTTGGAGGAGGAGTTTGCTATGAAGGCAAGAATTAAATTCAGAAAATACGGCGCGCTCCGATTTATCGGACACTTGGATGTCATGCGCTTCTTTCAGAAAGTGATGCGGCGGGCCGATATTCCCATCGCTTTTACCGGCGGTTACAGTCCTCATATGATCATGTCATTTGCAAGTCCTCTCGGTATTGGTCTGACAAGTGACGGAGAATACTTTGATATCGAGCTTAGGGAATCCATCCCGTCCGATGAAGCAGTCAGAAGGATGAATGATGCCTGCGTGGAGGGGATCGAGGTACTCAGCTTCCGGCAGATTTCGGATGAAAAGAAAATGACCGGGATGACCATTCTCGCCGGGGCGGACTATCTCGTCACCCCAAGGGACGGGCTGGAGGACTCTTTGCCCTCAGAATGGAAGGCGCGCTTCCGTGAATTTATGGATCAGAGAGAAATCCGCGTCATAAAGCAGACAAAAAAGAGCGAGCGGGAGATGAATATCCGTCCGCTGATCTATGACTGGGAGCTCCGGGGAGACAGCATCTTTCTTAAGCTTGCCGCCGGAAGCACGGAGAATCTGAAACCTGACCTGGTTGTAGATTCTTTCCTTGCATATATGAATCTGAACGAAACTTTTTCTTCCGCATCTTTTACCTATCACCGGGGAGAGATGTATGCTGATTCTCACGAGGGGGCACCCCGGCATCTGATTCCTCTTGAATCCCTTGGAACAGAGATCTTATAAGCCATCCGGACTCGTTTAATAGCGGTCCGGATAGTTTATAATCTATTAATTCATAAGTTATAGCTCGGTAAACTTAAAGTTTCTGTTCAAAAAAATCTTTTAAAAGATGATAAGCTGTCTGGATAAGGGGGATGTCTTTTTCTTCTTTTCTGCATAGAAAATATACGTCCCTGTACATTGGGAACCCTTTGAGAGAACCCAGTTTTGGCCGTACCATTGACGGTTCGGTTAGAGTTAGGTTTTGATGGTAAAGCATGAAAGTAAAGACTATACCTATACCGCTGGCAGCCAGTAAATACGCGGTTTCGGTATTTCCCACATTGATGATCTTGCCTGGACTAATTTTAAAACGCGAGAAAATCAGATTTGTATACCTTGTAAGTCCATAAGAATCTTTTCCCATAATAAAACATTGATTTGTAAGATCAGCTGGATCTATATAAATTTCTTCATCACTCTTTGCAGCTGAAGTGGAATACAGATGTTCACGAATAATCTGATGCTGGCTTGGTATGCCGAGGTAAATTTTTTCGCGACCGAGTGGAAGCGCGCAAATTTCTGAAGAAGCAACAACCGAACCAGTTACACCAACATCTATTGTTCCTCTCAAGATCATATTTTCCATCTCTATATCAGTTGTTTCATATGTCTGTATAACCAATTTAGAATTATTTTTCTGCAACAGCGAAAGAAGCGGCGGAAACCAAAACTTCCCTCTGTTAAATCCCATACCAATTGTCAGACTTACAGAATCGGGGCCTGTTTCCATGGCCCTCAAGCGATTATATAAATTTTCTTCCATCATCCGTATCTTTTTCATTTCCGTAATATAAAGATATCCTTCTGGAGTCAATTCCAAAGGATTCTTAGTTCTATCGAATATTTTCACCCCTATCTTTTTTTCGAATCGGCTCAATCTTAATGTCAGTGCTGGCTGCGTCATAAATATCTGCTCTGATGCTTTTGTTATATTGCGGCATTCTGCTATTGTCATAATACAGTCAAAAATATCCATACCAGCAGTATACCTCCTCTACTTTTTCTTCCAGTATAACAGAAACTGTTTATTTTGTATTATAACTTTTTTGTAATAATATTTCTACAAAGAATAAATTAGACCTTTTTCAAATCCTGAGCTATGATAAATCTATCAAAAAGATACGCAAAAGGAGGAGAAGCCAAATGAAGATCACCAATGTATACCCTATGAGGTTTCGTTGGAATAAGGATCATCCAATCAGAAATGGACAGGTTGTCTTTACTCACAACGAATTGAACCTGGCTGTAATCGAAACAGATGAAGGAATAACGGGGTATGGAACGAGCTACAGTGTCAACTATGTTGAGGCATTAAAAGAAGAACTTCTGGGAGAAAACCCTCTGAATATGGAGCGGCTTTGGAAAAAAATGTGGAACTACAAATTTTTGGGGAGACGCGGTGAATCTGTCCGAAGTATTTCTGCACTTGATATTGCACTGTGGGATATCAGAAGCAAGGCAGCGGATATCCCACTTTATCAACTCTTGGGGGGATTCAGAGATGAAATTCCCTGCTATATTGCCGGAGGCTACTATGCAGAAGGGAAAACTATAATTGATCTCCAAAAAGAAATGGAAGAATATATAAGCTGGGGAATCCGTAATGTAAAAATGAAAATCGGAGGTGCATCTATGGATGAAGATGTTAGACGTGTAAAGGCTGTTCGTGAAGTAATCGGCGATGATGTCCGACTCATGTTAGATGCCAACTGTGCATACCGCGGATATGAAGCACTGGAAATGAGCTATAAGCTGGAAGAATACCATCCATACTGGTTCGAAGAACCAGTAATGCCTGACGATTATGAGGGCATGAAATCTTTCTCTCAGAAAAGCAGAATTCCGCTTGCAACAGGTGAGAACGAATATACAATATACGGTTTCCGAGATTTAATTGACAGATCATGCCCCCAGTTCTTGAATCCGGATGCCTGCAGTCTTGGAGGAATCACACAGTTCCTGAAAGTCTCCGCTTATGCTGATGCACATAATATTGCTCTGAGTCCTCACGGTCAACAGCAGCTGCATGTTATTCTTGACTGCGGAATCCCGGAAGCAGAAATAGCAGAATTTTATCCCCCGCAATATGATAGAAATGTATACCGTTCTTTTAAAAACCCGATTCATTTTAATTCATCCAGGGGAACGGTTATTCCGCCGAACACTCCCGGGACAGGACTTGATATTGACTACGAATTTTTAAAGCAGTACAGAATCGAATAAAAATAAGATAGGACAATAGAAAAAAGGAGAAAAAGTATGATGGCGATAATTTCATTACTTGCACTGGCCGCAGCAATTATAATCGGTACAGTTAAAAAAATTAATATTGGTATCATGGGTATTATAACCGCCTGTATTTTGGCCGTGATATCAGGCATCTCTGCCGGAGAACTCGCGGCAGGTTTCGGCTCACTTCTGTTTTTACGGCTACTCTCTATCCAGCTTTTAATCTGTATCGCACAGTCTAACGGAACAATGGATGTACTTGCCAAAAAGCTTGTGAAAATCGGATGTGAAAAAAATATCAGGCTCTTGCCGATTATTTTGTTTGTTGCTCTTTTGATCTGCAATGTTGCCGGAATAGACGTTATCTTTCTTGTTACCCCATTTTTGATTGCAATTGCAATGCAGTTGAAGATGCATCCGCTTAAAGTAATGTTTCCGCTGCTTCTTGTATTTCAAGGTGCATCATGCAGCCCACTGTATGCGACAGGGGCAAATATGCTTACTCTGGCACAGCAGAGCGGCATTCAGATGAACAACTGGAATTCCGTTGTTCTTACATGCATTACTTCAGCAATCATGTTTGTAATATTTTATTTTGTCTTTGGATGGCATAAAACAGCCAATCAGACTATAGAAGGTATTGACACATTAAAATTTAACAGAAACCAGATTTTGACACTGCTTGGTTTTGTCGCATTTGTTATAATGACGCTTGTTCTGAAATTGGATACAATGATAGCGCCGGCCATAATTGCTGTAATTTTACTTCTTGCCGGAGCTGCAGAACCTAAGAAAGCTGTAGGGAGTATTCCTTGGAATGTGCTGATTATGATCGGCGGTATGTCTGTGCTTGCAGGGGTCGTAATAGATCTCGGTGGTGTAGATCTTTTATCGGAAATCATCGCCAATGTTGCAGGACCTGTCACAGCCTCACCTCTCATGGTGTTAATTGCCGGTATCATGAGCCTGTTTTCATCGGGAAATGGTGTAGTAATGCCTACCTTGATTCCAACAATACCGGGAATTGTTGCCGCTGGTGCGTCAGGCCAAGCAGCAGCGCTTGTAACCGCTGTTAGTATCGGAGCGATCACCTCAGCCACAAGTCCAATGTCTACAATCGGAGCAAATATGGTATCCTGTTACGGATCAATCTATAATCCAACAGACGAAGAACGGACAAAGTTTTTTAATCAGTGTCTGTTGTTTACAATAATCTGTCTTGTAATACAGATTCTGTTCGCACTTATCGGTATATATAAAATAAATATTTTAGGTTGAGGTAAATATGAAAAAGATAATTATAAAAAACGCTGTTATAGTTGATGC
>JAHZHF010000109.1 GCA_019420405.1 Clostridiales bacterium
ATCGCCCCTGTTTTCGGACGTTTTTCATCCGTAAGTTAGTGAACTTTATAGCTGCCCCTACATCTTTATTGCCCGGATATCTTCCAGCACTTTTCTCACAGTTTCTATCACGCTCTCGCCCGTCTCTTTCCCGCTCTTTCCTCTCTTCTGATACATAAAGTACGGGATCTCCTCCGCCTTGAAGGTCAGGCTGTTCCTGTACTTTCCAAGGAGCGACGGGATTTTCTGAACGTCGATCTTCGCCTTCTCATACATGGTGAACTTAAAGGCTTCTCCTTTCTGTTCCACCGCAGTCACGTACGCCTCATGGGCCAGTCCTTTGAGGGCTGCTATATGAAGGAGCTGCTGCACCTTTTTCGGGATATCGCCGAACCGGTCGATGAGCTCTTCCATCATATCGTCCATTTCTTCCTCGTTCTCAATGGCCGCAATCCTCTTATATACATCCAGTTTCTGATACTCATTGCGGATATAGGAGTCGGGGATATAGGCGTCAATGTTCAGGTCAATGGACGTATTGAATATTTCTTCTTCCTCGCCGCCCTTTAACTTTCTGACCGCCTCATTTAGCATCTTACAGTACAGGTCATACCCCACGGCCTCCATATGTCCGCTCTGGGCCTCACCCAGCAGATTTCCCGCGCCGCGGATCTCAAGGTCCCGCATGGCAATCTTGATTCCCGATCCCAGATCTGTAAATTCCCGGATCGCCGCAAGACGCTTCTCCGCCACCTCCTTAAGCAGCTTATCTCTCCGGTAGAGGAGGAATGCGTAGGCCATCCTGTTGGAACGTCCCACCCGTCCTCTGAGCTGATAGAGCTGGGAGAGACCGAAGCGGTCCGCATCCTGGATAATCATCGTGTTCGCGTTTGGGATATCAAGTCCGGTCTCAATGATGGTGGTGGAGACGAGCACATCGATATCTCCGTTTATAAAGTCATACATGATATCTTCAAGCTGCCGCTCATGCATCTGCCCGTGAGCGAAGGAGACGTTTGCCTCGGGGACAAGCTGCTGGATCTTCCCGGCCACATCCGCGATATCGCTGACGCGGTTATACACATAGTACACCTGCCCGCCCCGGGAGAGCTCCCTGGTGATGGCCTCACGCACCATCTCATCATTGTACTCCATGACATAAGTCTGAATCGGCATTCTGTCGTGGGGCGCCTCCTCCAGCACGCTCATATCCCGGATCCCGATGAGACTCATATGGAGCGTTCGCGGGATGGGCGTTGCGGTCAGTGTAAGGACGTCGATATTTTCCTTGAGCTTCTTGATCTTCTCCTTGTGAGCCACTCCGAACCGCTGCTCCTCATCAATGATCAGAAGCCCCAGATCCCTGTAGCCAACGTCCTTCGAAAGCACTCTGTGGGTCCCGATTACGATGTCCACCAGCCCCTTCTTTAAGTCCTCCACAGTCTTCTTCTGTTGGGCCGCTGTGCGGAACCGGCAGAGCAGGTCAATCCGCACCGGGAAATCCTTGAGCCGCTGCACGAAGGTATTGTAATGCTGCTGGGCCAGGATCGTGGTGGGAACAAGGTAAACCACCTGTTTTCCCTCCTGCACGGCCTTGAACGCTGCCCGGATAGCGATCTCTGTCTTTCCGTAGCCCACATCTCCGCAGACCAGCCGGTCCATGATCTTCGCACTCTCCATATCGTGCTTCGTATCCTCAATGGCCTGGAGCTGATCCTCTGTCTCCTCAAAGGGAAACATCTCCTCGAACTCCTGCTGCCAGACTGTATCCGGTCCGTAGACGAAGCCCTCGCCCCTCTGTCTGGCCGCATACAGCTTCACCAGATCTTCTGCGACAGCCTGAACCGCCTTCTTTACCTGGCTCTTCGTCTTTCCCCACTGTACTGTTCCCAGCTTGTTCAGCCTCGGTTTCTTCGCATCCGCCCCGGCATACTTCTGAATCAGGTCCATCTGTGCCACGGGGATATAGAGAACGCCGCCCTCCGCATAGGAAATCTTCATGTAGTCCTTCACGACCTTCTCCACTTCGATCTTCTCAATTCCGTTATACACGCCGATTCCATGGTTTTCATGCACCACATAATCCCCCGGTTTGAGCTCCGCGAAATCCTGGATCTTCTGGCCCTCGTAGCGTTTTCTTTTCTTCTTCTTTTTCTTGCGCCCGAAGATATCCGTCTCGGAGATCACCATGAATTTCAGCATAGGATACTCGTACCCTTCCGCTACATAACCGCAGGATACCATGATCTCACCGGGACTTACCTGCCGCTCCATATCCTCACTGTAAAAGCTGCTTAAATCGTAGTCTCTCAGATCCTCCGCCAGACGCTTCGCCCTTGTGCGCGATCCGGAGAGAAGCACCACCCGGTATCCGCTCCTTTTCAGCCTCTTTAGATCCCTGGTCAGAAGTTCGAAACTGTTGTTATACGGATTCACGCCTTTCACCTGGATGCTGTATGTCCCGCGGACGGAGAAAAGGCCGCATTTTGACTCCAGGGTCGTCATGCCGAAGCCGCTGTACTGATTCATCTTCCCGATGATATCTTTCGTCTGGAATACCTTGAGCTGTTCTTCTTCCGGCTCTTCCATCTCCGCGTCGATCCGGCTCTCCCGGCTGTGGAAATACTCGTTCTCCACCTCCTCGGACATCTCCTGGAGCCGGTGAGGCTCATCCAGAAAAAGGATGGTTTTCTCCCGCGGGAAATATTCCAGGAAGGAGACCGTCTCCATCCCGTCCCGCCAGTTCTCCGACGCTGGGTAGATGGTGATCTCCTGGAGATTTTCCACGGACCTCTGACTCTCCACGTCAAAGCTGCGGATGGAGTCGATCTCATCGCCCCACAGCTCGATCCGCACCGGGAGCTCCTCCGTCAGCGGATAGATGTCCAGGATACCTCCCCGCACGGCGAACTGTCCCGGGCCCTCAATCTGACTCTCCCGCTCATAGCCCAGACTGACGAGGCGCTCCTGGAACTTTGTGAAATCAAGCACGTCTCCCGGGCTGAGCATGATCCTGCTTTCCGAGAGTTCCTCCGGTCTGGGAAGACCGTCCAGAAAGGCGTCCATCGTAGTGATCACGGTAACGGACTCGCCCTCCTCCTTTCCCGTCAGGGCGCGGAGCACCTGCATCCTCTGGTCAGTAAGTACGTTTCCTTTAATATCCGCGTGATAGAAAAGCAGATCACGCGCGGGATAAAGGTACACACCATCTGTAAAAAGGCGGTACTCATCGTAAGCTTTCTTTGCCTTTTCCTCACTGGAAAAAGCGATGACTCTGTACTCACAGCCATCGCCCAGGGCATACATCAGATGGGTTTTCTGGGAACTTACACACCCCGCAATCTGAATCATGCCTTTCTCTTTTTTTCTCTCTTTGATAAGATCCTGAAAATCTGCAAGCTCCATAAGCGGAGCCAGAACTGCCTGCATCAGTCTTCCCTCTTTTTCCGGTTATATTCGTTCATCGCTTCATCAATCCGGCCGGATATGATCAGCTCAGCCGCCCGCACCGCGCGGTCGTATCCCTCATCCATGATCTCACGCTCCGTCTTTGAAAAATGTCCCAGCACGTAGTCTGCCAGATCGTATCCCTTTGGTTTTTCGCCGACACCCACTTTGATCCGCGGGAATACCTGTCCTCCCAGATGGGAGATGATATTTTTAATCCCATTGTGCCCGCCTGCGCTTCCCTTCTCGCGGATCCTGAGCTGCCCCACATCCAGACTGATGTCGTCATAGATCACAAGGAGCTCCTGCTCTTCATCGACCTTATAGTAATCCAGAAGACTCCGGATACTCTCCCCGCTCAGATTCATATAAGTCTGAGGTTTCGCGAGAATTACCTTCTGTCCCTCTATGACTCCTTTTCCGATCAAAGCCCTGTGTTTCTTTGTATCCACTGATATATTGTATTTCTCCGCAATCCGGTCTATTACATCAAAGCCCACATTATGCCTTGTGCCCTCATACTGCTTATCCGGATTGCCGAGTCCCGCAATAATAAACATTGTCTGCCACCTTCTTATTCTTTCTTTCCGGCCGCCCCATTTTGCGCCCGGCATCACCGCAAAAGCCATTTTACCTTATCCCGGGCCCTTTGTCACGCAAAACCAGTGAATATTTTTCCTTTTCCGTTCATACACTTATATAAAAAAGAATCCGGCTGCGCAGGACCAGGACTCTACGCCTGCGGCGGGCCGCATATGATAAGCGGCTTAATTCTTCTGCGCAGGATTCTATGGGAGGTCACTCTATGAGTTCCAGAACAAAAATCGTCGTCCTGCATATGAAAGAGATCATCTACACAGCCATTTTTGCAGCGCTTGGAATCCTGCTCATCGTCCTTCTTTTCATCATGTTCCGCCCCGGCGGCGCACAGAACGGGGCAGGCGAAACGAAGCAGTACAATCCGGGTGTGTACACCTCCACCCTCACCCTGAATAACGCCAACCTGGAGGTAGAGGTGGCCGTAGATGAATCCCGGATCAATTCCATCCGCTTTTCTAACCTGGATGAAGCCGTAACCACAATGTTCCCGCTCATCCAGCCTGCCATCGAGGACATTGCGGATCAGATCTACGAGACGCAGTCTCTTGACGACATCGCCCTGTCCGAAGACACGCCGTATACATCCCAGATCATACTGGACGCCATCAGAGAAGCCGTAGGAAAAGCCGCAGTCGAATAAGACGCGGCTTTTCACTGTACTTCTTCATATCGGAAGAGAAAGTGCGGGGTATGCCGCCCTATCCTTCCACAATGAGATAAGTTCCATCCGGTATGGCGAACACTTCCGATGCCTCTGTGAGTTCCTCCGCGCTCATGCCTTCCACGTCAACGCCCTCTTCTTCAAAATATTCCCGGACTTCCTGTATGGAATCCACAACCACTGCCATGCAGTCCTCGAGAAACGCCTCCGCTTCCTCCAGTGTCTCTGCCACCGGCTCGTCAAATAATTTCTTCTGTTCCTTCAAAAATGTTTTCAGACATTCTTCGCTGTATCCGTTCATGTATCTTGTCTCCTTTTTCTTTCTCTTTTATCAGTATTCTGCGTTCATCTCATCTAAGACTCTGACCGCTTCCTCTAACCTCTTCTTCCAACCGCTTCCTCTGATCACTGCTTCTGATCGCCCTCAGCGATCGCAAGAATCTCTTCCGCCGAGTCCACGATCCGGTCAGGCTTCGCCGCCTCGAGCTCTCCTCGTGTTCTGAACCCCCAGGACACCAGGACGGTATTCATCCCCGCCGCCTTTCCGGTGGCCGCATCCACTTCTGAGTCTCCGATATAGAGCACGTCTTTCCGGTCGGCACCAAATGTCTCCGCCATGGAAAAAAGCGCGGCCGGATCAGGCTTTCTCGGTACTCCTTCTCTCTGGCCCTGAACCTCATCAAAAAGTCCTTCTCCAAAGATCTCACGCACTACATGAACTGCCTGTCTGTCCGGCTTGTTTGAGAGTACTCCCAGTCTGATCCCCCGGCGTTTCATCTCCTCCAGCATTCTGACAATCCCCGGATAAGGCTTCACGCGATAGGTACAGTTTTCATCAAAAATCCGTCCGTACGCCGCAAATGCCTCCTCAAATCGGCTTAAGTCCTCATCTCCGCCCGCCAGAAGCGCTTTCTCGATAAGCACTTTCGCGCCGTTCCCAACAAACTGTCTGCACTGTTCTTCTGTAATCAGCGGCATCCCAACCGCCTTCATCGTCTCATTCACCGAATACGCCAGCGACTCCAGCGTATCCGTCAGAGTGCCGTCCAAGTCAAATATGCATGCCGTATACATGGCTTCTCTCCCTCTCTTATCTTTTGTCGTTTTGCTCTCACTCTCCGAGAAGATATCTCCGCATCGTCTTTAGCGCGTTCTTCTCCAGCCGGCTTACCTGGGCCTGCGAGATCCTGATCTGATCCGCCACCTCCATCTGGGTTTTTCCCTCGAAAAACCGGAGTGTAATGATATATCTCTCCCGCTCGTTAAGCCGTTCCATAGCCGCCTCCAGGGACAGCTCTTCCACCCAGTTTTCTTCCTTATTCTTTTTATCGCTCACCTGATCCATGACATACAGGGTATCCCCGCCGTCACTGTACACCGGCTCATGCAGGCTCATCGGCTGCTGGATCGCATCCAGTGCATAGACCACGTCCTCCTTGTCGATCCCGATCTCGTCGGCGATCTCCTGAACGGTCGGTTCCTTCATGTGCTGGCGGATGTATCCCTCCTTCGCGTAGATCGCCTTGTAGGCTGTATCACGAAGGGAACGGCTGACCCGGATCGGACTGTTATCCCTCAGATAGCGCCTGATCTCCCCGATGATCATGGGGACGGCGTATGTGGAAAATTTTACCAGCCGGTCCGGGTCGAAATGATCCACCGCTTTCATAAGTCCCACGCAACCGATCTGAAACAGATCGTCCGCATTCTCACTGCTGCTCTCGAAGCGCTTAATCACGCTGAGCACCAGACGCAGATTTCCCCTGATGTACTTCTCCCGCGCCTCCTCATCTCCGGCCTGAATCCGCCTTAAAAGTTCCTCCTTTTCCTCCTCTTTGAGAAGGGGAAGTTTCGACGTATTCACCCCGCACAGTTCAACCTTATTCACCATCATCGCAAGAATCCTCCTAAGCAGTTTCTACTTAGAATCATTCTCACTCCGTGTAAAAGATATTCCGAAGGCGGAAAAATTTTATAAACTTTTAGCCCTTGACAAATCAGTCATCCCACTTGTCAGCGAGATTATTAATCTGTGTCTCAAACTTCGCCTTATCCTTATTGGAAAGGCCCTCGTTGCGGTAAATAATATCAAGCAGCCGTTTTCCCGCTGCCACCAGACGGTCGAACGCCGTATCGGCTCTTTTCTGAGCCGCTTTCTTCGCTTTCACCGGGATACGGACGCCCTCGTTCACGATCTCATTTGTAATAAGATCCGCCTCACAGCAGGGATATGGAGCCCACGCCGGGCAGCCTAAATTCTCCCGGACCGTCTCAGCAAATTCATCGGTCACGCTGTCCTCACCGTGCACCACGAACACCCGCTCGAGAGGAGTCTGGAAGCCACCGAGCCATTTTAGGAGCCCGTTCATGTCCGCATGTCCGCTGACACCGTGGAGACTCTCAATCCGGGCGTGCACTTCTATGGGCTCTCCGAAAAGCTTAATATTCTTCTCCCCCTCCAGGAGCCGGCGGCCAAGCGTTCCCACAGCCTGATATCCCACGAACAGGATCGTACATTCCGGCCTCCAGAGGTTATGTTTTAAATGGTGGCGGATCCGGCCCGCATCACACATGCCTGAGGCGGAGATGATCACTTTCGGCTTCTCAATAAAATTGATCATCTTCGAGTCCTCGCTCGTAGTTGAAGTGTGAAGTCCCGGGAATACAAGAGGATTGATCCCCGCATTCACCAGCGCCATAGCCTCCTTATCAAAGCAGTCCCTCATATTCAGAGTAAACACTTTCGTCGCCTCAATGGCAAGAGGGCTGTCGAGATACACTTCAAAATCCCGGTACTCCGGAATCAGATCCCTCTCCTTGATCTCACGGATAAAATAAAGCATCTCCTGCGTCCTTCCGACTGCAAAGGAGGGGATCACCAGATTGCCTTTTCTGTCAAATGTCTCCCGTATAATCCGGGTAAACTCGCCCAGATAGTCCGGCTTTTCCTCAGAATGAATCCTGTTTCCGTACGTGGACTCCACAACGACATAGTCCGCGCTCTGTGTGAAGGTGGGGTCTTTGAGTATGGGCTGATCCACATTGCCCACATCCCCGGAAAATACGATCTTCTTCGTCACTTTCCCCTCTGTGGCCCACACTTCGATACTTGCAGATCCAAGCAGATGTCCCACGTCAGTGAACCGGATCTGAATCCCGTCACATATTGTAATCCTCTCTCCGTACTGACACGGCACTAAAAGCTCGATCGCCGCAAGCGCGTCCTCCATCGTGTACACCGGCTCGTATTCCGGCTGTCCGGCTCTCTTGCCCTTCCGGTTGCGCCATTCCGCCTCAAACTCCTGGATATGCGCACTGTCACGAAGCATGATATTGCACAAATCCGCAGTGGCGAATGTGGCAAAAATCTGTCCTTTAAATCCATTCTTCGCAAGCTTTGGCAGCATACCGGAATGGTCGATGTGGGCGTGGGTCAGAAATACATAGTCCACATCCTTCTCCGGGATCGGCAGCCCCGGATTCTCGTAGAGATCCGGCCCCTGCTCCATGCCGCAGTCAATCAGGATATTTTTCCCCGCCGCCTGAAGGTAATGACAGCTTCCCGTCACTTCATGGGCTGCACCAATAAAAGTAAGCTTCATAAGTCTTCACCAGCCTTCTCGCTTTTCTTTTATTGTATCACCGGCAGGGAGGGTTGTCGAGGAAGACTTCCTCTGCCCCGCACCGCAGACAGCGCTTTATTTTATACGGTTTTCCACTTCTTAACTTTCTCTTTGTAGTAGATAACTCCCTCCGCCACAACCCGGGGAATCCCGTCTGTGATTTCCACTGTTGTCACCGAACAGTTTGGCGGTACTTCATCTTTCCAGAACTCCGCCACAGATACATTTCCCTTAATCCGGTTTAAGAGAGCCGTCATCGCCGCACCATGGGTCGATACAAGGATGTGTTTTTCCCGCAGATCCTGCCTCTCACATAATTCTCTCAGGAATCCGCCGGTGCGTTCATAGAGCTCCGTCACACTCTCCCCGTCCTCAGGAGGAAGATACGCCGCAGTGTCCGTAAAAAAGCGCTGAAACGCCTCGCTTCCCGCATCCCTATTCTCGCCGCCGCTGCACATCCCCTCATAACTGCCGAAGCTCATCTCCTGAATCCGTGCATCGTCAAAAATCGGCACAGCCCGGTCCCTCAGAATAATCTGCGCCGTCTCCCTGGCCCTCTTAAGCGGGCTGGTATAGCACAGATCAATGGAGAGATCCTTCATGCCATCCGCCGTCTCCTCCGCCAGATGGCGTCCGTATTCATTCAGAGGGATGTCCGTACGCCCCTGGACTCTGTGAATCCTGTTCCAGTCCGTCTCCCCGTGTCTGATAATATACAAGATCATTGTACTGCTCTCCTCATCATAAGTATGAACTCTTCCGTTCCACACAAGTATAGTGAAGATTTTTCTTTCCGTCAATTCCCTCCCTGAATAGTTCAGCTATAAAGTTCACTAACATCTTTTTGCAAAACATCCGAAAACAGAGTCTTTACCAAGACGTATTCTGCGGGGATGGAGGACGGCTCAGGACTTCGCTCCAGGGAATAAGGGAAACTACAAAGTACCGGATACGGATTAAAGG
>JAHZHF010000011.1 GCA_019420405.1 Clostridiales bacterium
CATATAGATATGGAATGAGAGTGACACCTGGAAGAGAGATCTTTCAGGTGTTTTTCTTTTGCACGGAATGGCGTCATCGACCATCATCTTGACATTTCTACATTTGTAGAATATAATTATTCTACAAATGTAGAAACGATATGTAGAAGAGAGGTGGGATATGGTGAAAACGATAAAACGTCTTCCTGAGAGTGAGCTTGAAATCATGCAGATCATCTGGAAAGAAGACACAGCGGTTTCAAGAATAACAATCGAACATGCGCTGCAGGAAGATCATCCGCTGGCGCCGACGACGATATTGACTCTGTTGACACGACTCTGTGAAAAGGGATTCCTTGCGCTTAGGAAAGAAGGGCGGAGTAATCTCTATGAACCGTTGATAACAGAGAGGGAATACCTGGCATGTGAGAGCAGATCTTTTCTGGACAGAATGTTCGGTGGGTCGATTGCCGGATTTGCAACTGCTCTGTGTGACAGCGGTATAAAAAAAGAAGAACTGGAAGAATTAAAGAGCCTGTTTGAGAAAGGAGATCTGTAAATGCCGGGGTTTATTGAGGGATATCTTTTACGGATTATCTGGGCGCTGATTATAGGATTCATGGCTGCGAGTGCCCTCAGCTCTTCCTGGGAGGCAGAGGGCGGAAAGACGAGATCTTTGATGAGGGGCGTAAGCAGCTCCGGAAGAGATACGGTTATCTGGCGGGATCCTCTTATATTTCCGATTGTAGCGGTATTATATCTTGGATTGTGCTTGTTTAGGGGAGTAAAAGAAAGAACGATATTATATATTGCAAATGTTGCTATAGATATGTTTTTATTTATCAGCATCTATTTTACTTTGCTTCTTTTGCTTTTGCCGATTCTTAGAAAAAATTATACGGCACGGACATGCGCAACGTTTTGGCTGATACCGGCTTTTCTGTATTATCGGCCGCGTATGCTGTATTCCTCTTCGCCTCTGCTTCCCCGGGTAATTCTGTATATTCCGGGAAAGCTTTTGACTCTCATGATTTGTATATGGCTGGCCGGATTTGTAGTGATATTTGCAGGTCAGGTTATTTCGCATGTACATTTTACGAGGAAGCTAAAGCGGTACTCGGCTCCGGTGGAGGATAGGATGCTATTAGACAGATGGAATTGGATGCAGGAAGAACGGGGGATTTCCTGGCCGATTGAGTTGAAATACTGTTCTATAATTACAACACCGCTTACTGTCGGAATGTGGAAAAAGAATCAAATTACATATCTGCCGGAGAAAAAGTTCAGCGGCGAAGATTCTGAACTGATTTTTTCTCATGAGCTTCATCATATTCAGCGAAAAGATATGCATACGAAATTTTTCCTTCGGTTTTGCAATGCTTTCGGATGGATTCATCCGTTCGTCTGGTTTGCCGTGAAAAAGGCGGAGGATGATCTGGAATTGTCCTGCGATGAGGCGGTACTTCGGGATGCAGATTCTGAAAAGAGGAAGAAATATGCAGAACTCCTCCTCTCTGTCGCAGGAGCTTCCTCAGGCTTTACTACATGTCTTTCCGCTTCTGCCAGAACGCTTCGGTACCGTTTGAAAGCAACTCTGCCCGGCAAGAGTAAACGTCTTGGTCTTGACCTGCTTTTTTGGGCTGCGTTTATCGGATGCCTGAGCATGGGAAACCTTGCACTGGCAACAGAACGTGGGGGAATTGAAGAGGTAGCCGGGCTTGATCTGTCACAGATCGAAGATGCTCAGGTATGGCGTCAGGAGTCGGGAAACGGAACTAAGATAGAAGATATGGCGGGGCTTTCCGGTTACCTGGAAGGTTTGCAGATAGAGACATTTTTTACAGAATACACAGAAGAATATCAGGATTTCGGGCAGTGGATGACAGGAGATATGGCAGGATCAGAAATTTCTTTTACAATTTCCGGAGATTACCTGACCGTCTCTGATCCGGAGAAAGGAGAAGAAAGATACCATCTTCGTACACCGGTAGACTGGGAGTATATCGGGACGCTGTACTGAGAGTGTAATTATGGTGAGAAAGAAAAGAGCGGCACAATATATCAAATAAATGTCAGTGTACAGGGGCACGTATCTTTTGTACACTGACATTATTTAATCAGGCAAAGCAGAAAGAGGCCGTCTTACTCCTCCTTCATCAGCTTCACCAGCCTGCTTGTTCCAAGCCTGGAAGCTCCGAGACGGATGAATTCTTCCGCATCAGCGAACGAACTGATCCCTCCGGAGGCTTTGATCTTCACGCCTTCGCCTACATGCTCCGCAAAGAGCGCAATATCTGCAAATGTAGCTCCGGCGGTGGAAAACCCGGTAGATGTTTTGATGTAATCCGCCCCGGCTTTTGTCACCAGTTCGCACATTTTGATCTTCTCCTCATCTGTGAGAAGACATGTCTCGATAATTACCTTTAAGATGTGATCGCCGCATGCTTCTTTCAGCGCGCGGATCTCCTGTTCAACAGCATCGTACTGTTTCTCTTTCAGAGCGCCGATGTTGATGACCATATCGATCTCGTCAGCTCCGTTTGCGAGCGCGTCTTTTGTTTCATATACTTTGACCTCGGTCGTGTTATATCCGTTCGGGAAGCCGATTACAGTGCAGATAGCCATTTTGTCTCCGACATAGTCTTTTGCCTGTTTGACGAAAGAGGGCGGGATGCACACTGATGCTGTACCGAAGTGCATCGCGTCATCACAGAGCGTCTTAATTTTCTCCCATGTTGCCTGCTGGGAGAGGAGAGTGTGGTCTACCATTTTTAATACTTGCTGAAATTCTTTTTCCATAGTAACTCCTTTCATTTACAACATTGTTTCCGGGTGACAGTGAAGCCACAATAAGCATGCAGTACGGTTTTGCGAATAGTACTGTTGTGGAAAAACAAAATGTTCATATATAAACATTTTTAAAGTTATTATATTAACAAAAATGGGCTAAGTCAATAATAAAACGTTAAATACCGATAAAAATATTAGACAATGTTGATTAATAAACAAAAAGAAGGTTGTTGTTTTCTTGATAAAATCCGTTTTCTTCTATATAATGTTATAATATTACATGTAACAGTTATGGGAGGATATCTATGAATAAAATAGCCGGGCGAATCCGCAGAATGGAAGAGATTCTGGAAGAACGGAAAACTCTTCCTGTGAAAACGATGGCGGAGCTTCTGGATGTATCGGAAATGACAGTACGGCGGGATCTGTCGTCTGCAAAGGAAAATACCAGTATCAGAAATATCAGAGGAATGCTTATTTTTGAACCGTCAGGGGGAACCAGGTATTCCGTATCAGACGCCATGGATGCGAACAGCAGTGAAAAGATCAGGATCGGCGAGGCTGCCGCGTCTATGGTAAAGGAAAATGACGTGATCATGCTGGATATCGGTTCGACAACGGAGTGTGCTGCCAGAGCGCTGCGGCAGGATTTGAAGGCGACCGTTATCTGTACCGGATATAATGCGCTTACGCATCTGACACAGAAGAAAAGCCTGAAGATCTTCTGTACCGGAGGGGAGTATCATTCAGATACCCAGCTTCTGGAATCATCAGAGAGTATTGAGTTTCTGAAACGAATCCGGGCAACAAGGCTGTTCGCTTCCGCGGCGGGAATCCATAAACAGCTTGGCGTAACCTGTGTGAACAGTTACGAAGCCCCTGTCAAACAGGCGCTGATCGCCTCCAGCGCGGAGCGGATTCTTCTGGTGGATTCAAGTAAGTTCGGCTGCGTTCAGAGTTCGTGTTTTACCGATATTACGTGTTATCAGAAAGTGATCACAGATGTGGGAATCCCGCCTGAGTGGGAGGAATATCTGGTAGAAAAAGGGGTGGAGGTTATAAAGGTGTAATAAAATAGCTGAACTCAAAAAAAAAGAGTGTAATCGGTTTTTTCTCTTGACAAATCTTTCCGACAAGTTTACCATAATATCACTAGCATTTTAAGGAGGAATTATTATGAAAATGTTGAAGAAGGCTGCAAGCCTTGTTCTTGCATCAGCTATGGTATTCTCACTGGCTGCATGCGGAAGCGACGGCGGAAGCAGCGAAGGCTCATCCAATTCCGATACATTTAAAATCGGTGGTATCGGACCTACGACAGGAGACAATGCAATTTACGGTACAGCCGTAAAGAACGGAATCCAGCTGGCAGTTGACGAGATCAATGCAGACGGCGGAATCAACGGAAAACAGATCGAGTATCAGTTCGAGGACGATGTATCTGATTCTGAGAAATCAGTCAATGCGTACAATACGCTGAAAGACTGGGGAATGCAGATGCTGGTCGGAACGGTTACATCCACACCTTGTGTTGCGGTAGTTGAGGAGACTCATGCTGACAATATGTTCCAGCTTACACCGTCCGCAACTTCTGTGGAGAGTATCCAGTATGACAATGCGTTCCGTATGTGCTTCTCAGATCCGGGCCAGGGCTCGGCATCTGCTGATTATATTTCAGAGCACGGAATTGCTCAGAAGATTGCGGTAATCTACAACAGCTCTGACACATATTCATCAGGTATCTATCAGTCATTTATGGAAGAGGCTGAGGCAAAAGGACTTGATGTTGTAGCGGCTGAGGCATTTACAGCGGACAGCAAGACAGACTTCTCTGTGCAGCTTCAGAAGGCAAAGGATGCCGGCGCAGAGCTTGTATTCCTTCCGATCTACTATCAGGAAGCATCTCTGATCCTTGCTCAGGCAGACAAGATGGGCTTTGAGACACAGTGGTTCGGATGTGACGGAATGGACGGACTTCTTGCACTGGAAGGCTTTGACACAAGTCTTGCAGAGGGACTGATGTTCCTGACTCCGTTTACAGCAGACGCTGAGGATGAGGCTACTCAGACGTTTGTACAGAAGTTTGAGGAAGAGTTCGGAGATACACCGAACCAGTTTGCGGCAGATGCTTATGACTGCATCTATGTGATCAAGACAGCGGCTGAGAAAGCTGAGATTACGCCGGATATGAGCATTTCAGATATGTGCGATGCGATGAAGACAGCTATGACAGAGATCAGCATTGACGGTCTGACCGGAAAGCAGATCACATGGGGCGAAGATGGTGAACCTTCGAAAGAGCCTACGGTAGTTGTAGTAGAAGGCGGAAAATATACTATTCTTCAGGCAGAGTAATTGTATAAAAACGATTCGATAAACAAAAAGACTCCTGAGTTCCGAAATGGATGCTCAGGAGTCTTTTTGTTACTTTTTCCGGATACGAAAGCCCGGGATGCCGGGATTATCCCTGGCTGCGCACTCTCAGCAGGGCGCTTCGCAGTTTCGGACCCGCCAGAGCAGACGCGATGATCTTCACAGCGTCTCCGGGCAGATATGGGAGAACACCGATGCCAAGTGCTGCGGGAAAGGAAAGATTCATCTGCCATCCCAGCCAGGCGGTTCCGAACAGATAACATACGGCCATTCCGAGCATCATTCCGGCAACGGCAGCGATTGCATTTCCCTCAAAGCGTTCCATAAGGAATCCGTGGATCAGGGCGAGAAAGATAAATCCAACCAGATATCCGCCCGTAGGTCCGGCCAGTTTTCCCAGCCCGCCGCTGAAAGAGGAAAAAATGGGAAGCCCTGCTGTGCCGAGTGCAAGATAAACAAGAAGGCTGATGGTTCCATCTTTCAGTCCCAGTATGTATACAGAAAGGAAAATGGCAAGGTTGGTCAGGGTAATGGGAACCGGGCTGAACGGGAGCGGGACTGACAGGGGACCTAGGATGCATGTTACTGCCGTCATCAGTCCGATCATGGCGATCTTTTGTGTACGGTTTTTTCCGGATGTTATGGCTGTTGATGATTCTTTCATGAATGTACTCTCCATTCCGCCGCCTTTTGGCGGCATTTTTTTGTTTCATAGGAAACTTCATTCTCTATAAAATAAAGTTTCTGCGTGAATGAACCGAATCTATGAACGAGTATAAATGATAAAAAACAAACTGTCAACTTGATAAGTAAAATAAGTTGACAATTGCAGTTCACAAAAAAATAATAAAACGGGAAGAAACTTCGTGGTATAATGTTTGCGAAAACAGGGGGTGCGCTATGTTTGGGTATGTGACGATATGTGAGCCGGAGCTCAAAGTGAAGGATCTGAAAAAGTATAAGGGATATTACTGCGGGCTGTGCCGTGAACTCAGGGAAGAGTACGGGTTTATGGGCCAGATGACGCTGACTTATGATATGACGTTTGCGGTAATTCTGCTCACGTCGCTTTATGAGAGTGAGCAGAAAATGGAGATGCATCGCTGTAAAGTGCATCCGGTGAAGCAGCAGATGATGATCAGGAGCGAGATGACTTCCTATGCAGCGGCTATGAATGTGCTTCTGGCCTACTATCATATGGAAGATGACTGGAGAGATGAGAAAAAGACGTCCAGTCTGGTGACTATGCGGCTGATCCGGGGGAAAGCGGAGCGGATTGTTGCGGAGTATCCGCGGCAGAGCCGGGCAATCCGAAAGGCATTAAAGGAACTGGCAGCCTGCGAGAGGGAACAGAGTACGGATATAGACCGGGTTTCCGGATGTTTTGGCCGTCTGATGGCAGAGCTGTTCATATACCGGAAGGATGTGTGGGAGAAGCCTCTTCGCAGAATGGGGTTCTATATGGGGAAGTTCATCTACCTTATGGACGCCTTCGAAGACCTTCCCGAAGATATGGAAAAAGGGCGCTATAACCCGTTGAGAGAGATTTCCGGGGAGGAAGGTTATGAAGAGAGGATCAAACAGATTCTGTGTATGATGATTGCGGAGAGTACGGCTGAGTTTGAACGGCTTCCATGCCTGATAGATGTGGACATTTTGCGCAATATATTGTATGATGGAGTCTGGAATCGTTATAATAAGATACAAAGGAAGAAAAGAGAGGAACAAAAATAATGGCTAAAAACCCATATGATGTGCTGGGTGTATCCCCGAGTGCATCGGATGATGAGATAAAAAAGGCATACCGGGATCTTACAAGAAAGTATCACCCGGATGCGAATGTGGATAATCCGCTTGCTGATCTTGCGGAGGAGAAGTTTAAAGAGGTTCAGGAAGCCTATGATACAATTATGAAAGAGCGTGCGTCTGGAGGATCGGGAAGCAGCAGCTACTCGTACGGGAACGGCTCTTACGGCGGCAATTCCTATAGGGGCGGCGGTTATGGCAGCGGAGGCTCATCCGGTTATGGCGGTGGATATCAGAACGGGCAGATAGACCCCAGGCTTCAAGCTGCGGTAAATTATATAAACAGCAGACGGTACAGGGAGGCGCTCAATACGCTCGACCAGGTACCGGAGCGCTCAGCTATGTGGTATTACCTGAGCGGATGCGCAAACGCCGGAATTGGAAACAATATACTCGCCAGGGATCATGCGGCTCAGGCAGTGAATATGGAGCCGAACAATCTTCAGTACAGACAGCTTTTAAACCAGCTTGATTTCAGCAGCAGACGGTATCAGAACAGCCCGTATGGAAACGGATATGGTACGGGAGGATCTTCCTGTGGAACCGGAAATATGTGCTGTGACCTGTTTATCGCAGACCAGCTTTGTGAATGTATGGGAGGAGATCTTTGTTCATGCATGTAAAGGCGAAAACTCTTGCGTTCGGCGGACTGCTCCTTGCGCTGACGGTAGTGTTTATGGCGCTGGGAAGCGTGATTGAGACAAGTACGCTGTTCCTGCTCGCGGCGGCGTCCTTTTTCGTAGGGATTGTTGTGCGGGAGTTCGGGCTGAGAGCCGGGGCGGCTTTCTATATTGCTGCCGTCCTCCTGGGCTTTATTACCGCGCCGAATAAATTCTATGTACTTACATTTGCCGCAATGGGGCTTTACATCTGGGGGATAGAAGCGGTGTGGAGATACCTTGAAAAAAAGATGAAACTCGGGAATCGCCGGGTAATCTTCTGGACTTCCAAGTTTATTATTTTCAATGTGATCTATATCCCGATTGTTGTAATCTTCCGGGACCTGCTATTTGCCAGGGAGATATCAGGCGTGATGCAGATCCTCATTCTTGCAGGCGGGCAGATCGGGCTTTACATCTATGATATGGCTTATGAGTATGTTCAGGTTCATATATGGGGAAAAATGCGCGGAAGAGTGCTGAATTAAATGTTCAGCACTCTTTTTCTGTGTTTTTAAAGGTAGTTTTACAGTTCTTTTGTGTGAATATGCGATAAAAAAAGGAAGAGTCACGTTGCCGTGACTCAAAGGGGGAAAAAGTTTATGAAAAAGTGTTCTTCTTAAGAACAATTATAGTATATCGGCCAGTTGTGTAAAAAATGTGATCAAGTTTTGAATGGATTATGAACAAACAGATAAAAAAATGTGAAGGCTGAGCGGATGTCTTAGTTTGTAACAGTTCTATGACTGAACTGTTACAGAATTTTCGGAAAACCTCTTGAAATCGCGCTTACAAAGAGTTATATTAATGTATGGAAAATAATAAATCTTCGGGGTCGGGTGAAATTCCCAACCGGCGGTATAGTCCGCGACCCGCATTTATGCGGCTGAACCGGTGACTTCCTGTCATCTCGGCGGAGTGTCAGATGTGAATATATCTGTGCAGTCTGATGAGAGAGACCAGAGGAAGAATTCCGGTACCGACAGTACAGTCTGGATGAGAGAAGAGATCATAGAGTCCGTTCATTTATGAACAGCCAATGAAAATGCATTGCATTGCCCCGAACCTTTTGGTTCGGGGATTTTTATTTCATAGGAAACTTTGCTGCCTATGAAATAAAAATGCTCCTCGAGAGCCGCACTGCGCCGGGGATTCATTATTAAAAAAACAAAAAGGAGATGTTAAGAATGACAGAAGGAACAGGACAGCCGAGTATGGCTGCAGAAAACAAGACAGTAAAGATTGTGAAGATGGGTGTGATGGTGGCGATTTCTGTTGCACTTGTATATCTGATTCATTTTCCGATCTTCCCGGCCGTAGCTTTTTTGGAGTATGATCCGGCGGATATTCCGATTCTGATCGGTACATTTACGTTCGGACCGCTGGCAGGGCTGGTGCTCACTGTAGTGACTTCCGTTGTGCAGGGACTGACGGTCAGTGCATCAAGCGGTCTGTACGGCATACTGATGCATGTGATTGCCACCGGGGTGCTGGTTCTCGTGGCAGGAACTATTTATCAGCATAAGAAGACGAAAGGAAATGCGGTGGCAGCGCTTGCGTGCGGAACTGCTGCGATGGCAGTTGTGATGATGGGCGCCAATATGGTGATCACGCCGCTGTTTATGGGAGTGCCTGCAAGTGTTGTCTGGCAGCTCATGCCGTTTATCGTCGGCTTTAATGTAATTAAAGCGGGAATTAATGGAATTGTAACATTTGTTTTATATAAGAGGATTTCCAGTTTCCTTCGCAGATAAGCTGAGAAATAAAAAAGTTGACAAGCTGAATGTTTTGTATTACAATAGCCTCCGTAACATTTTTGTAATATCTGTAATAAATACGAAAACTATAACATATATTTTATATAGAGAATCGTAAAGATATTGCAATAAGTTCGAGGAGGAGTATATGAAATACAGTTATAACAGAAGAGTACTGATGGCGCTCTGTGCAGCGTCAGGTACGCTTATGCTGACCGGATTTACAAGTCTGGCGGCAGAACCGGGACAGGGAATTTTAGAAAGCCGGGCTCTGATAGAGCGGACGGCAGTTTTAAGTGCGCAGGCTTCGGTACAGCTTGAGGAATCGGGCATGGGAACAGCTGCATATCCCGGAGAAGACGCAGGAGCAGATAACGGGATTATATCCGAGTGGGAACTGGCCGAGATCACCGGGGCGGTTCAGGCGGACGCTGTGGAAGCGGTTCGAACCGCTGCGGAGAAAGCCCAGGCTGCTTACGAGGCCAAACTGGAAGAAGAGAGAAAGGCAGAGGAGGCCAGGAAGGCGGAGGAAGCCCGCAGGCTTGCCGAGGAGCAGGCAGCAGCGGCTGAGGCGGCCGCGGCACAGGAAGCACAGAGTGCGGCGGTATCTGCGGCCGAACAGGAGCTTCTGGCGGCGCTGATCTTCTGCGAAGCCGGAAACCAGCCCTACGAGGGCCAGGTGGCGGTCGGCGCGGTAGTGATGAACCGTGTGAAAAGCGGAGTCTATCCGAATACGATCACAGATGTGATCTATCAGTCGGGACAGTTTACCCCGGCGATGACGGGATGGCTCGATTCGGTTCTTGCAAGCGGCGGTTATACGGATTCCGCAAGACAGGCGGCGGCAGACGCCATTGCAGGGAGCAATCCGGTGGGCGAATGTCTTTATTTCAGCACCGGAGGATATGGAATGCAGATCGGAGATCACTATTTTCATTGATCTGAACTATGGTATAATACAGGGGCAGTGCCGGAGTTTACGGCGCTGCCCCGCTGTGTACAAAGATACAGGAGGAGCATGAGTATGAGTGTCAGAATCAGACCATATGAAAGGACGGACGCCGCAGCAGCGGCAGAGATCTGGAATCTCTGTTACAGCCTGATATCTTTCAGTGCGTCCGCAAAGGCGCTGTTAATCGGTTCCTTTGCTTCTTTTGCCTGCTTTTTCAGGTAGGCTGCCACGTCTTTTTTATTTGCGCCTTTCCCCTCTTTCTTTCTGCGTGCCTCAAATGCGCTGAGCTTTTCTCTGTAACCGCAGGAGCAGCCAAAGCGCTGGGCGTCGCCCTTCCCGACAAGCTCCATTTTTTTGTGGCAGACGGGGCAGCGGGCGTTGGTCTTGCGGGAGATGGTTTCGCGGTATCCGCATTCCCGATCCTGGCAGACGAGCATCTTTCCGTGTTTTCCATTGACCTCCAGCATGAACTTTCCGCATTGAGGACATTTGTGGCGGGTGATGTTATCATGCCGGAATTTCCCGTCAGATTCTCTGATTTCACGGATCAGAGAATCGGTATAACCGCTGATTTCGTCCATAAATTTCCGGCCGGATTCCTTTCCCTGGGCGATGGATTTCAGCCGCTGCTCCCACTGGGCTGTAAGCTCCGGACTTTTCAGATCGGCGGGAACGAGGGAGAGGAGCTGGCGTCCCTTGGAGGTGATGTGGATTTCGGAACCCTTTTTCTCCATGAGAAAGCCTGCAAACAGCTTCTCTATGATATCTGCCCGGGTTGCAACTGTGCCCAGTCCTCCGGTCTCGCCGAGGGTGCGTGCGATCTGTCCGTCCTTCTGCTTCATATATTTCACCGGGTTTTCCATGGCCGCGATCAGCGTTCCCTCTGTAAAGCGCGGGGGAGGAGCGGTCTTCCCCTCTGTAATCGTAAGCGTTGATACCGGAATCTTCATGCCGGGTTTCAGTTCCAGGAGGGTGGAAGCACGTTCCTGGCCGGAAATCCCGTCGTCCGTATCATCCTCATCGGAAATGGGAGAGCTGATTTCCCGCCAGCCGGGAGAGAGGATTACCTTCCCGACGGCCCGGAATATTTCGCCGCTTATTTCGGCGGTGACGGACGTTTCCTCATATTCACATGCAGGGGACAGAACCGCAAGGAAGCGGCGCACAACCAGGTCGTAAATCCTGCGCTCATCATTACTTAATGATTCGAGCTGAACGAACTGCTCAGTAGGAATAATCGCGTGGTGATCGGATACTTTTGCATTGTCCACGAAAGAACGGTTCGCCCGGATTTCCTGCATGGCCAGGCGGGCCGCTGTTTTACGGTATGGCCCTGTGGCGCAGGCACTCAGCCGCTCCCGAAGGGTACTCACCATGTCTGTGGTGAGGTAACGGGAATCTGTCCGGGGATAGGTCAGGATTTTATGGTTTTCGTAGAGGCGCTGCATGATATTGAGCGTCTCTCTGGCGGAAAATCCGTACTTCTGATTCGCGTCCTGCTGGAGTGTGGTCAGGTCATAGAGCGCGGGAGAATATGATTTCTTCCGGTTTCTCTTGACTGCGGTGACGGTGAGGCAGGTCTGAGAGCCGTTTTTTTCGGCAGCGCGGCAGAGATCCTCCAGACGGGTGCGCGTGAAGGTACGCCCGGAGCCGCTCTTCGGATCAGCCCATGAAAATGAGATGCCGCGGGATACGGCTCTCAGTCCGTAGTAAGACTTGGGGGTAAAATTCCGGATCTCATCCTCCCGTGCCGCGATTATGGCGAGCGTGGGAGTCTGGACGCGGCCGCAGGAGAGCTGGGCGTTATATTTACACGTGAGTGCGCGGGTGGCGTTGATTCCTACAAGCCAGTCAGCTTCCGCTCTGGCTACGGCGGCATGGTAGAGATTTTCATAGTCTTTCCCGGGCTTTAAGCGGGCGAATCCTTCCCGGATTGCCTTGTCAGTGACAGAGGAGATCCAGAGCCGTTTCAGCGGTTTTTGATTTCCACATTTGTCCAGAATCCAGCGGGCGACAAGTTCGCCTTCGCGTCCGGCGTCCGTGGCGATGATGATGTCGGAGACATCCTTGCGGAAGATCTGCTCCTTTACGGCGCGGTACTGCCGGGAGGTCTGCTTTATCACCACCAGTTTCCACTGTTTGGGCATCATGGGGAGCGTGTCCATGCTCCATGTCTTATACTGTTCTCCGTATTCTTCCGGATCGGCTAAGGTGACCAGATGTCCCAGAGCCCAGGTGACGATATAGTCTTTTCCTTCCATATAAGAAGATGTTTTATTGGTACATCCGAGTACCCGGGCGATGTCCCGGGCAACAGACGGTTTTTCTGCTATGACAAGATGTTTCATGATTTAAACTGCTCCTTGAATTATATACTGTGAAAGCCTTTTCCGATGATCTCGCTTGTATTGGAAATCAGGATAAATGCTTTCGGGTCCGTCGCACGGATATAGTTCCTGAGCCGTACGGCCTGCACCCGGTTCAGCGCTGTGAAAATGATATACTTATCTTTCCCGGAATAGGCACCTTTGGCCAGACAAACGCTGGCGCTGCGTCCGAGCGTGTGGACGATGAAATCACAGATGGGCTCCGGATGATCGCATACTACATTAAAATATTTGGAAAGATTGAAACTTTCAATAAATGTATCGATCATAAAGGAGCGGATCGCAAGTCCCAGCAGGGAGTAGAGTCCGGTCTCGATGTCAAAAACGAAGAAGCCGGCAGCTGTGATTAAAGCGTCTGAGATCATCAGAGCCCTGCCGATATCAAAGCTTGAATATTTCTTCAGAATCATGGCTATGATATCCGTACCTCCGCTGGAAGCTCCGATGTTAAAAAGAATGGCTGAGCCCAGCGCCGGAAGCGCAATGGCAAAGCACAGCTCGAGCATCGGCTGATCTGTAAACGGCCCGTTCATGGGGAAGATACGCTCCAGAAGAGACAGGGCGACGGAGAGCAGAATGCTGCAGTACGCGGTTTTGGCGGCGAATTTTTTACCCAGGATAACCAGGCCGATAGCGAGCAGGATCATACTCATGATCAGGTTGAAATCTCCGGCGGAAACGAGTCCGGATTTGGCGATAAGTACGGCCAGACCTGTGATTCCGCCGAATGTAAAGTTGTTTGTAAATTTGAAAAAATAAGTTCCGACAGCAATCAGCAGGGTGCTGAAAGTGAGTGTTGAGAAATACTTGATTTTGTCCATTGTTTTTCCCTTCTGCTTTATCTCGTTTATCTATTCGAATTGTAATCTCTGGAATATAAAAAGTCAACGAATTATAAAAAGAGGCGGGGAGATAATAGTAGCAAATGTTACTGTTCACAGGAGCGCCATTCGTAAAACCGCACTGCGTGCTTATTGTGGCTGACGCCACTGTTTTACTCATGAAAAGGCGCTCCCTCCGTCTGCAAAAAGGCGGCCTGCTCCTTATGCAAGCATAAAGCAGCCCGCCTTTGGCAGACGTGTGAACTGTAGCTGACAAAGAATAAAGGGAGCGGACGAAGAAGGAGGAAAACGGATCATGGACAGACAGATGCTGATTCGGGATGTATATGCGAGATTGATTCTTGATTTAACGGGAAATCCCGCGGTAGAGGTGGAAGTGCTGGCAGGGGAGGATACGGTGGGGACAGCAGCCGTTCTTCCCGGATACTGCGGTTTTCCCGGGCATTGCGGCTCGGGAGAAGAAGAGCCCCTGTGCGCAGCCAGTCGGAATAGGCAGGAGGAGATCAGATGGCGGGCAGAACAGGCTGTGGAGAATGTAAACAGCAGCCTGGCCCAGATTGTGACGGGTATGAATGTTTTCGATCAGGAAGAGATCGACCGGGCGCTCATAAAAGCTGTACAGCCGGCCGGAAAGAAACCGGGAGAAATTCTGGAAATATCACTGGCGGCAGCACGGACAGCAGCCGGGGCGGCGAAGATTCCCCTGTTCCGCTACCTGGGCGGCATCCGGGCTTCAAGAATGCCGGTGCCTGTGATGTGTGTGGAGCGGGTAAGCCCAGAGGAAGAGAAGGAAAGCTGTAGATCGGAGAAAGGGACGACAGGGAATATCGTGGTGTATCCTGCCCGGATGGAAAGCTTCCGGGAGATGCTTGAAGTGTGTACAGACGTTTGTCGCGCCGTGAGAGAAATGAGCGGGGAAGTAAAGAGGGAAGAAGATGGCAGAAACAGCCGAAAAGAAGTGGAAAGGAAACTGGATCTGATCCGGACAGCGGCCGGGCGGGCAGGATACCGTTTCGGTGAGGATATAAATGCGGTGCTGGATATAACGCCGGATGATCCGGTTCTGATCCGGTGGAACCAGGCTGCGACCCTGTTAGAATTGTTCCGGGATATCGGGGCAGCCAGGGAGGCGGGCCGCAGCGTTATGATTGTACAGACGGCAGAGGGAACGGCGGACACTGCGGCGGCGGATCTTGCAGTGGCATTTGGCGCGGAGTGGTTCCGGTGCGGTCCTCCTCTGCGTCCGGAATACACGGAGGTGTATAACCGGCTTCTCAGGATCGATGAAAAGATTGCGTGCAGGGATGTTTTTCTGTTATGATGCCGTTGGGGATTTTTTTGTTCCCGGTATCGTACTGTGTAAGGAAGACCATATGGAAAGCGAGAAACCATAAGCGGTAGCGGGATTCTGGCCAGCGCGGGGAGTTTTCTGCTTCTGTTTCTGGTGGTTGGATACAGAAATATTCAGTACGCGGAGTTCTCACAGTGGTTCGCAGCCAGAGTGCGCGGCATAAAAAAGGGGCAGATTCCTTGCTCGCGTCGGGCGAATGTGATAGAATATTTCAGTACTTTTTTGGGGGATGGATGCAGAAGCGCTTTGTATTCCCGAAGAATGAAGGCGAAGAAACGAGAGGAGGAAGAGAATTGATTTCATATCGAAAATACTTGTGTTTTGAGTTCAGGGAAAAAGAGTCGGTTAAAAACATTACAAACCATGTGGAAATGATTCTCGGGGAGAGTGGCATAAAAGAAGGCATGATTATAGTATCTCCAATGCATACTACCTCGGCCGTATTCATCAATGACGACGAAGAGGGGCTGATCAGCGATACGATGGAGTTTTTGCAGACCCTGGTGCCGGAGTATAAGACTCCCTACTATTTGCATAACAGAAGCGATAAGGATGCTCCGGCTCATCTGAAAAGAAATATTCTCGGCCGCAGCGAGGTAATCAGCGTGACAGACGGCCGGATGGATCTGGGGAATTGGGAACAGATTTTTTACGCGGATTTTTACGGAAACAGGAAAAAGAAGATCTGCGTGAAAGTGCTGGGTGAATAAAAAATGAAATGAAATTCATGAAAGAGTCTGTGAGAAAACAGGCTCTTTTTTTAACATTTTATTAGTATAAAAAAATAGGTGTCTGAAATGAGACAGTTTGCAGAGCATATTTTATTGTATTAAAAAAAATATAAAGGAGTAGTGTACAAGACGCACAAAAAAATAAGAGAAAAATAGGGCATGTTGTACACGTGACTGGCAAAAAGAATAAAAAATGAGAAAAATCAGAGATTTGATTGTGCAAATAAACGGTGATATTATGACGATAGTTTAAGTCGGCTTAAAAATTTCAAAAGGAAGTGAGGCAGAGTTATGCGAGAAAATTTTGATGTGGTAGTTATCGGCGGCGGAACCACCGGCACGGGTGTCATACGTGACCTGGTACTGCGCGGATTCAAGAACTCTCTGCTGCTGGAAAGGGATGATCTTGCGGCAGGAACCTCCGGCGGATGCCATTCGGCGCTGCATGGAGGATCGCGATACGTGGTTTCGGATATTCAGACTGCCAGAGAATGTCTGCAGGAGAATCAGGTTTACCGTAAAATCGTACCGCAGGTTGTAGACCCGACGGATGCAATCTGGGTTGCAAAGACAGACGAGCAGATGGAGTTCGCAAAAAAATGGATGAAAAATGCGGATGATATCGGGCTTCCATATGAGATTATCTCTGTAGAAGAAGCTCTGGAAGAAGAACCGCTGCTCTCGAAAGACATCCGCTTTGCACTCCGGACGATCGACACAGGTTTTGATCCGTTCCGTCTGTGCATCGCACAGGCATACGACGCCAAGATTAAAGGGGCGCAGATCCGCACCCATCACGAGGTAATCGGAGCGCTGATGGACGGCAACAGAGTTGTGGGCTTACGTGTTCTTGATAAGACAGAGAATAATATTTACGAGGTATATGCAAAGCTTGTGATTAACGCGGCGGGACCATGGTGCTCTCAGATTACAGAGATGGCTGGCTTCGCAATACCGATGAAACCGAACAAAGGATCTACAGGAATCTACAGCATGCGCCCGACAAAGACTCTGATCGGAATCCTACGGACTCCGGCGGACGGGGACGGCCTGGTAAGTCAGGGCTTCCAGAATACGGCGCTGTTGGGAACCTCATCTGTAGATATCGACGATCCGGACGATGCTGAACCCGGAATGGACGAGATCAAGATCATGGAGGATTCCGTGGCGGAGATCATTCCGGAGTTAAGAGAGGCAAGGATGCTGAGATTTTGTACTGGAGTTCGCCCGCTGTACACAACGGGAAAAGAAACTGGACGGGATATCAGCCGCGGCATGTATCTGCTGGATCATGAGGAGATGGAAGGAATCGCCGGAATTATCACCATCACGGGCGGAAAATACGCGACTGCACGTCTGATGGCTGAGGAAGCAGTAAACCTTGCCAGTGAGAAACTGGTAGGAAAAGTGATTCCGTGTACATCGGACAAAGAATTCATCTACGGCGCGATGACAAAAGAGGCGGCGGAGCAGGAAGCTCAGGAGATCCATGAGAAATATCATATCTCCAGATACGCGGCACACAAATTCACCGCACGCTACGGAGAGTTCGCCAGAACAATCCTCGAGGAGTATCCGGACGAAGCCTATGTCATTGACGATGCAGTTCAGATGATCGGTTCCGAGGTGTGCTACTCCTTTAATGAAGAAAACGTAGAAAACTTTAAAGATTTACGCCGCCGTACCCGTATCGGTATGGGACAGGACCAGGGAACATTCTCCATTTACAAAGCGGGCGCCATCACGCAACAGGAGCTGAACAAAACTCCGGCGGAGGCAGAAGAATATGTTCTTGGATACGTGCAGGAGCGCTGGAAAGGAATCTACTTTGCAGCTCAGTACGGCGATCAGCTTCCGTTGTCAGAGTTGATGCAGGAGATGTACATCGGAATGGGAAGCTACGACATCTTAAGTTTAGAGTAAGGAGGAGCGCAGCATGAACACAAAGAAGAATGTACTTGTGGTAGGCGGAGGAACCGCCGCGTGTGTGGCAGCGGCAGCGGCTCTCGACGCGGGGAAAGACGTGACGATGATATTCCGCAACGGAGGAATGTCGGAGATTTCGGCGGGAGCGATAGACATCCTGGGAGTTGTTCCGGGCGAGAAGCCGGCGATCTGCGAAAACTACCGGGACGGGATTGACGAACTGCTGAAAGCATATCCGGAGCATGCCTACGGAAAGTGCAGGGATGAACTGGACAACGGAGTAAATGCGCTGATGTCCCTTGCAGCGGAAGGCGGCTTTCCGATGACAGGATTTGACGGAAAGAACGTATGGGTGCCGAATATGCTTGGAACATTTTCCATCAATGCCTGCGTGCCGTTCGTAATGAGTGAGTCCGTTGTAGTTCCGGGAAAGGAAGAGCGTGTGCTGGTTGTCGGCATTAAGGGCAATGTGGCATTCAATGCGAAGGCTGCCGCGATGTCTTACCAGCAATACCAGAAGAAGATTGGCGGCAAGGCGGATTATTTCTCAACGGAAATCCAACTGACCGGATGGGGAGGCCGCAGGAAGATCAGCGATGGCGAGCTGGCGGATTACCTGGATACCAGAGAAGGGGCGCAGGAGCTGGCGGACGCGATCCGTACCTTCTGTATGAACAACAGATATCATTTTGACAAGATCCTTTTCCCGCCGGTACTGGGATATGTTTCCAGCAGCGAAATACTTGCTCTGCTGAAAGAGGCGTGCGGCTGCAAAGTCGGCGAGGTCGAGGGACTCGGAAACTCTGTTACCGGATATCGTTTTACAAGGGCTCTATACAAAGGCCTGGAGAAAAAAGGAGCGGTTCTGAAAAGAGGAGCATATGTAGATGAGATCGCCCCGGCGGAGGATGGTGTTCAGGTGACGTACACAGAAGGTCTTGCAGACCAACTGCACCCGGGCGTGAAAGAGACTGTGACCGTACCAGCGGCAGTGCTCGCGACCGGCGGCTTTGTCGGAGGCGGAATCAAGGCTCATCACACAGAAGTGTGGATCGAGCTTCTCAATGAACATCTGGGTAAAGTGACGACAGATATGCTTGACCGGAACGCAGTAAACCCGAGCGGACAGAAATTCATGAACATGGGTGTGGAAGTAAACAGCGACATGTCTGTAAAGAATGAGAACTATGCCGGCAATGTTTTCGCATGCGGGGATCTCCTTGCAGGACAGAATTTCGCAAACGAGAGAAGCGGAGCGGGAATCGCTGCGGCGACTGCTTATCTGGCCGGCAGGAATGCAGCGGCAAAAGTATAAGGAAATGGGGGTAGAGCAATGGCAGCACAAGATTTTTCCAAGTTATATTATAGAACATCTAACTGTTTGACAAGTGACATTATTGCAGATTTTGCTCCGGTCAGCCGTGTGACAGGCGTAGATACTTCCTCAGGAATGGGCGTTGTCTTCACCGCGATGGGAACCCGTTTCGATATGCAGTATGTGGCGAAAGAGGCATTCACAGCGACGGACAGCTACGAGGCGGATACCCGCAGCATAGATGATACTCCGGTGGCAGAAGTGATGCGTTATGTCAGGAGCGAGATTATCGGGGGCGGACATGTGCCGGAAGAGTACCGGGCGCTGACGCAGAAAGTACTCGACGGTGACACCGTATACGCGGGTTATCAGGAGTGCAAAAAGGGCGAAGAAGGAGACGTGCTTTTCCTGATCAGCCCGGCAGCGGCGGACGCACAGAAATCAGCGGACAATTTCCTCGCTGTTGCGGGAAAGGCCGGCAGAAAGGCATACGGTACCAATGAGTACAAAGACGCCGGCTATCTGCTCCTTGCGCTCGGCCAGACAGAGAAGGCAAACAAAATTGCAGATGCGATGAGGGACGCCCTCGGGAAATACCAGGAAGTGGTTACAGACGACGGTTATGTACTGGACGCGCTTCTCATTCAGTTCCCGGAAATGGCGGACAAGATCCGGTTCATCGATGAGTTCCTCGCAGAATGCGGCGCATGCAGTGAAAAGTCTGGCAAAGTGGTCGTTCATGAGAGCGGCATCGTACAGAGGCTGTATCCGGGAAGAAGAGTAGATTACCAGAAGATTTTCAAGGATGCGGAAGTCGTCCTTCCCGCAAGGAGTGGATACGACGTGTCGGATTCCGGAATGGCAGGCGGACTCGGGCTTATGGAGCCGGGAATCCTGGCGGCGGTTTCCGGACGGAGGATGATGGACCTGGCCGCGCCGGCTCATGACGTAATCGTGACCCCGTGTGCCTGCGAGGCTGCAGGACTGAACTGCGCAGAGAAAGAAAAGGTTGTTACGCTGCTGGACTATGTGTGCGGCGAGTAAAACGGTAATACAAAGAAAAAGTTAAGGAGGACACTTATTATGAAATACGATACCAATATTTTTAAAATGCCTGAGTCAATCGATGATGATAAATACCTCATCTGTACTTATTTCTGCCAGGGATATACATCTGACCTTCTGACGCTTGCAGGATCCATGGCGATTGAGCAGACGACAGGAACTTGGGCTCCGGTGCCGCTTGAGACTCCAGAAGTAAGAAGACGCCATGGCGGCAAGGTGATCGCTGTCCATGAGATCCCCTGCTATGAGTTTGGTATGCCGGAAGCAGAAGGCAAGGAGAGAATGGCGGTGTTCCAGATCGCGTTCCCGTTTGAGAACATGGGAGCGAACCTGGCGCAGGTGCTGACATCCGTAATCGGAAATATCTCCATGTCAGGAAAATTAAAACTGATCGACATCCATTTTCCGAAAGTATTTACCGACGGATTTAAAGGGCCGAGATTCGGAGTGGAAGGCCTTCGCGAGATCACAGGAGTTCCGAAGAGACCGTTTATCGTCAGCATGATCAAACCGTGTACGGGCGCTACGCCGGAGAACGCAGGAAAGCTGATCCGTGAGCTGGCTATGGCGGGCATAGACTGGATCAAGGACGATGAGCTGTTCAGCGATACCGATTACTGTACAGTAAAGGCGAGGGCGACAATCGCAGCCGATATCCTCAAGGACGTTTATGAGAGAACCGGAAAGAGAGTACTCTATTCCCCGAATATCACAGACCGTCCGGATCGTATGCTCGACAAGGCGAAGATGTGTAAAGAGCTTGGAATCCCGGCGCTGATGATCAATACACTGACCGTTGGCTGGCCGGCAATGCAGATGATCGCAGAAAACGACGACATCGGACTTCCGATTCTGGCACATCCGGCATTCGCAGGAGCAATGTATGAGTCCCATTATTCTGGAATTTCAAGCCACCTGGTACTCGGGAAATTTATGCGTATGTGCGGTGCAGACATCGTAATCTATCCGTGCGCATGCGGCAAAGTAAATATTCAGCGTGAGAGATATATCCGTATCGCTCAAGCGCTTTTGACCGAATTCCGCGGTATGAAGCGTACATTCCCGGGACCGGCGGCAGGCGTATATCAGGGACTGATCCCGAATGTGGCAAACGACCTTGGTATGGACTTCTCCATTTCCGCAGGCGCGGCAATGCATGCACATCCCATGGGAGCAGCGGCAGGAGTTGAGAGCCTGATCAAAGCAGCGGAAGCGACAGCAGAGGGAATCTCCCTGGTAGAGGCTGCGAAAGACTGCGAGTCTCTGAAAGTTGCCCTTGACCTGTGGGGAATCGGCGAGCATCAGGAACTGTTTGACCTTAAGAAATAAGTGAGGGAGAAACGGGAACGCTATGGAAAGAAGAACGGTGGATCTGCATATGCACAGCAGCTATTCCAGTGATGGTACATATACCATAAAGGAACTGTTCAAGCAGGCACGAGAAAATCAGATGGAGGCGATCGTGGTCGCGGATCACGACACCTGCGAGGGATCAGAGGAGGCACTCTGTGAGGCGGAGCGAACCGGGATTTACACCATGCCGGCGCTGGAACTCTCCTGTGTGGATGAGAACCGGATGGTACATATCCTGGCATATGGGATTGAGACCGGGCGGAAAACGAGGCTTCTGGAACTGACCGAAGCGATTCAGCAGTCAAGGATTGATATCCTGCCGAAGATCCGGAGCAATCTGGAGCGTGAGGGATTCTATGTGGATATGGACCGTGTGGAGGAGCTGGCTGCGCCGCATCCGCCGGTGATAACGAACTTTGCCAATGCGATCCTGGAAGATAAGCGAAACGAGGGCTGCCCGGCCCTGGAACCATACCGGCCGGGCGGCGCAAAGGCGGACAGGCCTTATATCCGGTTTATCAAAGACTATTTGGTGGCGGGACGGAAATGCTATGTCCCGGAATACCTTGTAGACATCGAAACCGGGATCCGGGCGATCCGCAGCGCATGCGGGGTACCTGTCCTTGCCCATCCGGGCGAATGGTTCACGCACAGCGACGAAAGAAAGGTGGAGTGGATGACTGCGTGCGGACTGCAGGGAATCGAAGTGTATACGCCGTATCACACGAAAGAGAAGGAAGCATATTTTAAAGCCCTTGCAGACCGTTACGGGCTGTTCCAGACAGCCGGATCAGATTATCACGATGTACGGAAAAAGCCGGGACACCTGATGGGCGGTATACCGGCGGCGGATATCAGGATGTTCCGGGAACTGGAGAACCTGGCCGCGCAGAATCGGAGGGATATCGAAGGAGGACGGCGTGAAGTATAGATTATTGGCACTGGACGTAGACGGGACGCTTCTGGACGATGGACACCGGCTGTCTGACGAGAATGCGGAAGCAGTCCGTAAACTCGTGGCGGAAGGTGTAAGAGTCGTACTCTTTACCGGGCGCGCCTATCCGGCCCTGGAAGAGGTGATCCGGCGCATTGGTTTAAAGGACGCCGCGGCGACTCAGAACGGAAGCCTTATCCTGGATGTTCCGGAAGGACGGACGCTTCATGAGGAGATGATTTCCGTACAGGACTGCCGGATGATTCTGGAGTACTGCCGCGAGAACGGATTTGACCCCCTGCTCTACCAGGGGGATGCGGTCTATTCAAAGCTGACGGGGAAGTACTTGGATATTTTCGAAACGTGTATGGGGCTGAAGGTATCGGCTGTGGATGATATCGGAGCATGCTATCAGCAGATCCCGCTTGGGAAGATCCTGATTCTGGATGAGCCCGGGAGAGTACAGCAGGCGAAGAACTGGATCCATCAGACTTTCGGAGGACGTGTCAGCGCAGAGCTTGCCTACGATTTCTCGCTGGAAATCGGAGGGAGCGATAAGGGGCGGGCTCTTGCATGGCTGGCGGACTACTACGGAATAGACCGGAAGGAAATCATGGCGGTCGGAGACGGGGAAAATGACAGGAACATGCTTCAGACAGCGGGATTTTCGGTGGCCATGGGGAACGCGATGGACCGGGTGAAGGAAACGGCGGACGCAGTGACGCTTACAAACAATGAAAACGGGGTCGCGGCAGCGATCCGGAACTATATGAAATGAACGGAAACTGAACATCGGACAGAAAACCATAAAGGTGGTGATGGAATGATTTATGAAGGGACAGCGGTTTCTGACGGCGTGGCAGTCGGCAGTGTGTTCCATTATAAACCAAGCCAGATCGAAATTCAGGAAAAACTGATTGCGCTTGACCAGGTGGACGAAAATATTGCGCGTTATCAGGAGATCCTGAAAGCGGCGGAAAAAGAATTATTAAATTTAATAGAGAAAATGGAAGCGGAAGAGGAGCAGAAGAAGATCTTCCAGGCGCACATAGACATCGTGGGCGACGATGAGATGAATCAGGAGATCGAGGATGAAATCCGGGAAAACCTGTACTCGCCGGAGTATGCAGTGAAGGTCGTGTATGACAGGTACATTCACATCATTTCCCAGGCGAAGGATGCGCTGATACGGGAGCGTGCGGCGGATTTAAAAGACGTCTGCCGGAGAATCATCCGCCTGTGGCTCGGCGTGGAAGATAATTCGCTGTCGGCTCTCACGGGGGATGTGATCGTAGTAGCGCACGACCTTCTGCCCTCTGATACTGCCGGGATGAAGAGGGAGCATGTGCTAGCGATTGTAACGGAGATCGGCGGATATACTTCCCATATGGCGATACTGGCCAGAAACTACGGGATACCGGCTGTGCTCGGAGTGCCCGGGATCATGGAGAAAACAAAAGACGGCGAGCGGGTTGCCGTTGACGCGAAGACGGGAAAGATTGTGACAAACCTGACGGCGGACCAGGAAAAACAGTATCAGGCCATGCGGGAGGAGTACATAAAGACAGTCAGCGACTTGAAGCAGTATCTTCCGATTGACGCAGTGACGATGGACGGAACGAAGATTGACGTATGCCTGAATATCGGATCCGCAGATAACAGTGAACTGGAAGCGGAGCAGTATACCGATGGAGTCGGGCTCTTCCGCACGGAATTCCTTTATATGAGCAAGAGCCAGCTCCCTACGGAAGAAGAGCAGTTCGAAGTGTATAAGAAGGTTGCCATGGTATACAAAGAGCGCCCGGTCATCATACGGACTCTGGACATCGGCGGAGACAAGAAGCTGGACTATCTGGAACTTCCGCAGGAGGATAACCCGTTCCTGGGACTGAGAGCCCTGCGGCTCTGCTTTGAGATGAAGCCGATCTTTAAAACACAGCTCCGCGCTATCCTGCGGGCGGGCCGATTCGGAAATATCTGGATTATGTTCCCCATGGTCGGCAGCATCGGAGATATCCGGTTCGCGAAACAGATTGTGGAGGAAACGAAGCGGGAGCTGGAGGAAGAAGGCGTACCGTACGGCCATGATGTGAAGGTCGGGATTATGGTGGAGATACCGTCCATCGCCCTGATGGCGGATGTGGCGGCATCGGAAGTGGATTTTGCAAGCATCGGAACAAACGATCTGTGCCAGTATCTGACGGCGGTAGACCGGTTAAACCCGAGCGTCGCGAAATATTACCAGAGTTTTCACCCTGCCATGTTCCGGCTGATCCGGCTGATCGTCGAGGAATTTACGAAACAGGGCAAACCGGTCAGCGTCTGTGGTGAGATGGGCGGAAATCCAGAAGCGGCGGCACTGATGATCGGACTGGGAATCCGGAAACTGAGCATGAACGCATCGTCGCTTGCGGCGGTGAAAAAGATGATCTCTCAGATCAATCTGCATAAAGCGCAGCGGATGGCGCGCACGGTTCTGGAACTGTCCACGGCAGTTCAGGTTGAGAATTACTTAAAGAGTGAACTGCCCGGATAGGCGCAGAAGAGAAAAGGAGAACGTATCATGTATGCAAAGAAAGTAAAAATCGAGAATAAGACAGGATTACACGCGCGTCCGGCTTCGGATTTCGTAAATCTGGCAAAAAACTATGACAGCAAAATCAGAATCCAGAATATGGATGAGGAAGGTTCTGCCAAAGCGAACGCTAAGTCCATCGTAATGCTGATCGCACAGGGGCTTGCCCAGGGCACGACAGTAGAGATCAGCGCAGAAGGATCGGATGAGAAGGAAGCTGTGGACGCGCTGGTGGCGCTGATTGAGACAAAATTCGGAGAAGATTAAAGGAGATGCCGTATGGAGACAGTAGGATTATATACGAACCAGTCGATGATGCTCACACGCGTAAAAGCAGGGAATGAGGAAGAGATCATCCGCACGCTCTGCGCAAAGGCAATGGATAACGGATGTATCAATGAGGAGTTTATCACCGCGATTCTGGCGCGGGAAAAAGAGTACCCGACGGGACTTCCGACCGAGGTGCCGATCGCGATTCCGCATATCCACGACGGATGCCTGAAATCATTCTTTTCGATGGCTGTGCTCGAAAATCCGGTTGCGTTCCGCTGCATGGGCGATCCGGATGAGACGGTGGATGTCCGGCTGGTATTTTTATTCGGGATAACAGACCCCAGTTATCAGACGGCTGTCCTTAAGAAATTCAGCACGATTTTCCAGGACGAAGAGGCATTAAACGGCCTTACATCTGCGGAGGACGCATCGGTGCTGATGGAGAAAATGAAAGGGCTTCTTGACGAATATCTTGTGACAGAGTAATGAAAGACTGGCAAAGAAGAGAAACAGACTGTTTGAAAAGGAGAGATAAAATATGAAATCAAAAATCAATATGGCAGTTGCATGCGGCGGCGGTATTTTTACCACGACAGTAGTAACAGATAAAATCAAAGAGATCCTGAAAAAAGAAAAAATCCAGTTTAACATTGACCCGCACAAAATTACGGAAGTGCCGAACCTGACAGGTTATGACCTGATTGTCGTGACAGGAAAAACCAACGCGACGAACAAGGCGGGCGCTCCGGTGATGCTCGGCCTGCCTCTGTTCACCGGTGTTGGAGCAGATGAATTTACAGAAGAGCTTTTAAGTGAAATCCGGAGGATTATGGCGGAATAGCGCTGTTTCCGTCTGCCGCGCGGCGTTGGGGGAATGAAAAGAAAGGCGCCGCGCGGAAAAGGAAAATGAGATAAAGGAGGAATTCTATCCATGCAAATACTTATTAATATAGGAAATGCTGTCAATAATGTAATGGGTATCTTCGGAAGTACGATCATTGTTCCGATTATCATTTTTATTATCAGTGTATGTATGAAGGTCGGTGTAAAGAAGTCATTCCAGGGCGCGCTTTATATGGCGGTCGGCCTGACCCTGTTCAACGCAGTACTGAGTATCTTGATGACAGCGATCACTCCTTACGTGACAGCTATGGCGGACAATGTGGGAATTGAGCTTCCTTACATTGATATCGGATGGCAGGGTGCGAGTGTCGTCGTATATTCAAACACACTTGGATATATCTATCTTGTCCTCGGACTCGGACTCAACCTTCTTCTGTTCGGCCTGAAACTGGTGGATACGTTCCAGCCGACAGATATCTGGAATTATTACCAGTTTGTATTCTGGGCAGTGATTGTGCAGTTTACAACCGGAAGCTTTGCCCTGGGTATCGCGGCAGCAGTTGTATGCAACCTTGTGGTACTCCTTATCGCGGACATTATCGCTCCGTCACTGCAGGAATTCAACGGATATGACAACCTGACTCTTACAAGCTGCCCGTCCGGAGGCGCTCCGTTCGCTATGATTGTAAGATGGATCGTGATGAAGCTTAAGATTAAAACAAAACCGATCAGCGCGGAGACTCTGCAGAACCGCTTCGGATTCTGGGGTGAGCCGCTGATCATCGGCCTGATCGTAGGAATCCTGATCGCAGTACTCGGATCCATCACAGGGCTTGGTGAGGTTACGACATGGGCAGGCATCCTGACAACTGCGATTACGATTGCGGGTATCATGGTGATCTATCCCTCTGTTTCCGGACTGTTCGTCAAGGGTCTGATTCCGTTGAGCCAGTCTATGCAGGCGAAAGCCCAGGCGGGAAAGTCCAAGAGAAAATATTTCCATGTTGCCATGGATCCGGCTGTTTTCTTCGGAAATGGCGACAACATGGCGGCAGCACTGATCCTGATCCCGATCGTATTCTTTACCTCGCTTGTAATGCCGGGTAACAAACTTCTGATGCTGGCGGATATCCCGGCGATGGCGTTTATGACGGCCGGGCTGATTTGTGTATTCCGCGGAGATATCCTGATGACGATTATCTCCGGGACGATCTGGTTCAATATCTCAAATGTTCTGAATTCAGAGGTCTGCAGCGCATTTACAAAAGCAGCGGAAGCGGCGGGCGTTGCATCCCAGATGGAGTCGGTAGCGAGCGCGTTTGACCAGGGACTCGGTATTGCGGCATGGACGGTAGGGACAAACCCGGTTCTGTGGCTGGTTTACAAAGCATTCTCTCTGGAAGGCTCTATAAAAATCATCGCGATTGTCGTACTGATCGCAGCACTTGCTTTCATTTATATCTCTTTCAGGAGAAACAAGAAAGCTTGGTGGATGGCTGCCGGAGCAAGCGAAGAATATCTGCTTGAGAGAGGTTACATCGAATAAGAGAATACTGAACCATTCAGGCAGAGGACCGGGGCGTCTTCTGCCTGTTACCTTTTTGGGTGACCTTTTGCGGGAAGGCCGGGGAGGTTCCCTGTTGTTTTCAAAAGAGCGGGATGGTATACTACTGTAGAGGCTGCGCGGAAGGGGAGCGAAGGCAGTTTTGTCCCTGCGGCGGAACAGTCGCTGCTGTTCACGGACAGACTAATGAAGGTGGTGTTGCAAAAATATGGCAGACAGGTTTTTTCAGGGATATGTGTATCAGTTGCAGGGCAGTATCCCGAGAATGTTCGGAGTGATTGACAACAAGGAGATCGTTTCATGCAGCAATCAGGAAATGATCGGACAGAAGAATTCATTCGATTTGATGAAAAAACAGAACGGGGAAAATGACTGCTTTTTTGTCAAAGATATGACCTATCGTATATTTTATGAAAACAGTTTTGTAAAATTTGCAGCTTTTGTAGAAGGAAAAGACAAAGAGGCGCAGAATTATGCTACGATCCTTGCAGTCTGCTTTACAGGTACGAAGGCGTATTTGGAAGAAAAGTATGACAGGGCTCTTTTCTACAAGAACCTGTTCCTCGAAAATATTCATGGGGAAGATGTGAATGTCCGTGCCAGTATCCTGAAGATCGTTCTGATCAAGCCGCGGGCAGTCTTTTTACTCCGGTTCCAGAAGGCGGATCCGAATTGGAATCTGAATAGCTTACTGGCGGGGGAGGAGCGGCCGGAAAAATATGAAGTATTTCCGATGACGGAGACGGATATCCTCCTGATCGCCGAGACAAGGTCAAATACGGGATGGGAGACGCTGGAGGAGATGGGATATCGGTTTCGGGAAATCGCCGGGACAGAATTCGGTCAGCTTCCAGTCGTCGGGATCGGAAGCGTTGTGACAGATATACGGCAACTGGCCGAATCATATAAAGAAAGCCTGTATGTGCTTTCGCTTTTGTATCTCTTTCAGAAAGGGGAGACGGTTATCAGCTATAATCACCTCGGAATTAACCGCCTGATCTATCAGATGCCGGTGTCGCTGTGCGAGTCTTATCTGCGGGAGGTGTTTATAAAAGGCGGCTTCGACTCTTTTGAACCGGAAACCCTGGAAACCATAAACTGTTTTTTTGAGAATAACCTGAATGTTTCGGAAACCGCCCGCCAGCTTTTTATCCACAGGAATACCCTGATGTATCGTCTGAAAAAAGTGAAGAAATTGACCGGTCTTGATATCAGGGTTTTTGACGACGCTATTATATTCAAGCTGGCTATGGTAATATACCGGCATCTGGAATATAAAAAGTAGGTTATTGCTACTTCTTCAAAAATGTAACAGTTCAGCTATTTAGTGCACTAACATTTTCCGTTAGATTACGTCCGGAAGCGGGGCAGATATTTAGTAACACGTATTCTGATGAAGGGACAGGAGTTCCATGCTTCGTTCCGGAATCTGGGAAGAATCTAAGAAGCCGAAGAGTTGTTTAAGGGCAAAGCGGTGTGCAGGGCAACTCGCTGACGCTCAAACAATCCCTGCGCACCGCTTAACAACACC
>JAHZHF010000110.1 GCA_019420405.1 Clostridiales bacterium
TATTAAACAACTCTTCGGATTCTTAGATTCTTCCCAGATTCTGGAACGAAGCATGTAACTCCTGTTCCCTTCATCAGAATACGACTTCCAAAACATCCCGCCCGATTCCGGCCGTATTTAACAGAAAGTGTTAGTGCACTAAATAGCTAAACTGTTGAGAAAAATTCTTCCCCGTATTTCATATCCTTCATAACCTGGTCTTTCAATTCTTCCACCGAGCCGAACTTGATCTCCGGCCGCTCGAAGCCGCAGAACTGTGCGGTAATTTCCTTCCCATAGGCATCCCCTTCAAATCCGTATACAAACACTTCCAGGAGACGCCGGTGTTCGTCTGTCACCGTGGGCTTGATTCCCGCATTTCCGACGCCATGATACCACTTTCCGTCAATTTTGACACGGCAGGCATACACGCCGAACCTGGGGAGAATCTTCTTCTCCTCCGGTTCGATATTCATGGTCGGAAATCCAAGGGTCCTTCCCAGCCTTTTCCCGTGCTGCACAGTTCCGGTAAGCTCATATGGATATCCGAGCAGCTTCTCTGCCAGAACCACATCCCCCTGGGAGAGCGCATCCCGGATATAAGTGCTGCTGATGACCAGATCGCCGTAGCGCTCCTTCTCAATTACATCCACTGTGTACCCGTATTCTGCTGCGTATTCTTTCAGCATCCGGAAGTTTCCGCGCTTCTGGTATCCGAAAGTAAAGTCCGTGCCGACTACGATGTGGGCCGCATGAAGTTTCCCGCAGAGGATCTCCCGGATAAAGGTCTCCGCCTCCATATTCCTTAAGTCCTCTGTAAACGGATCTTCGATCAGCCAGTCTACCCGGCCTTCGAGGCGCTCCTTCCTCTCCTTCTTTGTCATCAGCGTCTCCCGGTGCATGTCAAAGGCGCACAGCACACTCTCGCAGCCCTCTGACGCATACTCCCTGATCCGGTTCACCAGCTTCTGGTGCCCCCGGTGCAGTCCGTCAAATTTCCCGAGCGTCACTGCCGTCCGCTCTGTTCCGTCAAAAGATTCAATCCCCGTAACGTACCTCATGTCAGCCTCGCTTATCTTCTTTTTCAGTGCTCATATCCTCTTTCAGTGTTCAAGAACAAGACAACACTATAACAGAAACATCTTCTCCGGCCGGAAGAGATGTCTCTCCCCGTCGTACGAATAGATGCCGATAAAGTTTCCCTCCGTGTCATACACTCTGTATCTCCCGGTATATTTCCCGCTGTGTTCTCCGGACGGCTTCCGGTCTTCCTGCAATTCTCCCGGATGAATTCCCGGATCAATTTCCGAATGAACTCCCGAATGAACTCCGGATCTAACCTGGCGGTGTGTGAGCGGATTCCCGTTGCGCGCCAGACTCTCCGCCTCCGGCCTCACTCTAAGCGGTTCAAGATCCTGGAACACACAGTCCACAGGGCGGAGAATATCCGAAAGTTTTCCTGCCTTTACTGTTGCCTCCACCTGATCGAGCCGCAGGCTCTCCCCGATTGAGAACATCCCTGCTTTTGTTCTCAGGAGTGATTCCATGCAGCCTCCGGTGCCGAGTTTCTCTCCGATATCGTGGCACAGGGTTCGGATATAGGTGCCCTTAGAACAGTCCACCTCCATCCTGATCCTGGGGAGAACGGTTTCTTTGATCCGGATATCATAGATTGTAACCCTCCGGCTCTTCCGTTCCACGGTCTTTCCTTCCCGCGCCAGCTCATACAGCTTTTTCCCGCCCACTTTCAGGGCGGAATACATGGGCGGGATCTGATCATAGTCTCCGATAAAACTGCGAACACAGGCTTCGGTCATCTCTTCCGTAATTCCATCGCTGCTTTTCTCTTCAAGAACCGTACCGGATATATCCTGAGTATCCGTAGACTTTCCGAGAAGAAGCACAGCTTCATACGTTTTATCCTTATCGGTCAGGAGATCACATACCTTCGTCGCCCGCCCGAGACAGACAGGCAGCACCCCCTCCGCATCCGGATCAAGAGTGCCTGTGTGTCCGATCTTCTTCTGCCCCACGATGCCGCGCAGACGCGCAACTACATCGTGAGAAGTGTATCCTTTTTCTTTATATATATTCAGTATTCCGTTTATCATTTCTGACGTTCCTGCTTTTCGCTGTGGTCAAGCTGGAGAGCGATCCTGGCGGTTATGTTGTTGATCACATCGTAACTCGAGCCTTTCATGGTCACGCCGGCCGCGCGCACATGGCCGCCCCCGCCGAAATGTTTCGCGATCGCGCTGACGTCCACAATTCCCTTTGAGCGCAGACTCACCTTAAATGTCTGAGGCTCCGTCTCATGAAGAAAGATTGCGACTTCCACTCCCTTCGTCTCTCTGAGCTGGCTTACAATGCCTTCCAGATCCGCCGGAGTTGCCTGGAAAAATTCCATGGATTTCCTGCGGATTACCGAGACGATACATCTTTTATCCATAATCAGCATGCTCTCAAGAAGCGCACGCCCGAGAATCTGGTTCTGTATATATGTCTTTTCAAAATATGTAACATCGATAATCTCGCTGCTGTTGATCCCCTTACGCATCAGGTCCGCCGCGATCTCCATCGTTTCCGGGGAGGTACAGGAATACTGAAATACTCCCGTATCGTGCGCTATGCCCATGAAAAGTGCTTCAGCTGCATGCCGGCTGATCTTATCCTTTTCCAGCAGTCTATACACAAGCTCACAGGTGGAACTTGCGTCCGGAACGATATAGTTCAGATCCGCGAACGCATCGTTGCTGACATGGTGATCGATACACAGAGTCTCCGCCGCCTGATCAAACAGCGGACCGGAAAAACCGAGACGCTTTGTGTCGCCGCAGTCCAGACAGATAAAGAGATCATAAGCTGCATTCTCAGGAATCTCGCTTTTCACCTCATCTGTCCCCCGGATGATCCTGTACTGCTCCGGGATAGTTTCCAGGTAAACGTCCACATCGATCTGCGGATACTGCTCTTTCAGATACAGGTAAAGCCCCATACAGGCCCCCACGCAGTCCCCGTCCGGGCGGACATGCCCGCCCAGAGCGATTCTGCTTCTGCCTTCTAAAACTCTATTTAATTCAATTTTCATGCACATACCTCAATTCTCGCTGTCCGAAGTCAACCCTCTTGTGACTTCATCGATTTTCCTGCTGATATTTACTCCATATTCAATGGACTGATCCACGATGAACCTGATCTCCGGTGTGTTTCTCAGGTTGACCCTGCGCGCCAGCTCGCGGCGGATATATCCCTCCGCGCTCTTAAGCCCCGCGATCGTATCCTGCTGTGTCTTTTCATCCCCGAGGACGCTGATATATGCCTTGCATGTCTTCAGATCCGGAGCTACTTCCACAGCAACCACAGAAGTCATAGGCGCAACCCGCGGATCTTTGATCCCGTCGCGCAGGATATTGCTCAGTTCACGAAGAACCTCCGCATTCACCCGTGTGTTTTTAATACTGTTTTTTCTCATTACCGCTCCTCCTGTTTCTCTGACTGACATCCGTGGACTGTTATTTTCTCTCTGTCTCGACCATCTTGTAAGCCTCGACTTCGTCGCCCTCCTTGATGTCATTATAATTTTCAAATACGAAACCGCACTCGTATCCGGCTCTTACTTCCTTCACATCGTCCTTGAAACGCTTTAAGGACGCCAGCGGTCCGTCAAATACTACGATACCGTCACGGATCAGACGGACAGAGCAGTTTCTCTCAAAGACACCGTCACGCACATAGGCACCTGCGATTGTACCTACTCCGGACGCCTTGAATGTCTGTCGTACTTCCGCGTGTCCTAATACCTTCTCCTCGAAGACCGGATCAAGCATACCCTTCATAGCTGCCTCCACGTCCTCGATAGCATTGTAGATAACTCTGTAGAGTCTTAAGTCAACTCCTTCTCTGTCTGCAATATCCTTCGCAGTTGCATCCGGACGGACGTTAAATCCGATAATAATCGCATTGGATGCAGACGCCAGGATTACGTCGGACTCGTTGATTGCGCCGACACCTCCGTGAATTACCTTGACAACAACCTCGTCGTTTGAAAGCTTTAAGAGGCTCTGCTTGATGGCCTCCACCGATCCCTGCACATCTGCCTTGACTACGATGTTAAGCTCTTTTAAGTTTCCTTCCTGGATCTGGCTGAACAGATCGTCGAGGGACATCCTGGACTTCGTCTCGTCAAGCAGCTTCACTTTGTGCTGTGCAATAAATGTGTCTGCAAAGTTTCTCGCTTCTTTCTCTGACTCGCATCCCACGAACACTTCGCCTGCGTTCGGCACGTCGTTGAGTCCCAGGATCTCTACCGGCTGAGACGGACCTGCCTCTTTCACTCTTCTGCCCTTGTCGTCCATCATCGCACGGACACGTCCGTGAGCGCTTCCCGCCGCGATGGCGTCTCCTACATGGAGCGTACCTTTCTGTACGAGAACTGTCGCCACGGACCCCTTTCCTTTATCGAGCTCTGCCTCGATTACAAGACCTCTTGCAGAACGGTTCGGATTTGCTTTAAGCTCCATCACCTCTGCTGTGAGAAGGATCATCTCAAGAAGCTCCGGGATACCTTCCTTCGTATGTGCGGAAACCGGAACAAATATGGTGCTTCCGCCCCAGTCCTCCGGAATCAGTTCATACTCTGTCAGCTCCTGTTTCACACGCTCGATGTTTGCGCTCGGCTTGTCGATCTTGTTGATGGCAACAATGATCTCTACCCCGGCTGCCTTCGCGTGGTTGATCGCCTCCACGGTCTGCGGCATCACGCCGTCATCCGCTGCAACCACCAGGATTGCAATATCCGTGGAATTTGCTCCACGCATACGCATTGCGGTAAACGCCTCATGTCCCGGAGTATCAAGGAATGTAATCTTTTCTCCGTTGATCTCCACCACATAAGCGCCGATGTGCTGGGTGATTCCACCCGCCTCACGGTCTGTCACATTGGAGTGGCGGATCGCATCGAGCAGGGAAGTTTTACCATGGTCGACGTGTCCCATTACACAGACAACCGGAGGCCGCTTCTCCATCAGGCTTTCGTCTTCCTCATCCTCTTTCAAGAGTTCCTCGATTACATCGACAACCTCTTCTTTCTCACAGAGAATCTCAAATTCCATTGCGATCTCCTCGGCTGTCTCAAAGTCAATCTCCTGATTTACGGTCACGACTTTGCCCTGAAGGAACAGCTTCTTAATGATCACAGACGGCGTAACCTTCATCTTATCAGCCAGCTCTTTGATTGTCAGGACTTCCGGAATTGTGATCTGTTTGATCTTCTCTTCCTTCTGCTCCTCCTGCTTCGGCTGAGGTCTCTTTGCCTCTGCTACCTGTTTCTGCTTTCTGCCCTTCTTTGCCGCCTTTCCTTCAAATGCCTCGTCTCTGTATTCTTTCTTCTTATTATCGCGTTCTTTGTCTTTCGCCTTGTTTCTCTGGCTCTTCTGCTGTTCTACCACGGAGGAACTCATATCATCCCTGCGGGAATCTCTGCGGTCGCCGCGCATTCCCGGTCCGCCGGAGCGCTGGTCGCGGTCGCGTCCTCCTCTCTGGTCACGGTCTGGACGTCCCGGTCTGCCCTCTCCGAAGGAACGGCCTCCCTGGCCTCTCTGATCCCTGTCCGGACGGCCCTGACGGTCTCCGCCCTGGCGGCCCTCAAAAGAGCGGCCCCCCTGGCCTCTCTCAAAACGCGCCGGACGGTCTCCGGACGGACGTCCGTCTGCACCGCGTCCGCCTGCAGGACGTGTGCCCTGTCCTGCTCTCTCAGGACGCGCATTCTGACGGTCTCTCTCCGGGCGGCTTCCCTGACCATTTCTGTCCGCATGTGTTCCCTGTGCGGTCCGCTCCTGGCCTGCCCTCTCCGGACGTACCGGGCGTTCCGCCCCTGTACGGCCCTCTCCCGAAGGTTTGGAAGTCTCGGAAGCCGGACGGCTCTGTGCCGGTCTCTCTGCTCTTTCTGCCGGACGCTCCTGTCTCTCTATAATTTTCTCCGCTCTCTCAGCCGGGCGCTCTGAGGGTCTCTCAGAACGTGCCGGACGTTCTCCTGCAGTTCTTGCATCCGCCGGACGTCCCTCTGCGCTGCGTCCGCCTGCAGGACGTGCTCCGGCTGCCGGACGTGTTCCCGGCTGTCCCGGACGTGCCCCGGCCGGGCGCGCTCCTGTCTGTCCCGGACGCTGTGCAGGACGGCTGCCCTGTATCCGGCTGCTGTTTCTGGAATTCTGGGGACGGATCACGAACGCAAGATTTTTCTTCTTCGGCGCCCCCTCCTTCTTCTCTTCCTTCTGGGAAGCATCCTCATTCTGCGAAGCCGCTGCCGCTTTTCCGGCGCCCCGCTCCAGCGTGCTCATATGGTTCTTTACTTCCACATTTTTCTTCTGCAGGATCTCCATGAGTTCTTTATTGTCCATTCCCAGCTCCTTTGCCAGTTCATGTACCCTCATTTTTGTCATATTCAACTACCTCCTATGCAATATCCTCTCGATTTTTAAGCTCTCTTTGAATCCCGTCTGCAAATCCTTCGTCCAATATCGCCAGAGATGCACGGAATTCTTTTCCCATTGCATGCCCTAAGGTATCTTTATCTCCGTAAAAATAAATTGGAACTCTGTAAAATTTACACATATCCCGAAATTTCTTCTTCGTGTTCTCCGATGCATCTGATGCGACGATCACAAGGCAGGCCTTTCCGGACTTTACCTCGCTCTCCGTCAGCGCTTCTCCGCTTACGCATCTGCCCGCTCTCACCGCCAGGCCGACCAGGGACAGGATCTTATCACGCTTCGCCAATCTCACCCATCTCCTTTTCCAGTCTGTCGTACACTTCCTGCGGGATCTCCTGCTTAAAGGAGCGCTCAAGCCCGCGGCTTTTTACCGCCGCATGAAAGCATTCCACGCTGCGGCATATATATGCGCCGCGGCCGTTTTTCTTGCCCCCCGCGTCCACGACGAACTCGCCGTTCTCCGTTCTCAGAATGCGAATCAGCTCTTTCTTCGGCTTCATCTCACCGCACCCCACGCATTTCCTCACAGGGATCTTTTTCTTTACTGCCAAACAACCCACTCCTTTAAAGTCTTACTCATTCTCCGTCTCGATAAACTCGATTTCCTCTTCTTTTTCATCCCAGGCGGCGTCTTCTGGTTCGTAAGCTTCCCCGGCTTCATAAGAATCCTCATCATAGGAAGCATTTTCATCATAAGATTCGCCGTCATAAGCATCTCCTGCATAAGCGCCGTCGTCATACGCCCCGTTCTCGTCGTAATCAGCATACGCTTCTTCACTGTATTCATCATCGTAATCGCCGGTGTATCCTTCCTCACCCACAAGGCCCATCTGCTCCATGTAGTTCTCCGGAAGATCTCCCGCCTCGATCGCCTGAGTCTCGCTCTTGATATCAATCTTATATCCGGTCAGACGCGCAGCCAGACGTGCGTTCTGTCCCTCTTTTCCAATCGCAAGGGAAAGCTGGTAATCCGGTACGATCACACTGGCAATCTTCTCCTCCGGGTCAGCCATAACGGAAATGACCTTTGCCGGACTCAGCGCATTCTCGATCAGAAGCGCCGGGTTTTCATCCCAGTTGATGATATCGATCTTCTCTCCCCGAAGCTCTCTTACCACTGCATTGACCCTGGCGCCATTCATACCGACACATGCACCTACCGGATCTACGTTCGGATCGTTGGACCAGACCGCCATCTTCGTCCTTGATCCTGCCTCGCGGGCAATGCTCTTGATCTCTACCGTTCCGTCTCTGACCTCTGCCACTTCCGCTTCGAAGAGTCTCTTCACCAGCTCCGGATGAGTACGGGATACAAGGATCTTCGGTCCCTTCGGTGTATTCTTCACTTCCACTACATACAGCTTAATTCTCTCCGTAGGCTCAAAATGCTCTGTCTTCACCTGCTCGTTCTCTGTCAGCATAGCGTCCGCCCTGCCCAGGTTGATACTGATATTTCTTCCCACGTAACGCTGAACAATACCGGTTACGATATCTTTCTCTTTCTCGAAATACTGGTCGAACACAACCTTTCTTTCTTCCTCGCGGATCTTCTGGAGGATCAGGTTTTTCGCGTTCTGCGTTGCAATACGGCCGAACTCCTTGGAGTGAACGGGCACCTGCGCCACGTCTCCGATCTGCAGGGCAGAATCCAGCTTCTCCGCATCCTCAAGACTGATCTCAAGGGCCGGGTCCATCACTTCCTCAACCACTTCCTTCTCCGCGTACACCGCATAATCGCAAGTCTCTTTATCCATGATTACCTTGATATTCTCCGCTGTCCCGAAATGATTCTTACAGGCGCTGATCAGAGAATTCTCGATTGCGTCCATCATTACATCCCTGCTGATGTTCTTCTCTTTTTCAAGGATTGTCAATGCTTCCATTAACTCTGTGTTCATTCTTACTTTCCTCCTAAATAATTAATAATCGTAACCATTCAGCCGCGCCATAATTCCGCCTCCTTATGTCAGACGGCTGAACTCTTACTAAAAATCCAACGCCAGACGGATCAGAGCGATCTCTGATCTCTCAAATGTCTGTTCTGTATCATCCTCATATGCGATCGTCACAGTATTCTCATCGTAGCTTTTCAGTATTCCGGTGAATTCTTTCTGACGGTCGATCGCCCGGTAAGTCCGGATCTCAACCTCGTCTCCCAGACTTCTCTTAAAGTCCTTCTCCTTCTTTAAGGGACGCCCCAGTCCCGGAGAGCTCACCTCGAACACGTAAGAATCCTCAATGTAGTCTTTCTCGTCAAGGATATCGGAGAACCGTCTGCTGACCGCCTCACAGTCATCCACGGTGATGCCGCCGGGTTTATCAATATACGCCCGCAGGTACCATGTACCTCCCTCTTTGACATACTCCACATCCACCAGCTCAAAATTAAGCTCTGTCACAATGGGCTCCAGAAGCTGTTCTGTCTTCTGTTCATATTCTTCTCTTTTTGACACGCTGTACTCCTTCTCCTTTACCTGATTATGCCACCCGGAAATCCGAAACACCGCGTTTCATTAACGCCTGCAACAAAGAAGAGTGAACTTTCGTTCACTCTTCTGCCGGATTCCTTATGTAACTATATGCAACTTTAACACCTTTTTCCATAGAAATCAAGCCCCTGTAAGAAAAAAATGCAAGATTACAGCTATAAAGTTCACTAACTTACAGATAAAAAACGTCCGAAAACAGGGGCAATTCTCAAGACGTATTCTGCGGGGATGGAGGACGGCTCAGGGCTTCGCTCGTGCGCTCAAGGAGGGCGTAATGTTTAACAGGTGGGAATC
>JAHZHF010000111.1 GCA_019420405.1 Clostridiales bacterium
GTCCAGACTGGACAACGTGGTATTCCGTATGGGATTTGCAAGAACAAGAAAAGAGGCTAGACAGATCGTTGATCACAAGCACGTTCTTGTAAACGGCAAGCAGGTAAACATCCCGTCTTACCTTGTAAAAGCCGGAGATACAATTGAGATCAAAGAGAACAAGAAAGGCTCACAGAGATACAAAGAGATTCTCGAGGCAACAGGCGGAAACATGATTCCGGACTGGCTGGAAGTTGATTCAGAGAATCTTAGAGGAACAGTAAAAGAGCTTCCGGCAAGAGAAGCTATCGATGTTCCTGTAGATGAGATGTTGATCGTCGAGTTATATTCTAAGTAATATCGGCTGCAACAGCGTATCCCCTCAACATTTTAAAACCCATAAGGAGGGTCTGTGTAGTGTTTGATTTTAATAAACCTAATATTGAAATTACAGATGTTTCAGATGATAAGAAGTATGGAAGATTTGTCGTAGAGCCGCTCGAGAGAGGGTACGGGACAACACTTGGAAACTCTCTGAGAAGAATCATGCTTTCTTCTCTTCCGGGAGCTGCCATCAGTTCCGTGAGAATCGACGGCGTGCTTCACGAGTTCAGTTCCATTCCGGGTGTGAAGGAAGACGTGACAGAGATTATCATGAACCTGAAATCTCTGGCGATCAAAAACACATCTGATTCAGATGAAGTAAAGACCGCGTATATCGAATTTGAGGGTGAGGGTGTCGTTACTGGCGCTGATATCCAGGTGGATTCTGATATCGAGATTGTGAATCCTGAGCAGGTCATCGCAACACTGAGCGGTGGAAAAGACTGCAAGCTGTATATGGAAATGACGATCACAAAAGGCAGAGGATATGTGAGCGCAGATAAGAACAAGAGAGACGACATGCCGATCGGCGTGATCCCGATTGATTCTATCTACACCCCGGTTGAGCGTGTGAACCTGACTGTGGAGAATACCCGTGTAGGTCAGATCACAGATTATGATAAGCTCACACTGGACGTCTGGACAAAAGGCACCATGCTTCCCGATGAGGCTGTAAGCCTTGCAGCGAAGGTATTAAGCGAACATCTGAAACTCTTTGTCGACCTGTCAGAGGTTGCTCAGGCAGCAGAAGTCATGATCGAGAAAGAGGATGACGAAAAAGAAAAGGTTCTCGAGATGAGCATAGACGAGCTGGAGCTTTCCGTTCGTTCTTACAACTGCTTGAAGAGAGCCGGAATCAATACAGTAGAAGAGCTTACAAATAAGACTCCTGAGGATATGATGAAAGTCCGTAACCTTGGACGCAAATCTCTTGAGGAAGTACTTGCGAAGCTCAAAGAGCTCAATCTTGAGCTCAACCAGGGCGACGAGTAAGACATGCCCTGCCGGGAACTGATAAAATCTCTGCCGATAAGCCCGAAGAGCACGGCAGAGGCATTTGATTAGTAAGCCCGAAGATGCATAACCAAATGTGTAGTTATAGTTCAGGCATACATTGGGCGCCTGTTCATGAGCAAAAAAGCGGTAGCCGCCGCGGGCAGCACGCAAGTGCGTTTTTGCGAATGGCGCGTCTGAACTATAACGGAAAGATTAGGAGGAATTTAAAAATGGCTAAGTATAGAAAGCTCGGCAGAACATCAGGTCAGAGAAAAGCTTTGATCAGAAACCAGGTAACAGCTCTGTTAAACAACGGCAAGATCGTTACAACAGAGGCTAAGGCGAAAGAGATCCGCAAGGTTGCAGAAGGTCTCATCGCTATGGCAGTAAGAGAGAAAGACAACTACGATGAAGTTACAATCACAGCTAAGGTTGCCCGCAAGGACAAAGACGGCAAGAGAGTAAAAGAAGTAGTTGATGGAAAGAAAGTAACTGTTTACGACGAAGTAGAGAAGAAGATCAAAAAGGATCAGCCGAGCAGACTTCATGCAAGACGTGAGATGCTCAAGGTTCTCTGCCCGGTGAAAGAGGTTCCGACAAAGGCTGCTGGAAAGAAATCCGGCACAAAGAACGTTGATATGGCAGAGAAACTGTTCTCAGAGATCGCTCCGAAGTATGCAGACCGTAATGGTGGTTACACAAGAATCGTTAAGATCGGACAGCGTAAAGGTGACGCTGCTATGGAAGTTCTGATCGAGCTTGTATAATCAGTGATTGAATAACTATAATCAGATAACAAGAGTCCCCTCTTGCAGAATGCTGCAGGAGGGGACTTTTTATGTAAAAATATCACAGAATGTTAAAAAATAACATTCATAGTAATAATAACTTAAATACAGGTATAAAAGCAGCGAAAACAAGCCGTAAATAAGAATTATTAACTGGACTTATTAATGATCATGTTAAAAATTAACAAATATAGTGTTGAAATATAACATTTACTGTGATATTCTTACATTAAGAATCGGGAAGATATTTAGAAAAACGGAGGTGAGAAATTGTGAAAGCATTGTCCCTGGAGAAAAGGCAGAAATTTATACAGGAGTATCTGTTGGAGAATGACTATGCGGATATCAAACAGCTTAGTGAGATACTCGATGTTTCTGAGATGACGATCCGAAGAGATCTGAAAAAGATGGAGGAGGCTAACCTCCTGATCTGTGTGCTTGGCGGGGCGAAGAGCCTGACAGGAAGTACAGCGGAGGAGAGAAAACTTCTACATTCGGACGAGAAACATCGGATGGCAAAATATGCAGCCTCATTGGTAAAAAACGGCGAGCGTATCTTTATAGATGCAAGCAGTACGACTTCGCTTATCACGGATTATCTGAATGTGCACGCCGCAGTGATCACGAACAACATCCAGGTCTGCATGAAACTTCAAAACAAAGAAGGCATCGAGGTGTTTATGCCGGGAGGACGGCTGAGGAAAAGCAGTATGTCAATGATGGGTGGGGAAACCGTGAGAATGATAGAGCAGTACTGTGCAGATAAGGCCTTCCTTTCGTCTGAGGCGATCAATTTAACATACGGGATATGTGATTCGATTGAAGAAGAAGCGGAAGTAAAAAAGGCAATGCTTAGGAACAGTCAGAAGGTCTATTTCCTGATTGATCATTTCAAATTTGGCAAGTATGCGTTTCATAAAGTGTGCGGGATCAACAAAAATGTAGAGTTAATTGTTGATAAATCCAACGATAAAGAAGCACAGGAATTTATCAGACAGTGCAGTCAGAGCGGCATGCAGGTGTGGTGTGTTGATTAATTATTAAGAAAGAGGGAGAAACAAATGAGAAGAATGAAAAAAGCTGTATCAATGATTTTAGTCGGAACAACGGTGGCAGGCTTACTGGCAGGCTGTGGAACAAAAGAGATCGCAGATCCGGCCGAATCAGAAGGCGATGTGAAGATCGGAGTTGTATTCACAACCAGCGGACTTGGAGATAATAATTTTAACGATATGGTAAATAGCGGTCTTCAGAAAGCAGAAGAGGAGTTGGGGATTACATATGATTATTCCGAACCCAGTTCTAACGGAGAGGTAGTGACTATGTTAAGAGAGTTCGCACAAACCGGAGAATATGACCTCATCTTCTCTCTTGGCGCTGACGCTCAGTCTGCGCTGGAGCAGGTCGCTGCAGAATATCCAGATCAGAACTTTACAATTATTGATACGGCAGTTGAGATGGACAATGTAAGTTCAATCTCGAAAAACGGAGCAGATCAGTCTTTCCTCTGCGGTGTACTTGCCGGATATCTGACAACAGAAGAAAGTCTGGACAGGATCAACGCCGAGACAAAAATTGCAGCCGTCATGGGAGTGGATTCCCCTCTGCTCAATGCGGTTGTCGCAGGATTTGAGGCTGGCGCCAAATATGCAAATCCGGAGGTAGAAGTTCTTTCCGGTGTAGTTGGTTCTTTTGACGACCCGGCAAAAGCAAAAGAAATGGCAGATTCTTTTTATAAGCAGGGTGCAGATATCATACTTCAGGGCGCCGGCGGATCCGGAATGGGAGTGTTTGACGCGGCAAAAGCTGACAGTGGATATGCTATGGGTACGGGAGTCAATCAGAATTCGATCAGTCCTGATGAAATTGTTGCCACAGCGACATTCGAACTTCCTGAAATTACATTTAATGAAGTGAAATCGGTCGTAGATGGAGAGTGGTCAAACGGCGTCAAGGTATGGGGACTGAAAGAGGAAGCCGTAGGATATTCTGTTGAAGGAAGCAACGTTGAGGTGCCGCAGGAGATTATCGATAAAGTAGAGGAGGCTAAGCAGTGGTTCCTGGATGGAGACATTACGCTTCCGACGACAACAGACGAAGTGGATGCATGGATTGCGGAAAATGTAAAGTAGTTTGATTTATTGTGTGAAAAGGGAGTGCAGAATATGAGCCTGATCAGGATGGAAGGTATCACAAAAACATTTGGAGAAGTACATGCCCTGGACAAGGTTGACTTCGTGCTGGAACAGGGGGAAATCCATGCTCTGCTCGGTGAAAACGGTGCAGGAAAGACAACCCTGATGAAAGTTCTGTACGGAATGTACAGAGCAGATGAGGGAAAGATCGAGTTTAAAGATCAACCGGTTCAGATTAATAATTCGAAAGCCGCGATTGATCTGGGCATTGGCATGGTTCATCAACATTTTATGCTTGTTCCCGTTTTAACTGTTGCTGAAAATATTGTTGTCGGGCATGAACCGAAAAAGGGAATCCGGTTCGACTTTGAGCGGGCAGTCAAAGAGGTGGAGAGCCTTGCCGAACAGTATGGCTTCCATGTCAATCCAAGAGCGAAAGTTTCTGACCTATCAGTAGGTGAGAGACAGCGAGTCGAGATTTTGAAAGCGCTGTATCGCGGGGCGGATATACTGATTCTGGACGAGCCGACAGCCGTGTTGACTCCCATTGAGGTGAAGGAGCTTTTTGCAGCGCTGAACCAGATGCGGGACGCCGGCAAGAGTATCATTATCATTACACATAAGCTGTATGAAGTTCTTGAGATATCTGACAGGGTGACAATTCTCAGAGACGGGAAGCTGATCGGAACAGTGGATAGCCAGTCGGCTTCTCAGGAGAGCCTGGCCCGGATGATGGTGGGAAGAGAGGTTCATCTGTCTGTAAAAAGAAGAAGTGAAAAGATGGGAGAGGTGCTGTTTGAGGTGAAGCACCTCTCTTATAAAAAAGGTGAGATCCCGATTCTCGACGATATTAATTTTTCGATTCGACGCGGTGAAATTCTTGGAATTGCGGGTATCGAGGGAAATGGACAGACGGAGCTTCTGGAGAGTATCACAGGGATTTTGAAACCAGACTCCGGGGAGATTCAACTGAACGGGAAAGAATTGGCAGGAACGGCTTACGACTTTATTAAAAACGGTGTCGGTCATGTACCGGAAGACAGGATGACGAGGGGGCTGGTACTTGGTATGAGTATCAGAGAAAATATGATACTCGGCTATGAGAGCAAAGAAGAATTTTCCGGTAAAGGGATTTTGAATCTGAAAAACATTGCTTCTTACGGGGAAGAAAAAATAAAAACATTCGGAGTGAAGGCGCCGGGCAGCGACACTCTGGTCGGTAATCTTTCAGGCGGAAACCAGCAAAAAGTTGTAATTGCCCGGGTGTTTTCGCAGGACCCAGAAGTGGTTATCTGCGCTCAGCCAACCAGAGGTGTGGACGTATCTGCCATTGAGTACATCCACAATGTGATACTGGATTACAGGGACAAGGGAAAAGCAGTTCTTCTTGTGTCAGCGGATCTGGACGAGGTGAAAAGTCTGAGTGATACAATAGCAGTTTTGTACAAGGGAAAACTGGTTGCCTGTGATCAGGCAGACAGTTTTGACGATATCAGGCTTGGTACCCTGATGACCGGCGGCAGCGTGAAAGGAGAGAAAGCATGAAAACATCTGGTTCAACAGTATTTAAGAAATACAAGAAATTATTTGAAGTATTGATCTCGCTGCTCCTGGCGTTGATTATTGGCGGTATATTCTTCCTGATTAGCGGGTACAACCCACTGCAGGTTTATGAACTGATCATTAAAGGCGCATTTGGAAATCTAAATTCTTTTCTGACAACACTGACATATGCAACTCCGCTTATCCTTTCCGGCTTGTCATTTACTGTGGCAAAACAGGCGAACATTATGAACCTCGGCGGTGAGGGGCAGATCTATGTGGGCGCTATGGCGGCAGCGATTGCCGGGACCTGGTTCCCGCAGGTTCCGAAAGTGTTATATGTTCCTTTTGTCCTTCTGGTTGCTTTTTCGGCGGCGGGGCTGTATGGCGGACTGGCCGGATACTTTAATGTAAAGTTCGGTTCCAATATCGTGATTGTAACAATTATGATGAATTATATTTCGCAGTATTTCTGCGGATATCTCGTGGCTTATCCTCTTCGCGACGGAGAAGCGTCTCTCCAGACGAAGATGATCGGAGATAATGCTGTGATTGGAAGAATATTCAGTGGACATCAGTTGTCAGGCGTGCTGATTCTTGCGATACTGGCGTCTGTGACGATGGGGCTTGTAATCAAATATACGAAATTCGGATTCCACATGCGTGTTGTCGGATTTAACAGTGCAGCGGCAGAAACAGCGGGAATTCCTTATAAACGGATCACTATTCTGACAATGATTATCAGTGCAGGAATTGCCGGACTTTGTGGTGCCGGTCAGACTATGGGAGTTCATTTCAGATTTATCGATAATTTTTCGTCAGGTTACGGATTTGAAGGGATTGCAGTCGCAGCGCTGGCGGCAAACAGTCCGGTCGGAGTATTGCTTGCAGGCCTGCTTTTTGCAGGTTTGAAATCGGGCGCTGCATCTGTAAACCGTGTGGCTAATATTCCAATGGATTATATCTCGATTATCCAGGCGCTTGTCATTGTCTTTGTGGCGGCACCGTACATGATCGATTGGATTATGGGACGTATTGGAAGCATGAGAGGAAAAACAAAAGCAAGGAGGATGGAAGCATGAGTGATTTCAGTACAATCATTTTAATTTTATTGACTTCTACCATTCGAATGTCAACACCGATCACACTGGCGGCCATCGGAGGCGCTTTTTCCGCCAGAACAGGTACCATGGCTCTCGGCCTGGAGGGATTCATGCTGATGGGAGCCTGGGGAGCTGCTTTTGGCTCTTACCTGTTCCAGAACGCATTTGCAGGACTGGCAATGGGGATTCTTGTCAGTATGCTGGTTTCTTTTCTGTTCGGAATATTTACAATTAATTTTCGCGTAAATCAGGTAATCTGCGGTATCGGTTTTAATATGTTCGCATCAGGATTTACTGCTGCGATGACACAGATGGTCTGGGGAACAAGGGCGAATTCCGCGGAAGTTGCCGTGCTGCCTAAAATATCAATCCCGGTACTGGGGGACATGTCAATCCTGATCCCGGTGATGCTGGTTATTGTATTTGCTTCCTGGTACTATCTGTTCCGTACCCCACAGGGGCTGCGGATGAGAGTAGTCGGCGAGAGTGCGGAAACGGCAGTTTCCCTTGGACTTAAAGTGAATCATTATAAGTATGCCGGCGTTCTGATATCCGGTGTACTCTGTGGAATTGCAGGAAGTTTCCTTTCTATCGACCATGTAAATATGTTTGTGCGTGAGATGACTGCAGGACGCGGATTTATCGCAGTTGCAGTGAATATTCTCGGAAAATTCAATCCGCTGGGAGCTCTTGGCGGAGGCGTGCTGTTTGGTTTTGCGGATTCGATTCAGATGGTTGTTCCTTCGAATATGATCCCGGGGCAGATTCTGCAGATGATCCCTTATGTGGTGACGCTGTTTGTGATTGTTTTTGCGGTCAGATATGTTTCGGCACCGGCGGGAATAGGAGAAATCATCGAACGTTAATACAGAAAATGAAAGGAGTTGGATCTGAGCTATGAAGGCTGGGATCTGGGGAGCCGGGTATATTGCCTGTACGCATGGGGAAGCCTTGCGTTCGCTAGGGATATCCATAGGAACAGTGGTAGACCGGGATGGAGAAAAAGCAAGGAAATTCGCAGAACAGTTTGGAGCGGAAAGCTGGGGGACAGATCCGGCGCTTTTTCTGAAAGATGATATCGCGTCCGTTCATGTGTGTACGCCGCCGAACCTGCATTTTGATATGGTGATGTTCCTGCTTAATAACAAAAAGCATGTTCTTTGTGAAAAACCGCTTTGTTTCAAGGATGATCAGGCGGAAATGCTGGTTGAAAAGGCGAAAGAACAGAAGGTGCTCTGCGGGATCAATTTAAACGTACGGTTTCATCTGGCCTGCCAGAAAGCAAGGCAGATTGTTGCGTCGAAAGATTTTGGGAGAGTCAGTCTGATACATGGGAGCTATATGCAGGAATTCCACTGTCTTCCGGCACCTGTGGACTGGCGTTATAATACGCAGCTTGCAGGCAGAATGAGGGCGGTTACCGAGATAGGCACGCACTGGATGGACATCGCCCAGTATATATCAGGCAGAAAGATTGCGGCAGTCTCCGCTATTTTCGGAAACTGTCATCCCGTGCGGTATGTAGAAGATAATGTTATGTATGCGGACAGTGAAAACGGAACGCGCAGGGAGCAGATGGAGGTGCGTTCGGAAGACATTGCTGCGGTCTGCTTAAGATATGACAATGGCGCGATCGGGACAATGGTGCTTTCGGAGGTTTCGCAGGGAAGAGTGAACCGGATTACGCTTGAAGTTACCGGGGAGAAGAAGAATCTCTGGTGGAACTCGGAGGATAATAACATTCTGAATACGGCTGTAAAAGGCGGAGGGGTAAATACAGAAATTTTCGGATTTGGGAATGGGTTTACGGATACATTTCGCAGCCTGATTCAGAATTTCTATGAGGCGGTCGGATCCGGACATAGACTGGAGACATCGGTTTACCCGACGCTTGAAGAGGGAGCGCAGATTGTGAAGCTATGTAATGCAATTCTTCAAAGTTCAGATGCAAATGGGAAGTGGGTGAGTGTATGAAAATAAAGACGAAAGCAGAAGAAATCGTCGAAATTCTCGGCCTTACACCACTTGGGCAGGAAGGTGGTATGTTTCTGAAAAATTATGGCGGAAGCAGGGATGCCAGGGGATGTGAAATTTATAGCTCCATTTATTACCTGCTGACCCGAAATTCATTTTCCCATATGCATATGCTGAAAACAGATGAGATATATCATTTTTATATGGGCGACAGCGTTGAACTTCTTTT
>JAHZHF010000112.1 GCA_019420405.1 Clostridiales bacterium
CGGATACGGATGTTAGGACAGACGGGGCGCTTGTCTGAGCGTCAGCGAGTTAAGCTCCGGCTGTCCTTGCATTTAATCCGTATCCGGTACTTTGTAGTTTCCCTTATTCCCTAGAGCGAAGCACGGAGCCGTCCTCCATCCCCGCAGAATACGTTTGAGAATCGTCCCTGTTTTCGGATGTTTTTCAAAAGGACGTTAGTGAACTAAATAGCTGTTACTCTGCCATCCTATGCGCAGGATTGTGATATGATATCGCAGGATTGTAATAGCATCTCCCCACCTCATACATTATAATAGTCCATGCTGCCTCTTCTTTTTATAGAAGCTTCCATACTCTTATTCAGAGAAGAAAGCCGCACAAGTATAAAACAAGTATAAAAACACAACAGGAGGTATCACAGTATGTTTCATCTTCTTTTGGCTATTATATACCTTGCATTTATCAGCCTTGGACTGCCGGATTCTCTTCTGGGTTCTGCCTGGCCTTCCATGTATCCGGACTTCGACGTTCCGGTTTCCTATGCCGGAATGATCTCCATGATCATCGCTGCCGGTACGATTGTATCCAGCCTGCAGAGCGACCGGCTCACCCGCCGTCTCGGAACCGGAAAAGTCACGGCTCTCAGTGTTGCATTGACCGCAGTAGCTCTGTTCGGTTTTTCCTGCAGCGGCTCCTTCTGGATGCTCTGTCTGTGGGCCATTCCCTATGGGCTTGGCGCCGGCAGTGTAGATGCCGCTTTAAACAATTACGTTGCCCTTCATTACAAAAGCTGGCATATGAGCTGGCTTCACTGCATGTGGGGCGTCGGCACTACCCTCGGACCTTTTATTATGAGCTACGCCCTTTCCGGTACGGCCGGATGGCACGGCGGATACCGTTATATCAGCGTGATACAGATCACGCTGACGGCAGTTTTGTTCCTGAGCCTTCCTCTCTGGAGAGGGCGCGATTCCGGGCAGAACGAGACAGCCCAAACGGAATCAAAAGCGCTCACTTTAAAAGAGATTATACAGATTCCCGGAGCGAAAGAGGTAATGCTCTGCTTTTTCTGCTACTGCGCGCTGGAGCAGACAGCGATGTTGTGGGCCGGAAGTTATCTGGCGCTCTACAAAGGGATGTCCGCACAGGACGCCGCAGGATTCGCAGGCACATTCTTCATCGGAATCACCGCAGGCCGTGCAGTATCCGGTTTTATCACCATGAAACTGAATGATACTCAGATGATCCGGCTGGGCCAGGCAGTGATCGCTCTGGGCGCTCTTACTCTGCTGCTGCCCGGTCCCCATTTTCTCTCTCTGGCCGGGCTGGCCCTGGTCGGACTGGGATGTGCACCTGTTTACCCGTGCATCATCCACTCAACCCCGGCTCATTTCGGTGCAGATAAATCCCAGGCTGTCATCGGAGTCCAGATGGCGAGCGCCTATGTGGGAACCTGCCTGATGCCCCCGCTTTTCGGGCTGATCGCAAATCATATCTCCGCAGGACTGCTGCCCGTCTATCTTCTTATTCTGTTGTGCCTTATGGCGTTTATGCACGAAGCTCTTACCAGGAAAACAGAAAATCACCGGAAAGGCACATGCCAGGAGAAAGCCGCCGCCACGATCACGCAGTGAACGACCAGCATCACCGGAATCCCGATCACGAATTTCGGTTTCTTCGTTTTATGCCGGAACATCAGCATCCCTGTCAGTGCGCCCACAGATCCGCCGATCAGCGCAACGATCAGAAGGGTCCGCTCCGAGATTCTCCATTTTCCGGAGCGGGCTTTCCATTTATCCAGGCCGTACATGATCCAGGCAGCTACATTAACTGCGATCAGATAATACATCAAAATTCTCATACCCTGATCTCCTCTCCAAGTGTAAATGAATAGATAATCTTCTCTTTCACAGGCTTTTCCAGAAGTTGTTCCAGCGCCTCTGCATAGTAATCAAGCTGGGCGTGATACTTCTCCTTAAGTTCCTCCGCATATCTCACCCGGTCTGTCTTGTAGTCCAGCACTACCAATCCGTCCGGCTCCTCAAAGTATACGTCGATGATTCCCTGGACGAGAATCGTCTCCCCGGACCGGTCTTCCGGATAGATTTCCGAGGCGTCCACACCGAGGACAAAGGGCTGCTCCCTGAACAGTTTCTGCCCGGCCGCGGCGGCGGACATTCGCCTGCCGCTTTCGCAGTTTAAGAACCGCAGGATATCTCCCGGGCGGATGCAGTCCGCCATCTCCGGAGAGAGACGCCCCGCCCGGCGGAATCCTTCCACCGCTTCCAGAAGGCTCTCCTCATCGTACTCTTCCCGGAAGTCAAGAAGCTCCAGCAGCTTATGATAGGCGCTTCCTCTTGACGCTCCGGTGAGTCCTTCCTCCTCTTTCTGGAGAAATTTCGGAATCAGCGGAACCACTTCCGACTCCTCGTACATCTCCTGCCCGGCCTCTTCCTCCAGCGCAGCTCTCTTTTTCAGCTCTGAGACAGTGAACTTGAGCTTCATCTTTCCCTCGTCTACATACGGATAGATGTACTCCATCTGCGCTTCCAGCCGTTCCTTAAACTCCGGATCATAGACATTAGATCCGTCCCAGTTTTGCAGCACGTCCAGGGCGAGTGCTTCCGCAGTTTCCTCCACAGCGTCCCCTTCCAGATCCGCCGCGTTGAACACCCGGATCTCCACATTCTCCGGACCATTGCCCTTACCGTCTTTACCACTTTTACCGTCCTCAGCGAACACTGACGGGAGAATCCAGTCCAAATACGACCTCGCGTCCGCCGCCAGAAATACGCCTCCGCCTTCCGCAGCAGCTTCTATAACGGTGCGGTCCGTGCATCCCGTCATGATCAGCTTTTCTTTTGCCCTGGTCAGAGCCACATAGAGGATTCGCTGTTCCTCAGCCAGTGTTTCCAAAAGTGCTTCCTTCTGGATCATTTTTTTCAGAAATGTGGGCTTCTTTGTCCTTCGCTCAATATCTATATCGTCCAGACCAACTCCCCATTCCGGATGAAGGATCATACTTCCCTTCGTATCCTGCGTGTTAAATCTCTTCCCCATTCCCGCGGCAAATACCACGGGGAACTCAAGTCCCTTGCTCTTGTGAATACTCATGATCCGCACTGTGTCGGACTGTTCGTCCAGAATTCCCGCCTCTCCGTAGTCCACGTCATATTTCTTCAACTGCTCGATATAGCGGACGAAATTAAACAGCCCCTTATAGCTCGTCCCCTCGAAGGCTGCCGCTTTCTCCGAGAGCATCTCCACATTCGCCGCGCGCTGAGCGCCTCCCGGCATGGCCGTAATCCAGATCCCGTATCCGGTTTTCTCTATGATCTCAGCCAGCAGATCGTGAATCGGCGTGTACGGAACTCGTTTCCTGAAATACTCTGTCTGTTCGTAAAACGCCCGGAGCTTCCGGCGCAGACCGGAATCGAACCGGTCCGTTTCATCGTCCCCTTCATGCATGCCGCTCATATTTTTCCCGGCATACAGCGCAACCGCCTCATAAAACGGTACGTTCGGAAACGCCAGACGGATCTTCGCAAGTTCCTCCTCGCTAAGACCGCAGAAGCACGATGTCAGCACCGCTGCAAGCGGGAGATCCTGGCGTGCGTTATCCAGAATCTTGAGGTAATCCAGCAGTACGCTCACCTCGTAAGTCTCAAAGTATCCTTCCCGGCTCACAGAGTAAGCCGGAATCCCCTCTTCTGCCAGAACGGAGGCGAAATCCTCCGCCCAGCCCCGGATACTTCTTGTCAGGATCACGATATCCCGGTACTGCACCCGCCTGTATCCGCCGCTTTCCCGGTCCGTGACCAGTCCGTCTGAGATCAGCTCCCGTATCCTTCGGGCGATCATCCGGGCTTCCGCTCTTCTCTCATCGCCGCCGCTTATCCCTTCCCGGTCAAGAAGCAGCAGTTCCGTCATTTTGTCCGTTCCGGGCACTTCCGGGAAGGACGCTCCCGGATACAGAGCTGCGCTGTCGTCGTACTCGATTCCTCCCAGTTCTTTTTTCATGATTTTCCGGAAGATATGATTGACGCTCTCCAGCACTTCTCTTCTGCTTCGGAAGTTCTTATGCAGGTCGATCCGCTGTTTGATGCTGTCGTCAAGGCTGTAGGTATAATATTTCTCCATGAAGAGCTCCGGCCGGGAGAGGCGGAAGCTGTAGATACTCTGCTTCACATCCCCCACCATGAAGATATTATATTTCCCGTTTGCCACACCTGAGACACTGGTCAGAATGGCCTCCTGCACCAGATTGCTGTCCTGGTATTCGTCGATCATCACTTCCTCAAACTGTTCCTGATATTCTCCGGCAGACGGGGACGGCACGAGCTGTCCATCCTCTTCCACCGTCAGGATGGCCAGGGCGAACTGCTCCATGTCGTTAAAGTCGATCATATTCCGGCTTCTCTTCTTCTCGCTGAACATTACAGAGAATTTTTTCACCAGGCCGGCCAGGGTCTCCATCGATCCCCGGACGTCGTTCATGGTCTGCTCCCACTCTTCCCGGGGCGCATAAAAGTACGTCTCTTTCAGCTCTGATACCAGCTTCTTCGCCTGATCCCTGAGCTTTTTCACCCGTTCTTTCTTCTCCGCAGATACCGTGTCGTCTTTTTTCGCGGACAGTCTCTTCCATTGAAAAGAAGAAACCGACTGGTACATTCCGTCATAATCTTCGCATCGTTCCAGTGCGTCCGCCTGCTCCAGATCCGCCTCCAGAGTGTCCGCATACATATACGGGCCATCCGGTTCTTCACACACCTTCACTGCCTGTTCCAGTATTTTCTTCAAATCCCGGATTCTGAGCGCCGCCTGTCCTGCCGCGCGTTCTGCGAGATCCGTCTTACCGCCGCCCACGTACGCTTCCACGCAGGAGTCCAGCCACTTTTCCGGCTGAGGATAACTGCGGGAATATTCATACAGCTTTAAGATAATGCCCTCAATCTTCCTGTCATTCCGCCCTGTCCCAAATCGCTCGACAAAGGAACGGAAGGCTTCATCTCCCTCTGCATAACTCTCTTCCAGCAGCTCTTCCAGCACGTCCTGTTTCAGAAGCTTCAGTTCTCCTTCCTCCGCGATGCGGAATCCCGGATCAATGCCGATCACATGAAAATGATCTCGTATTACCGAGAGACAGAAGCTGTGAATCGTCGTGATAGGCGCGCTGTGGATCAGCGTTGCCTGCCGCTCCAGGTGTGCATCCTGCGGCCTCTCGATCAGTTTCTTCTCGATCGCCGCCCCGATCCTCTCGCGCATCTCCGCTGCTGCCGCCTCAGTAAATGTCACAATGAGGAGCCGGTCCACATCTACAGGGTCTGTTTCTGATGTAAGTCTCTGTATAATGCGCTCTACGAGCACGGCGGTTTTCCCCGATCCCGCGGCTGCGGATACGAGGATATTCCGGTCTCTTAAGTCAATGACTTTCTGCTGTTCTTCCGTCCACATCACGCCCATGAATCTCCGTCTCCTTCTCCACTACTCTTCTTTCCGTCTGCCTCCACCTCAAGGCTCATCATGGCCACCGCCTCCTCCACGGAATATTTCTCCAGGTGGCGGTAAGCGCAGCCCTCAATCTTCAAGTCAAATCCGCAGATATCTCTGTACGGACAGTAGTCACATCCCGTCGCATCCCCCATCTCATACGGGGACGCCGAGATCTCTCCCTCGTACATTTCCTGTTTCATCCGGCTCTCCTTCTTCTTCGCGTAGCGCAGCACAGTCTCGAAGGTTTCTCTCGGAAGCGCGCGGGAGCTTTTGCTCAGCGAACCGTCTTTGTTCCGTCCGATGGGGAACAGGACGGAGGCTCCGCTGAGATCCCGCTCCAGGTGCGAGATCACCTCCTCGTCTCCGTTGACCAGACCGTCCAGTTTCAGTTCTTTCAAAATACTCTTCTCCACAGCCTCGTCGCTGTCCTCATCCGGCACTACCGGGTCCTGAATCCGGTAATAAAAGATCCCTGCGGGGATAATCTCGCTGTCTGTATTTTTGCGTTCTTCCACTTCCAGAGCCGCATTCAGATAGACAGGGAGCTGCATCTGCAGTCCATGATACAGCGCCGTAATGTCAAAGCTCTTCATCCCGGTCTTATAGTCCGTGACCTTGACGTATACACGGTTATCCTCCCGGCACGTATCGATACGGTCGATCTTGCCGCTGCCGAATTTCAGCTCGTACCCGCTGGGGACGAAATCTCCCTTCTCAAGCTGTTTCGTCAGCGCCCACACTGAACGGCGGATCAGCTTCCTGATCCTGTGGATCATATACTCATTTCTCGCGGAGCTGAAAAGAACTGTATTTCCGTATTCGATCACGCTCTCCTCCACACTCTCGTCGATCAGCTCATTCCGCTTTTCCTCCGGCATCTCCACCCAGCTCATCCGCTCCCGGTCCGCTTTCCTGGAGAATCTCTCCAGAGCCTGATGCGCGATATTTCCCAGGTCAAGCGCTTCAAATCCATACTCCTCCCGGTCGGAAAGCCGCAGGCCATAGCTCAGGAAATGTGCATAGGCGCAGGAAGCAAACTGCTCCAGGCGGGTCACGCTGACCCGCTCGCTGTCCCGGTAGAGCTCCCCCGCCTGATCCGGTGAAATCTTTGTTCTGCTCTTCTTTAAGAATCCGGCTCTCAGAAGCTGCTCCAGGTCCTCTCTGCTGCCCGTGTCTCTGGAAAGCCATGTGTAGAGTTCTTTCCACTCATTGTCCACGCCGCGGCTCCGGTCTCTGATCCCTTCCGCCGCCGTCCGAAGCGCGTTCCTCCGGGTGATCTCTCTTGCTGACAGAGGACGGCTTTCCTCATCCTCTGTCTGAATCCCCGGGAAGAGACGCCTGATATCCTGAATCAGATACGCCGGCCGGAGCGTCTTCCCGTCTCCCGATACCTTTGACCAAGAGAGGTACAGATATTCCGAAGGCTTCGTCAGGTTCATATAAAGATAGAACTTCTGGATATAAAGTTCCTCCTTCGGTCCGGGAGAAAGGGCGATTTCCTTTGCCCGGAACTGCTCCCTGTCCCGCTCTGACAGAAGCCCTCTGGCCCCTGCATTTCCCGGCAGAAGAGTATCGTTAGCTCCCACAAAAAAGAGCGCCCGGATATTTTTGATCCTCGTCCTCTCCACATCTCCGATCACAACCTGGTCAAGGCTCGGCGGGATTACACCCACTTTGGCCTCCTCAAGCCCCGCATCCAGAAGATCGCAGTAATCTTTCAGAGAGATAGGTTCCTCCCCCAGAAGCTCCACGAACTTGTCAAAAAGCTCCATCACGATCCGGTACACCTGAGCATATTCCTTCGCCAGCGCGAGCTCTCCTGCCTCCTGAAATGCCTGTTCCATCTCCGCGAGCTTTTCCTGCTGCTTCTCCCCTGCGATATAATCATAAACCGCCATTGTAATATCCTGCACGGTCTTCCGCCTCTGCCTGAGCACAAGCATGAGGGAACTGGTCTTCTCTACAAACCGCACTCTCAGGTGATTTAATTCTGCAAGCGACTCTTCCCCTGCCTCAGCCGTTCTGCGGACCCACGCCTGCTGCCATCTTTTATACCCTTTGATCCCCAGCGCCAGACAGTAATTCTCCATCCGGTCGATCTCATCCTCCGTAAAGCCGCACAGCCCGGTCCGCAGGTGACGAAATACACTCTCATAGGTGAAGTTCTGCTCCGCCATAGCCAGGAGACTTCGCAGATACTCCACAAAAGCATTCAGCAGGATGCTCTTCTTATGATCCATAAACACCGGGATATCAAAGCTGTCAAACTCCTTCTCAAGCACATCCGCGTACACGTTCATATCTGCGGCGATCACAGCGATCTCCCTGCAATGATACCCCTTCTCCCGTATCAGGTACCGCACGGTCTCCGCCACAAAACGCGCCTCTCCTCTGGGATTGCGTGCTTCGTGCAGGGAGATTGCATCCGGTACGTTCTGAGTTTCCCCTGCTGTCTCAGATCCGGATGAAGCCTGTTCTTCCGCTCCGTCATACGTCCTCCAGGAATTCCGAAACAGCTCCGCCTCCAGAAACGCCATCTGCGGATTGTCTTTAAACCGGTACGGCACTTCGCCGTCTCTCTTCGAGGCGCCGTCTCCTCTCTTCCCACTCAGGTATACCGGATCTTCTATCTCCACATTTGCCTCAGAAGCAATCTTCACAAGCCCTGTGACCATCTGTTTCCCGAGCGCGAAGAGCTGATAGGGATGACGGTACACAAAGGGATCTTCCCGCCAGTCCATCTCCACCGTGATCATCACACGTCCGCACACTTTCAGAAGTTCTCTTAAAAGCCTGTCCTGAACCGGGGTAAATCCGGTAAATCCGTCCATCGCCACCACGCTTCCTCTCAGGATCTCCGATTCCGGCACTGCGTCGCTTAAGACATCCAGCATCTCTTCTTTTGTAATATATTTTTCTTTCAGGAATTCCTCAAAACCTTCGTATACCTTCCGGATATCCCTGAGCTTATAATAAAGATAGCTGTCGGGACTTATCTCCCCCATAAATTCATCCAGCCGCTCAAAGTCCACGCCGTACTGCGTGAACTCGGAGATCACGGATTTCACCTCACTGATATAGCCCTGTTTTTTCAGATTCCCTCTCAGCACGGTCAGCTCGTCCTCGTACTTCCCCGCGATCCTTCTGAGAACCAGGTTCTTTCCCTCGTCATCGAGCACCGGGCGCTGATCCCGCCCAAGCTCCTCGAAAATCCGGTGCGCCAGCCGTCCGAAACTGAGCACGTCAATATTCATAATCCCGCCGCGCGGATGCGCCATACACAGATCCTTCTGGGTCTGCATGGTAAACTGCTCCGGCACAAGAACAAGGTAGTTCCTGTCCGGATGCTTCATCGCGTCCTGTACGATCGCCTGATAAAGATAATGGGATTTCCCGCTCCCGGAGTTCCCGAAAATAAACTGTAATGACATGTAACTGCCTCCCGTTACAATTTTTGCTGTTCATGTTCACTCAGTATAACATATATTCGTTCAGCTATAAAGTTCACTAACTTACCTGTGTAAAACGTCCGAAAACAGATGCCTTGCAGAGACGTATTCTGCGGGGATGGAGGACGGCTCAGTGCTTCGCTCCAGGGGATAAG
>JAHZHF010000113.1 GCA_019420405.1 Clostridiales bacterium
AGCCCCGGCTGTCCTTGCTTTTAATCCGTATCCGGTACTTTGTAGTTTCCCTTATTCCCTGGAGCGAAGCCCCTCGCCGTCCTCCATCTCCGCAGAATACGTTTGAGAATCGTCCCTGTTTTCGGACGTTTTACACACGGGAGTTGATGAACTAAATAGCTGAAACATCACTTTATTGCATTTTCGGACATTCTCAATTAGAATAGTATTCAAATATCAGAAACCAGAACGTTGTACAGAAACTGTGCCGGATTAGGAGTGGTTCTGGCGGTTCTGAAAAGATGGAGGGAATATCATGAAGATTGGCTGCGTAAAAGAGATCAAGAAGCAGGAATACCGTGTGGGGATGACGCCGGACAATGCAAAAAGCTATGTAAATGCCGGGCATACCGTGTATGTTGAAAAGGGAGCCGGAGAGGGCTCCGGATTTGAGGACAGTGAATATGCCAAAGCAGGAGCAAAGCTTTGCGATACGGCTGCTGAGGTTTGGAAAGAGTCTGAAATGGTGATTAAGGTAAAAGAGCCTCTTCGTGAAGAGTATGGTTATTTCCGCAAGGGGATGATTCTTTATACATATTTCCATCTGGCGGCGGATGAAAAGCTTACAGATGAGCTTCTTGCGTCCGGCGTGAAAAGTGTGGCTTATGAGACGCTCATTGAAAAGAATGGGAGCATTCCGCTTCTGGCGCCCATGAGTCAGATTGCCGGACGCCTGAGCATTCAGGAAGGAGCGAAATATCTGGAAAAACCATTTGGGGGCAGAGGCGTGCTCTTATCCGGAGTGCCCGGGACGCCGAAGGCAAAAGTGGTTATCCTTGGCGCGGGAAGCGTTGGTACCAATGCATGTAAGACTGCGGTCGGTATGGGGGCCGACGTCACTATACTTGATGTGAATCTGGAGAGGCTGGCTTATCTGGATGATATATTCGGCGCGAGAATTCAGACTCTTTACAGCACGGATGCAGCCATTGAGCAGGCGGTATCAGAGGCGGATCTTGTGATCGGTGCGGTGCTGATTCCGGGAAAATCGGCGCCAAAGCTTATGAAGAAAGAGTATCTTAAGAAAATGAAACCAGGAAGTGTGATCGTGGATGTAGCTGTGGATCAGGGCGGCTGCTGTGAGACAACAAGAACGACTTATCACGATGATCCTATATATACAGTAGACAAAGTTGTTCACTACTGTGTGGGAAATATGCCGGGAGCTGTGCCAAGAACGTCAACAATTGCGCTTACGAACGCTACATTAAAGTACGGTCTTCAGATTGCGGAAAACGGACTTGAGGAAGCATGCAGAAAGAATGATGTGATTTATTCCGCAGTCAATACATATGACGGAAAGCTTACATGTAAAAATGTTGCGGAAAGTTTCGGAAAACTATATACAGATATTACAGCTCTTTTCTGATGAGATGTGAATAAGTCCGGAAGTAATTAAAAAACTTTCGGACTTTTTCATAATAAGAAATATGAGACATTTTTAATGAATAGTAAAAAGTATACAAAAAGAATATAATAAACAAGTGGTATTTTGTAATATCTTGTGCTATTATAAATATAATGAGCGCAAAATATGCTTGTTGACCAGAAGTGGTCAGAATGGAGAGAAATGGAGGTTGAAGAATGGCAGCTAAGAAAGGAACAGTTCCATTTTCCGGGACAAAAGAACAGGAAGAGGCACTTATGAAAGTGATCGCGGATCTCAAAGATGAAAAAGGTGCCCTTATGCCGATCCTGCAGAAGGCACAGGATATATACGGTTATCTTCCGATTGAGGTGCAGAAGATGATCTCGGATGAGACAGGAATTCCGATGGAAAAGATCTATGGTGTGGCTACGTTTTACTCCCAGTTCACCCTGAATCCCAAGGGAAGATACAGGATTTCTGTCTGTCTTGGCACGGCGTGTTATGTAAAAGGTTCCGGGGACATTTACAATGCCCTGATGGAAAAACTGGGGATTGTAGGCGGAGAGTGCACGCCGGACGGTAAGTTTTCGCTGGATGCGTGCCGCTGCGTCGGCGCCTGCGGTCTGGCTCCGGTTATGATGATCAATGACGAGGTATACGGCCGGCTGACGGTGGACGATCTGGACGGCATCCTGGCGAAGTACGAGTAGCGTTATGATGCCGGAGATATCTCTGAATATTCTGGATGTTGCGGAGAACTCGGTGCGGGCTGAAGCTGCCCTCATTGAAATTACGGTTTCTGTCAGACCCGGTGATGATACTCTGACCGTATGGATCAGGGACAATGGATGCGGTATGACTCCGGAGCAGGTGTCAAATGTACAGGATCCGTTTTACACGACGAGGACAACGAGAAAAGTAGGGCTTGGAGTCCCGTTCTTTAAACAGGCCGCAGAGAGTACAGACGGCAGCTTTCAGATTACTTCAGAACTGGGAAAAGGAACAACGGTAAAAGCGGTGTTTACGCTGTCGCATATTGACAGGATGCCGCTGGGCGATATCAGTTCAACGATCCACACGCTGATAGTTTTTAATGAAAAGAGTGATTTCAGATATACATACGAATACGGTGAGAACAGTTTTGTTCTTGATACCCGCCAGATGAGGGAAATGCTCGGGGACGAGATATCTTTTTCCGAACCGGAAGTATCTTCTTTTATCAGACAATATCTGGAAACGAATAAAGCGGAGGTGGATGGCGGAGCGGATATCTGATCTGACGGATCAATAAAGCAGCAGTGGAACAGACACAGAAACGGAAACAGAAAAATTAAAAGATCCAAATTTATAGAAAAGAAACGGAGGAAATATATGAAATCTCTTGAAGAATTACGTGCCATCAGAGAGAAGATGCAGGGGAAGGTCGGCGTTCGTGCGGAGAACGAAAACCAGATCCGCGTGGTGGTCGGCATGGCAACCTGCGGGATTGCAAGCGGTGCAAGGCCGGTTCTTACAGCTCTTTCTGATGCAGTACAGGAGCAGAATTTGAGTGAAAAAATCAGCGTCACCCAGACCGGCTGTATCGGCCTGTGCCAGTATGAGCCGATCGTCGAGGTCATGGAACCGGGGAAAGAAAAAGTGACATATGTGAAGATGACTCCTGAGAAAGCGCTTGAGGTGCTGCGTCTTCACCTTCTGGGCGGTCAGGTTGTGACAAAATATACACTGAGCGCGGCACAGAAAAACAACGCATAAAGAAAAGGAGGCTTGAAGAATATGTATCGTTCACACGTACTTGTCTGCGGCGGAACCGGATGTACCTCCTCCGGCAGCCAGCGGATCAGGGAGAGACTGGAAAAGGAGATCGCTGCAAACGGCCTTTCAGACGAGGTCGGCGTAGTCAAGACAGGATGTTTCGGGCTCTGTGCCTTAGGGCCGATCATGATCGTGTACCCGGAGGGAACTTTTTATTCCATGGTACAGGAGGATGATATCCCGGAGATCGTATCCGAGCATCTCTTAAAGGGAAGAGTCGTAACCCGTCTTCTCTATGATGAGACGACAAAGACAGATAAGATCATCCCGTTAAATGAAACAAATTTCTATAAGAAACAGCACAGAGTAGCGCTCAGAAACTGTGGCGTGATCAACCCGGAGAATATCGATGAATACATAGGAACCGGAGGCTATGAGGCTCTCGGGATTGTTCTGACGGAGAAAAAACCTGAGGATGTGATCCAGATCCTTTTAGACAGCGGGCTTCGGGGAAGAGGCGGAGCCGGATTCCCGACGGGACTGAAATGGAAATTTGCGGCGGCAAATGACGCGGATCAGAAATATGTCTGCTGCAACGCGGACGAGGGAGATCCGGGCGCGTTTATGGACCGTTCCATTCTGGAAGGAGATCCCCATGCCGTGCTGGAAGCAATGGCGATTGCAGGGTACGCTATCGGAGCTTCCCAGGGATATATTTATGTCCGTGCGGAGTATCCGATCGCAGTAAAGCGTCTTGAGATCGCGATCGGGCAGGCAAGAGATTACGGTCTGCTGGGGAAAAACATCTTTGACAGCGGATTTGATTTTGATATTGAATTGAGACTTGGCGCAGGAGCGTTTGTCTGCGGTGAGGAGACAGCTCTCATGACTTCTATCGAAGGAAACAGAGGAGAGCCCCGTCCCCGCCCGCCGTTCCCGGCCCTGAAAGGCCTGTTCGACAAGCCGACGATCTTAAATAACGTGGAGACTTATGCGAATATTCCGCAGATCATCGTAAATGGTCCGGAATGGTTTGCTTCTATGGGAACAGAGAAGTCAAAGGGAACGAAAGTGTTTGCTCTTGGCGGAAAGATCAATAACACCGGTCTTGTAGAAGTGCCGATGGGAACGACGCTTCGGGAGATTGTAGAGGAGATCGGAGGAGGAATTCCAAACGGAAAGAAATTCAAGGCGGCTCAGACCGGAGGACCGTCCGGCGGATGTATTCCGGCTGAACACCTGGATGTGCCCATTGACTATGACAACTTAAAAGAGATCGGATCCATGATGGGTTCCGGCGGTCTGATCGTTATGGATGAAGATACCTGTATGGTGGATATCGCGAAGTTCTTCCTTGAGTTTACGGTGGATGAATCCTGCGGAAAGTGTACGCCGTGCCGGATCGGTACGAGACGTATGCTTGAGATCCTCGATAAAATCACAAAAGGGCAGGCGACGATGGAAGACCTGGATAAACTGGAAGAGCTCTGCTATCATCTGCAGTCCAATTCCCTGTGTGCTCTGGGACAGACTGCGCCCAATCCGGTGCTTTCCACTCTGAAATATTTCAGAGATGAATATATTGCCCATATTGTAGATAAGAAATGTCCGGCGGGAGTCTGTAAAGATCTTCTGCAGTACAAGATCGATCCGGATAAATGTAAGGGATGTACGCTTTGCGCGAGAACCTGTCCGGCGGATGCGATCATCGGCAAGGTAAAGGAAGTACATATGATCAACCCCGAAAAGTGCTTAAAGTGCGGCGCCTGCATGGAGAAGTGCCGGTTCGGCGCGATCTACAAAGAATAAGGGAGGGCAGTGAAGATGGAAAATGTGAATTTAAAGATCAATGGCTTGAATGTAACTGCACCCGCAGGTTCTACGATCCTCGAGGCGGCGCAGGCAGCGGGAATCCGGATCCCAACGCTGTGTTATTTAAAGGAGATCAACGAGATCGGCGCCTGCCGTATGTGCGTCGTAGAGGTGAAGGGCGCGAGAAATCTGGTGGCTGCATGCGTGCATCCGGTTTCCGAGGGAATGGAAGTTCAGACCAATACAAAGCGGCTTCTTGATTCCAGAAGACGCACACTTCAGCTTCTTCTCTCCAATCATGATAAAAAGTGCCTTTCCTGTGTCAGAAGCGGGCACTGTGAGCTTCAGGAACTCTGCCAGGAGCTGGGCGTGGAGGATGAGAACTACTTTGAGGGCGAGACGCCGCATTATGAGCTGGATGAGAGCGCGGTACATATGGTGCGTGACAACAATAAATGTATCCTCTGCCGCCGCTGTTCTGCAGTGTGCGAAAAGGTGCAGAGTGTGGGCGTAATCGGCCCGAATAACCGTGGATTCGCGACGTTTATCGGATCCGCTTTTGAGATGGGATTAGGCGATACGAGCTGCGTGGGATGCGGCCAGTGTATTGCGGCCTGTCCTACAGGAGCGCTCTATGAGAAGAGCAATATCGATGACGTGCTGGAGGCGATTGCGGATGAGACGAAACATGTGGTCGTACAGACCGCTCCGTCCGTGCGTGCGGCGCTTGGCGAAGAGTTCGGATATCCCATGGGAACGGATGTTGAGGGCAAGATGGCCGCAGCTCTTCGGAGGGTCGGCTTCGACAAAGTATTTGATACGGATTTCAGCGCGGATCTGACAATTATGGAGGAAGCACATGAGTTCCTCGACCGTGTGAAAAACGGCGGTGTACTTCCGATGATGACGTCGTGTTCACCGGGATGGATCAAGTACTGTGAGCATTATTATCCGGATCAGCTGGCGCATCTGTCGAGCTGTAAGTCTCCGCAGCAGATGTTCGGAGCGATCACAAAGACATATTACGCGGAGAAGATGGGGATTGCGCCTGAGGATATCGTATGCGTCAGCGTGATGCCGTGTACGGCGAAGAAATTTGAGCTTCAGAGAGACGATCAATATGCGGCAGGAGTGCCGGATGTGGATATCTCTATTACGACCCGTGAGCTGGCAAGGCTGATCCGCAAGGTGGGAATCAATTTCCGCAGCCTGCCGGATGAGGGATTCGACGATCCGTTAGGCGAGTCCACGGGAGCAGGCGTGATCTTCGGCGCAACCGGAGGCGTTATGGAAGCGGCTCTTAGAACCGCAGTGGAAGAGCTGACCGGAGAAACACTTGAAAACGTTGAATTTACAGAAGTGCGCGGCACCAAAGGAATCAAGGAGGCAACCTACAATGTTGCAGGCATGGATGTAAAGGTGGCTGTGGCTTCCGGACTTTCCAATGCAAAGATCATCATGGACAAAGTACGTGCAGGAGAAGCGGATTATCACTTTATCGAGATCATGTGCTGTCCGGGCGGATGCGTAAATGGCGGCGGCCAGCCTCAGGTACATGCAGATGTGAGAAACTTTGAGGATGTGCGTGCGATCCGTGCAAAAGCATTATATGATAATGATGCGGCGAAGACTATCAGGAAGTCTCACGAGAATCCGTCCATCAAGAAGGTGTACAGCGAGTATCTGGGAGCGCCGGGAAGCGAGAAGGCGCATCATATCCTGCATACCACTTATGTGAAGAGGACCGTGAATTAAACCTTGGTTCGGCTCCGCTCCATGGATTAAGAAATACTGTAAAACCTGAAAAACAGCTAAAAATAACAGGGCAAATGGAACAACTCATATTCATTCAAATAAGTTCCATTTGCCCTGTAATACTGTTTTCCGGGTTCTAAGTTTTTCTAAAATTCATATCCGGTTTGCGGAAACCTCCCCGCCAAATCAAGATTTACTCTGTAACCTTTACCCGCGGATAGTCATAATGGCTTCCATCCGAATCAAAGAATCCCAGGTATGCGTTATCTACATTATCCTCATTCACTACGAATGCGAAGGTACATTCCAGCGTCTCTCCACCTTTGAGGTAAGCGAAGTATACGTCTTTTTTGTAGTTGTCGGTGAACTGCTGTACGCTCTGGTAGAACGGGGATCCCTCCACGCTTACCGCGGAGTATGCCTTGGTTGCTTCCTGGTATTCAAGCATACTGTAAGTGCCGTCCCCTTCGTCTCTTAGAAGAGTGATATGAGGAGCAATGTAGAATTCTCCGCCGGAATCCGCTGTGTTTGTGATATCAACAGTTGCAAGTACAATCTTCGGCTGGGCGCTTTCAACATCTCCCTCCTGGATCACACCGTCTATCACCGGGTAGCGGTCATGTGTCTTAAATGTTCCGTCCTCATTGAGAAGGGGAAGGACTTCCGAATCATAGTCGGGAACATAGTTCTCTTTCGGGTACTGGTCAAGCGGAAGTGAATCCACAACCTGTACGTCTTTTACTGTATACTGGGCGTCTGCCATGCAGGTGCTTCCGCTGGGGTCAGCCGGGAAGAATTCCGGAGCGGATACCGCTTCGCCGATCTGGAAGATGCAGGAGGAATCAATGGAATCCAGCGCTTTTTCCTGCACTGACTTAGCGACCTCGCTCGTTTTGATCTCTGCCTGAATCTCTTCATCGGTTGCATATGTGACTGTCTCGTCCAGGACCTTCACCTCAATGCTTTCAGCCACTTTTTTAGCCTCGCCGTCCGGAAGATCAGGGCCGCTTACATGAACCCATATGACATACCCTTCCTCCTCGTTGAAGAGATAGACGTTCTGCATGATCGTGTTGTCGTCTGTGTAGATGGTATCGTCCTGGAAAATATTTACGGTCATACCGTTTGTCTCCGTGGTGCCTATAAAAGCATCTTTATCCTTCACTACATCGAGCATCGGGTTGCCCACGGAAGAATACCAGTATACAGCCGCAGCGTCGAACGGAACGATGGTCATACCGCCGCCGGTAGCTTCATTGTGGTATTTCCCGGCGCGGGGGCCGTCCTCCTCGGTGACTCTGACATTTAAAAAGTGGGTGGCTGCAACGGCTGTAATGCTTAAGCCAGCCACAACGGCTGCGGCCGCGGCAACGGATACCCAGGCCTTGTGTCTGCGCTTCTTTACGTGGCGGTATCCGGCTGTTTTTTCGGTGCTGCTGTCTGTAAGACCGAGTTCCCGGTAAGTGTCCCTGATCCTCTGGTCAACAGATTTGGGGATTTCGGTATCGCTTTTTAAGATGCGTTCCACATCTTCCTGAGAATATTTTCTGCTCAAATGATCTCCTCCTTTTCATTTCAATAGATTTTCGTTACACTGCATTTTCAGCATGTTGCGCTCTGACCTGTCCAGATCTGGCGGAACTTCTCCCTTCCCCGGGAGAGCCTTGATTTTACGGTGTTTTCCTCCATATCCAGAAGCTGTGCGATCTCGCTGATCTTGAATCCCTCGCTGTAGTAGAGAAGAAGAACCGTACGATATTTTTCGTCGAGAGCCTGCATCAGCTCTTCGAATTCACAGTTGCTCAGTTCGCTGCAGGGTGCGCCCTGGTCGGGAAAGATTTCGATCGGGCTTTCCTGTCTGCCTTTCCGGATAATGTCAATGCATTTGTTGATCAGGATGCGGATCAGCCATGTATGGAAATATTCCGCCTTATTTAAGTTCGGGAGAGAGCGGTAGGCCGCCTCTATTGTGTCCTGGATGGCATCGGCTATGTCTTCCTCATTGGAAAAATAGCTTCGCGCAACCTTGTACATCCCCTGCTTGCTGGACTCGATCAGCTCGATGAATGCCTTTGCGTTCCCCTGCTGGGCTTTTCGTACCAGATATTCCATACTGATCCCCGCCTTTTCGTCTCGGTTGTTCACTGAATAATATCCCTCCCCTCCGAAGAAACAGTGTTCATGTTCGCCGGCTTATGCAGGATCGTGGTTTTGTGTGATCCTTACAATAATTAGACGGGAGAGGAGAAGAAAAAAGTTGCATTCATTTTACAGGTTTCAGCTATAAAGTTCACTAACTTACGGATGAAAAACGTCCAAAATCAGGAAGTATTTTCGAAGAC
>JAHZHF010000114.1 GCA_019420405.1 Clostridiales bacterium
GACTTTACGGAGCGCAGGGGACAGGAGATCGCAGACCCGTGGTATACCGGGAATTTTGATGAAACTTACCGGGACGTAAAAGAGGGCTGTGAAGCCCTCTTTGAAGAATGCCTCCTACGCCTCTAAAGCGTAGGAGAGCAGTTTTTTCAGATTGTTATGAAACTGACGGTTCTGATTTCTGAGCCGCAGTTTTTCACTGGTTGATTTTGTTTCTTCGACGAAAGCGTCGTAGCGGGAAAACAGTGAATGATAATCCATGGACTGTTTCTGGCCCCAGCGGATCAGTATCCAGTTCATTGCATCCGGGTTCCAATATTGCATTGGGATGTCTGCCATTTTCAGAACTGTGATATACTGAGCAGCCTGTGCTGAAAACCGGGCGATCTGCCGGGTACGGAGCGTATCTTCCTGCTTCTGTTTTTTGTCAAGCTTTGTGAAAATGCGCTGAGGCAGATTCTTTTTTCTGGATTCCCGTTTCATCAGGCGGACGCTTCTTGTGAGAAGATCGTTGAGCTGATTGGCTGTATTCCAGTACGTGACAAATGAGGCGGGCTCATCTTTGGCTTCCTCTTCCGTGAGGGTGAAAGTACGGAAGACACGATTTGTCTCTCCGAATACTTCCCGGTTATATTTTTTTCGCTTTTCGGGATTGGAAAGGGTCCGGTAGGCTTCCAGAATTTCCTGCATGAAAGCTGTGGTATCAATGTCTTTATGTACATTTGCATCGGGATGATAGACCTTTGCCAATGCATTTTTTGCTGTTGTAATTTCTTCTAAAGTCGCATCTCTTGAAACACCTAAAATATCATAATAAGTGTGAGATTTCATTGTGACCTCCTTATTAATTAACTCCATTTATTCGCCCCTGATTACTATACGCCCGCCTATGGGAAAAGTCAATTCAGCAAAAGGTAGAAAAAACGGAAAGAGGGCATAATTCTGCTGACGCGGGATTATATTGATAACAGACGAAACAGGAGATGGGTTGCGATGAAGGCTAAGAAAATTCAGGCGCTTATTATGGCAGTATTCCTGAGCTTTTCCGTATTGTGCCCGGTTGAGACGGTATGGGCGGAAGAGACGGAGCAGACAGAAGAAGAAAATGGGGGAGCAGGGGAGCAGACGGAAGGAGATACCGCGTCTTCGGTTCAGCTCAGTTCCCCATCAGCGGTTCTGATGGAGGCTTCTACCGGAACGGTGGTTTATGAGAAGGATGCGGACACCCCGCGGCCTCCGGCGAGCGTGACGAAGGTTATGACGCTGCTTCTGATTTTTGATGCGCTGGAGGAGGGGAGTATTCATCTTGAGGATGAGGTGACGACGTCGGAATATGCCGCGTCCATGGGCGGATCTCAGGTGTTTTTAGAGCCGGGAGAGACGCAGACTGTTGATACGATGATCAAGTGCATCGCCGTGGCGAGCGCGAATGATGCGTGTGTTGCGATGGCGGAATACATATGCGGAAATGAGGAGGAATTTGTCCGGAAGATGAATGAACGGGCGGCAGGGCTCGGTATGGAGAATACGACTTTTGTCAACTGCAACGGGCTGGATGCGCCGGGGCATGAGACGAGCGCGCGGGATATTGCACTGATGTCACGGGAACTGATTACAAAATATCCCCAAGTGCACGACTATTCGATGATCTGGATGGAAAACATTACGCATACGACGAATAAAGGAACATCAGAGTTCGGACTGACCAATACGAATAAGCTGGTCCGTCAGTATGAGTATGCAACAGGCCTGAAAACCGGTTCTACAGGGGAAGCTAAGTTCTGCGTATCAGCGACCGGGGAGAAAAACGGAATTGAACTGATCGCGGTGATCATGGCTGCGGAGACGTCAAAAGAACGGTTTGCAGATGCGGTGACACTGTTAAACTACGGGTTCGGGAAATGTCAGATATACACGGACGAAGCGTCGGAAGGGATTGAACCGGTCAAAGTGGAAAATGGTGTGAAAGAAGAGGCCGCAGTGGAGCGCTCGGGGCCGTTTACCTATCTGGATACAACCGGGGCAAATCTGAACGGGATCGAAAAGACAATCGAAATGAATGAGAAAATCAGCGCTCCGATTCAGGCCGGGGACGTAGTCGGGGCGGTAGTCTACACACTCGACGGCACAGAGATCGGCCGTACAGAACTGATTGCTGCCGAAAATATCAAAAAGGCAAAGATGATCGATTATCTGCTGAAAACTCTGAAAGAAGCCTGCCTGTAGTTCAAGATTCACTTGTCCTTTCAGCAGTGCATGCTCTATAATGGAACGGGCAAAGAGATCAATTGGAGGTACATTTCGGATGAATTTATATATCGTCATTTTAATACTGCTTGTCCTGCTGGCTGCAGTGGGACTTGAAGTGTGGCGGGAACTGCATTTCTTTAAAACAACGCATTACAACTTGGAGTCGGAACATCTGTCCGGTCTCCGGAAAGAACTCAATGTTCTGTTCCTGAGCGACCTTCATAACCGGGTGTACGGGAAAAATAACGACCGGCTATTTGAAGCGGTGAAAAAGGAACAGCCGGATCTGATCCTGATCGGCGGAGATATGCTGGTCGGCAAGGAAAATGCTTCCGGCTCGGCTGCTCTTGAATTTGTAAAGAGGCTGCCGGAGATTTGCCCCGTATTTTACGCGAACGGGAATCATGAGCAGAGGATGAAGGAAGATCCGGAAGTATATCAGGAATCTTACCGGGAATATCAGCGAGAGTTAAAGGAGAGAGGGGTTATCTTTCTCGAGAACAGTTCTGCAAGTATTATTCTGGGCGGGCAGGAACTGATTATCAGCGGTCTGGAACTGCCCGCAGATACTTACAGAAAGTTTCGGAAATCTGCTGTTTCAGAACAGCAGGTTTCAGCGTGCATCGGAGAACACAGCCGCGGGGAGAAGGGAAGCGGATATACGATCCTGCTGGCCCACAATCCTGCCTATATGGACGCCTATCTGAAATGGGGGGCGGATCTGATCCTCTCCGGGCATCTGCACGGCGGACTGGTAAGAGTCCCCCTGATCGGGGGGATTGTGACTCCGCAGGGTTTCCTTTTCCCGAAATATTCGGGGGAGATGACCCGGGAGGGGGACCAGACGGTGATAGTCAGCCGCGGACTTGGAAGCCATACAATCAATATACGCTTCTTTAATACGCCGGAGCTGATATCCGTGCGTCTCAGTCCGCCGTCTTAATCCACGCTCTGGTTTGACGGCTCTGACCAACCGTGACAGTTCAGCACGCGCCATGGCTGAACTGTGATAAAAAATTATTGTAAAAGAAGCGAATCTCCGTTATAATTAATTATTACGGCCTGTTTGGCGGTCGATATGCCGGACTGGATTCTGACAGTTATGATGTTTTTCAGAGGAGAGAGAGATGGGTATACCGGTAAAGCTGGAAGTGTTTGAAGGCCCTCTGGACCTTCTGCTCCACCTGATTGAAAAAAACAAAATAGATATTTATGATATCCCGATCGTGGAGATTACGAATCAGTACATGGAGTATATCCGCAGTATGCAGAGGGAAGATTTGAATGTCATGAGCGAGTTTCTCGTTATGGCGGCCACGCTTCTGGATATTAAGTGCAGGATGCTCCTCCCGAAGGAAGTCAACGAGGAAGGGGAGGAGGAAGATCCCAGACAGGAACTTGTGGAACAGCTCCTCCAGTATAAGATGTTTAAATACATGGCATACGAGTTGAAAGACCGGCAGACGGATGCGGATTTTGTTCTTTACCGGAAGGGGGATATTCCGGAGGAAGTAAAAGAGTATGAGGAGCCGGTTGATCTGGACAGGCTTCTGGACGGACTGACGCTGTCGCGGCTGAACGCGGTCTTCAAGGACGTGATGAAACGTCAGGCTGAGAAGATCGATCCGGTGAGAAGCAAATTCGGAAAGATTGAGAAAGAGGAAGTCTCCCTTACGGATAAGTTTGAGTACATACACGAATACATGAAAGGGCACCGCCGGTTCAGCTTCCGGCAGCTTCTTGAGCGTCAGAAGAGTAAGATGCATATCGTCGTCACCTTCCTGGCGGTTCTTGAGATGATGAAGCTGGGAGAGATACGGGTGGAGCAGGAGGATACCTGCGGCGAGATCATGATTGAAAGGACAGGGGATACAGATGGAAATTGAAAAACTGCAGAGCGCAATTGAAGCCATTCTCTTTACCATGGGGGAATCGGTAGAGCTTGGCAGGCTGGCCGCGGCGATCGGACACGACGAGGAGACGACCAGGAAGCTGATTCACAATATGATGGACCGCTATGAGGAGAATGACCGTGGAATCAGGATCATTGAGCTGGAGAATTCGTACCAGCTCTGTACGAAAAAAGAGCTGTATGAATATCTGATCCGTGTGGCAAAGCAGCCGAAGCGCTATGTCCTCACAGACGTTCTTCTGGAAACCCTGTCCATTATCGCATATAAGCAGCCGGTGACGAAACTGGAGATCGAGAAAATAAGAGGAGTGAAATCAGACCACGCAGTGAACAAGCTTGTTGAGTATGGCCTGGTGGAAGAGGCGGGGCGGCTGGATGCGCCGGGGCGTCCGCTCCTGTTTGGGACGACGGAGGAGTTCCTTCGGAGATTCAGCGTACAGTCTCTGGACGATCTTCCGCGGCTTGACCAGGAGCAGATCGAGCACTTTAAGGAGGAAGCGGAGGACGAAGCGCAGCTTAAGCTGGATATCTGATTCGTCAGTGCCGGGCATGAGGAAACGGTATTTCCTCACGCCTGGTCTATTTTTTATCGGCAGAACATACAGTTTAAGTGAGAAAAGGTCGGAAGAGGTGTTCCGGCATGAAAGATCAGATCACAGATAAAATGCGATGTAAGATGAGAAAGAAGACCCGTCGTCTGATTGCCTTTCTTTTAGGGACGGCGGTTCTCCTTTCTTATTTTTGTTTCACCGGCGAGGCGGCATCTTCCGGAGACAGCATCTATAATTCCGGTGCGCAATGGAGTTTCGCAGAAGAGATGATTTCAGAAGAGACGGCTCCGGGGGAAGCCTCTGAGATAAAACCGTCTGAGTTATACGCCCGTTCAGCGGTCCTGATGGACGCAGGAAGCGGGCGTGTTTTATTTGCCAAAAACGGAACCGAGTCCATGGCCATGGCCAGCACAACGAAGATACTGACCTGTATCCTGGCACTCGAGAACGGGGATCTGTCGGATCAGGTCAGGGTGAGTGCCGAAGCAGCGGCGCAGCCGGAGGTGAAACTGGGGATGCGGGAGGGGCAGCTTTTTTATCTGAAAGATCTGCTTTATTCCCTCATGCTTGAGTCGCATAATGATTCTGCAGTGGCGATTGCGGAGCATATTGGCGGAAGCACCGAAGACTTTGCGGAGATGATGAACCGGAAGGCAGAAGAGATTGGATGTGCGGACTCCTATTTTATCACGCCAAACGGGCTCGACGCCTCGGATGAGAACGGCTTCCATCACACGACTGCAAAGGATCTGGCAGGGATCATGCGCTACTGTATCATGCTCTCGGAGAAGAAAGACGAGTTTCTGGAGATTACGCGGACAGAGTCGTATACGTTTGCCGACTGCAGTCAGACCGGGAACTACTCCTGCGCGAACCACAATGCGTTTTTGAAAATGATGGACGGGGCACTGAGTGGAAAGACAGGATTTACAAGCGACGCCGGATACTGCTATGTGGGCGCCCTGAGGCGGGATGACCGCACCTTTATCGTGGCTCTTCTCGCGTGCGGGTGGCCGAATAACAAAGGATATAAATGGGCGGATACGGGGAAACTGATGAACTACGCACTGGAAAACTATGAATATCAGGAGATTACTCCCGAATCTCTTGAGCCGGAGGACACTTCCCTGCTGGTTGTGAACGGATATCAGGGACGATTCCCGGCCAGCGGACCGGTGCGGATACAGACAGAGGCGAAAGGCGCCGGACGGAGAATCCTGCTTAAAAAGGGAGAGCAGGTTGAAACAGAGTATCATCTTCCCGGGAAGGTGGAAGCTCCGGTCGAAAAAGGGCAGGAGCTGGGGAGCGCTGTCTGTACGGTGGACGGAGAAACAGTGGCGGTTTTTACCCTGATTGCCGGGGCGGCGGTGGAAAGACGGGAGCTCTCTGTGTGTGCCGGATACATAGCGGGGTTAATTTTGTTGCAAGGATAAAAAAGATCAATCGAAATGATTAAATTTGTCACTGGTACGGCAGCGTATCATATGATAGGATAGGTGAGGATAAAATAAAACAATCAAATTGATTAAATATAAGGAGTGTACTGTTATGGAAAACTGGAAGAAATACGAAAAGACTTATTTTATGCCGCCGGAACCTTGTTATGACTGGGTGAAGAAGGACGCTGTTGAAAAAGCACCGATCTGGTGCAGCGTAGATCTTCGTGACGGCAATCAGGCTCTGATCGAGCCCATGAGCCTGGATGAAAAACTGGAATTCTTCCAGCTTCTGGTAGACGTAGGATTCAAGGTCATTGAGGTGGGCTTTCCGGCGGCGTCAGAGACTGAGTATCAGTTCCTTCGTGCGCTGATCGAGCAGAATATGATACCGGATGATGTGACCATACAGGTACTGACTCAGGCGAGAGAACATATCATCAAGCGTACATTCGAGGCGGTAAAAGGTGCACCGCATGCGATTATACATGTATACAATTCTACTTCTGTTGCACAGCGGGAGCAGGTTTTCAGAAAAAATAAAGAAGAGATCAAGCAGATCGCTATAGACGGCGCGGCTCTGTTAAAGAAGCTGGCGGAGGAAACGGAAGGAAACTTCACCTTTGAATACAGCCCGGAAAGCTTCCAGGGGACGGAAGTTGACTATGCGCTTGAGGTGTGTAATGCAGTTCTGGATATCTGGAAGCCGGCAAAGGACAACAAGGCGATCATCAACCTGCCGACAACGGTTGAAAATGCCATGCCTCATGTATTCGCAAGCCAGGTAGAGTATTTCAACAAGCATCTCCTTCACAGGGAGAATGTCATCCTTTCCCTTCATCCGCACAATGACAGAGGCTCGGGAATCAGCGACGCGGAGCTGGGAATCCTTGCAGGCGCAGACCGGATCGAGGGAACCCTCTTTGGAAACGGCGAGAGAACAGGAAACGTGGACATTATCACGCTTGCCATGAATATGTTCTCCCAGGGCGTTGATCCGAAATTGGATTTCTCAAATATGAGCGACATCTGCGAAGTGTATGAGCGCGTGACCCGGATGAAGGTATCCCCGCGCCAGCCGTACGCGGGAGAACTTGTATTTACTGCGTTCTCCGGTTCCCATCAGGATGCGATCGCAAAGGGAATGACCTGGAGGGAAGAGCACAACAGCGAGAAATGGACTGTTCCGTATCTTCCGATCGATCCCAAGGATGTGGGCCGCAGGTACGATTCGGACGTGATCCGCATCAACAGTCAGTCCGGCAAGGGCGGCGTAAACTACATCCTGAAACAGAGCTTTGGCATCAGCCTGCCGGAGAAGATGAAGGAAGAGGTCGGCTATCTTGTGAAAGATGTGTCAGACAAAGCGCATAAAGAGCTTACTCCGGATTGGGTATACCATATTTTCGAGGACAATTACATCACGGCAAAACCGGTATTCACTGTGGACGAATGCCACTTCAAACAGGAGGACGGCATCATCGCGGAGGCGGAGATCCATCACAACGGAAATACGCACAAGATCATGGGTGTTGGAAACGGACGTTTGGATGCGGTCAGCAATGCGATCAAGCACTATTTTGACGTGAGCTATGAGCTGGCATTCTACGAAGAGCACTCCCTGACAAGGGGCTCCTCATCCAGGGCGGTAGCTTATGTCGGTGTGACATGCAACAAGCAGCGCTACTGGGGCGTCGGAATCGACGCGGATATCATCAAGGCTTCCATTGAAGCCCTTGTCGTTGCGGTGAATAAGATTAAAGAAGTGGCAGAGGTACAGAGCGGGAAAGATGAGAGACTTCTGGAGATCACAAACTATATTTATGCAAATTATAAAGATGTGACTCTTGACGACCTCTCAGAGAAATTTTTCCTCTCTAAACCGTATCTCTCCAAATACATCAAGGAGAAATCAGGCATGACTTTCGGGGATATCTTAAAGAAGATCCGTATGAAAAAAGCTCGTGCGATGCTCAAGGGAAGCAGCGCTACAGTGGAGAATATCGCGGAATCCGTCGGATATCAGAATGTGGAACATTTTAACCGGGTGTTCAAGAAGATGTACAACATCACCCCGGTACAGTACAGAAACCGAAAGTAGTGACAGAACAGCTATATATCAGTTAAACATAGAGTTCCAGAGAAGGACGTCAGCACCTGTATTTAGTCCTTCGCTGGAACTTTTAGTTTCACTTATTGAATGAAACGGCTGAATTATAACTGTGAAAAAAATGTCAATTTTGAATTGAAATTCCAAACATGCTGATATATACTAGAATAGGCAGAAATTTTGGTTTATTTAAACAAATTTATTGATATGGAGGGCTAGAATATGAGCTACAATGCAACAAAAAACTCAGCAAGCAGACGAATTGCCACATTGCTTGATGAGGGCAGCTTTGTTGAAATCGGCGGCGCTGTTACTGCCAGAAGTACGGATTTCAACCTGCAGGAAAAAGAAACTCCATCAGACGGCGTGATCACCGGACACGGTGTGATCGACGGCAACCTTGTGTATGTGTACAGCCAGGATGCCGAAGTTCTTAATGGGGCGATAGGAGAGATGCATGCGAAAAAGATCGCGAACATCTACGACATGGCGATGAAGATGGGCGCGCCGGTGATCGGACTGATCGACTGCGCGGGCTTAAGACTTCAGGAAGCTACGGACGCTCTGGAGGCATTTGGCGGACTGTATTATAAACAGACTATGGCTTCCGGCGTTGTGCCGCAGATCGCTGCGATTTTCGGTATGTGTGGAGGGGGACTTGCAGTGGTTCCCGGACTGGCTGACTTTACTTTTATGGAGGAGAAGGACGGAAGACTTTTTGTGAATTCTCCGAATGCGCTGGAGGGAAATGAGATCTCCAGATGCGATACGGCAAGCGCGCAGTACCAGAGCGCGACGTCCGGACTTGTGG
>JAHZHF010000115.1 GCA_019420405.1 Clostridiales bacterium
TCTTCCCAGATTCCGGAACGAAGCATGTAACGCCTGTTTCCTTCATCAGAATACGATTTTCAAAACATTCCGCCCCGCTTCCGGCCGTATTTAACAGAAAATGTTAGTGCACTAAATAGCTGATCTTTTGTCATAGAGAATCAATGCAATCATCTCAATCGGCCCTCCCACTGCCTCTATTGAATGCCCTTCTCCTGCGCCGCAGAAAAATACGTCACCGGGGTGAACCTCTGTCACTGTTCCGTTGTCATTATATTTCCCTTCGCCGCTCATAATGTAGTAAGTCTCCGACTCATTCTGATGTACATGGTATCCGATGGCACTGCCCGGATACACTGTTGTGTGGGCGAACACCCGGCCCGCACAGTACATCTCTTCCTCACCTTTGAGAAGATTCCTGACCTTGATTTCTCCTGTACCGCCAAACGGAGCCGGTTTCTTCTCGAAAGTAATCATTTCTTTTCTGCGAATCATAATTGCTGCCTCACTTATCCTGTTATTCTTTATTGAACTTCGCCGCTTTCTCGTTGAACTCATCTTCCATGTCGATCCAGCAGTTGAGTCCCATATCAATCCACTGATTCCGCTCTTCCGGCGTCATTCCTCCCATGTCATGCTCGTCCGCATATACGGTATTTCTCTCTGCCACTACATGTTTAGAGTAGTCATAGATTCCGTACATGGAGGCTTTCTCCATATAATGACACGTGATGAAGTTAAACCCGTACGGTTCAATGTCACTTAAGTACACATCCGGTTTCCCGTTCTTTGACATTACATCCGGCCACATCTTCCAGCCCTTAACTTCTGCGCCTACGCGTTTCGCCTCATCGATTGTCTTAAGACCGATAATCAGCGTCATAATATCCACGCCCATATCCTCAGCCATAGCAACCGCTGCCTTACAGCGGGTGATCGCTTCATCCAGTCCATATTTCAGCTTGCACTCTGTCCGCGCGATCACAAGAAAATCCGTCCCCTTCGCTGCCGAAAGTGCAGCGGCAATTTTCGCCAGCCATTCTTCTCTTCCAATTACAGCATGGTCGATATCGCCCTCTTTATATCCCTTCATCATGGCAGCTCCCCAGCGGTTCCAGCCGCGGATTCCCGTCGTGTCGTCCAGGGTGCATCCCTTCGCTCCTGCGCTGATGAGCCTGCGGATCAGACGGTAAGTTGTAAGAGGAGTTTCACCGAAACCGTCATCTGCATCTATAATAATAGGCAGTGACGAATAATTGCAGATCCGCTCCGTACTCTGTACCAGGTCGTCCGCTGTAATCATACCGATGTCCGGCAGCCCCACAACGCTCTCTGCGAGCTGGCCCCCGCTTAAAAGCGCCGCCTTAAATCCGGCCAGTTCTGCTGCCCTGGCTGTTCTGCAATCCCAGATACAGGGAGCAAATATCTGTTCTTTTGCTACAAGCTCCTTAAAAGACGGAACCGTTTTTTTCTTCAATATACTCAGGTTCATTTTCTATTCCTCCTGTCTTTCTATGCGATCGGATATAAAATATTGCCCAGTATAATCGCTACGAACATTGCGATCAGCGTAATAACAACCGTTGTCGCAAACAGGTGCTTATAGCCGTCCTTGTAAGAAATACCGGAGATTGCCAGAACCGCTACGATACCACCGCTGTGCGGGAGGCTGTCCAGTCCGGTAGATGCGATAACTCCGACTCTGTGGAGGATCGACGGGTCTACACCCATATTTACAAATGTCTCACCCAGCGCTGACAAAGTAGTGGAAAGTCCGCCCATTCCGGATGCGTTAAGTCCGCAAAGAAGAGTTGTCGCTATACCGAAGATCAGCAGCGGGTTTCCTCCGGACTGCGTAAAGTTCAGGATAAAATCTACGATCTTCTCAAATCCCGGCGCAACCTTCACCACGCTTCCGATTCCTACGATCGCTGACGCTGTAATCGTCGTGGAAGCGGCGCTGTTGATTACTTCTGACATCGGCTGAAGGATCTCTTTTCCTTTCAGGTTCTTAAAGAACAAAAGGGCACAGAGAACGATTCCGCTTAAAAGCGCTACTGTAATATCCGTATTGAACACATTCAGAACAACCGCGATTGCAATAATCGGGAGAACTGAGAGAACTGGATTCGGGATCTTTCCTTCTGCCTCCAGCTTATCCGCTTCTGCCAGAACGCGGTTCGTGTCTTCGTCAGCCTGGAATCCGATGTTATTCTTCCGTGCTTTTTTGATCTCATGGCTGAAATAGATCACCTGCAGGACAAATGTTACAACAGCCGCCACAATACCAACCAGCGGTGCAGCCATAGCAGTTGTATCCAGGTAAGTCGTCGGAATAATATTCTGTATGGATGGATTTCCCGGAAGCATCGTTACCCAGGTAAAAATTCCTGCTCCGATCGATGCCGGGATCAGGTATCGCGGAAGGTTTCCCTTTCTGAAAATTGCAAGTGCGATCGGGTAGAGTGCAAAACACGCCACCATAGATGACACACCGCCGTATGTAAGAAGCGCTCCGGCCAAAATAATTGCCGGGATCGCTCTGGCCTCACCCAGTTTATTGATAATTACCGTAGCCAGGGATCTCGCAGCTCCTGTCATGTCCATCAGCTTCGACAGGATCGCCCCAAGCAGAAGCATCAGCCAGGACGACTGCACAAATGACGCAAGTCCGCCCATATAGTCTTCCGTCACTGTGGTAAGCACATTCATTCCGCTGAGAAGTGCAATGAATATGATTGAGATCAGTGCCGCTACCGTGACAGGAATTTTCTTCAATGTCAGGACAAGCAGAATCACCAGTCCCAATATAATAGCCAGCATATCCATGTGATATTTCCTCCTCTTCTCCTCAGCGGGCAGTGCTGTCCTTTTGCATATACCCGCCTCAGATTTTCATATAGTCCGTTTGCTTTACCAGTCGGATTCTTTACAGCCTCTCTTCAATGTCTACTTTCTTAAATCCTTCCGGATAATCATCCACGTGATGTCCTACGATTGTGTACTCTTTATCCTGACCGGTAAAACGGTTCTCCAGCTCCAGGTAATCCTGCGGCGCAAACATCGGGCTTGCGCTGAAATCCGGTTTTCCTGTTCCGGACGCATGAGTAAATGTATATGCTACACTCTGATTCTTGAAGTTCTCTTTGCCGTGCTCAAGCATTCCTTCCATCGCTGCTTTCATTGTAAAGTGGGTAGAGCAGAGTTTGAATCCAAGATCCGTAAGCTGCTCCATCGTTACGTTCGGCACGCCGTTGTCCGCTCTTACGTCTGCGAAAATCTTCCAGCCCGGAACCATCTCCGCCATCTGTTTTGCGTGCTCATAGTCAGTGATCAGAACCATCATGGCCATATCCGCGCCCAGATCCATCGCTTCTTTCAGCCTCTCACAGCCTTCTTTCATCTGTTCCGGATCATAAGGATTCGCGTTGGATCTTGCAATCAGAAGAGTATCCGTTCCCTCCAATGCAGCAACCGCAGCTTTTACCTTCGCCAGATATTTATCTCGCGGAAGAATTGACGTGGACTCTTCCATATCACAGGAATCCTCTAACTGGAGCGCTGCAGCTCCGGCTCTTGAAAGAATCTTCGCAGAGCGGTAAACCGCCAGCGGTCCGCCAAATCCATCCTCAATATCAGCAATCAACGGAATCGAACTTGTCTGAGACACTCTCGCCACTACACCTTCAAGGTCTGTCAGATTCGTAAATCCATAATCAATCACACCGTTTAAGCTGATAGAAACTTCTCCGCCGCTCAACAGACTGATCGGGAAACCACACATTTCCACAGCCCGCTGGGACGCACAATCGTACACACACGGAACAAGAATACACTGATCTGATGCTTCTAAAATTTCTCTTAATGTCTTTTTGCTTGCCATAGTTGCAAACCTCCTTAATCGTTTTGTATACATCATCGTTTCATGTTGTATACCGAAAGTATATATCAATCTTTTTTGTTGTTCAATACACATATTACATAAAAATACATATGACTTATTATGCATTTTGCACAATAAAAAGCAGTATTTCCAGAAAATCACGCTTTTATTTTGTTATTAAAATATCAATTTTTACAGTTGAAAAAAACAACAGAAGGGCATATAATATACTTGTTGTATACATGATGCGCCATAAAAATATCAGTTCAGCCCGCCAGTTTCAGACATCCGGCCGTATTAGTATACTGTTTCTAAAGTTAGGGGGTAAAATAAATTATGTCTATTCATTCAAAAGACAAAAAGAACTATCTGTATTCTGAACTGAAAGATAAACTGATCACCTGCGTCTATCCGCCTGGAACAATATTAAACGAAATGCAGCTCGCACAGGAATACGGCGTCAGCAGAACTCCTGTCCGCGAAGCGATCAGCCGCCTCGAAAACGACGGTTACCTGAAAATCCTTCCCAAAAAGGGAATTTATGTAACTGATATTTCCATCTCAGATGTACTGCAGATCTTTCAGGCCCGCATTGAACTGGAACCTGTTGCCCTCAGACTGGCAGCCCCATATCTGGATGACAATGAGATTTTGATGTTTAAAGAACGGTTATGCGACGACTCAATGACCCTTGACGCTTCCCTGCGGCTGGATACCGCCATGCATTTATTCATCATAGAACACTGTGGAAACCGTTATATTATCGATATTATGCGCAAGGTATTTGACGATAATACACGTATTGTCATAGCAAGCAAGCAGAACCAGGTAAAGATCCACAATGCCAAAAAAGAGCATCTGCAGATTCTCGACAGTCTGCTCGCAAAGGATGATATCAGCAAAACCGAGCGGCTCATGCGCACCCATCTCGAGACCTGCAAGAGAGCTTCCCTTGACTATTTCTACTCCTTTGACTTTACCCATGAGGTACCTGAGAAGGCACAGTACAGGGAGGAGCTCAGGCGGCTTTCCGCTGATCTGGGATAATGCGGCTTTTTGAATAACAGTTCAGCTATTTAGTGCACTAACATTTTCTGTCAAAATGTGTCCGGAAGTGTTACTGCCTAAACAGGCTGACAAATGCAGTAATGGCGCGGCTTGAGGACTCTCGGTTACGAAAGTCTTCCGGCCGCGCCTTATTTCTGGAAGCTATATATTCATTGACTTCTGTCTTGAAAAAAACAGAAAACAGCCCCATTTCAAGAAAGATTCTGCGGGGATGGAGGATGGCGAGGGGCGCCTTCGGAAGGGGATTAGTAAAACTTAAAGTACCGGATACGGATGTTAGGGCAGGCGGGGCGCTTGTCTGAGCGTCAGCGAGTTAAGCCCCGGCTGTCCTTGCCTTTAATCCGTATCCGGTACTTTGTAGTTTCACTTATTCCCTGGAGCGAAGTCCTGAGCCGTCCTCCATCCCCGCAGAATACGTTTGAGAATCGGTTCTGTTTTCGGACGTTTTGAATTCGGAAGCTATTGAACTTTATAGCTGATTTTCTATATCATTTCACCCGCTTAAACCGTATCTCCACCTTGAACAGATCCCCATCCAGGTAAAGCTCAAATTCTCCGCCCTGCAGGGTGGTCAGACTCTTCGCGATGGACAGCCCCAGCCCGCTTCCTTCCGTACTCCGAGAAATATCTCCTCTGATAAACCGTTCGGTCAGCTCATCGGCCGATATATTAAGCTGCTGTTCCGATACATTTTTCAATGTAAATATCACCAGTTCTTCTGTCAGAAGCAGATCTGCGTAAACTCTGGTTCCCGGCATGGCGTATTTCGCCGCATTCCCGAAAATGTTTTCCAGGACACGCCACATCCTGCGTCCGTCCGCGTGGATCACGGCCGCTTCCTCCGGCATAGTCAATACGAAAGAAAGATTCCTTGCCGAAAATTTCTCTGCCAGTTCCCCCTCTGTCTGCTGGATCAGCTCTCCTAAATTCATGTCCATACACTCCAGCGTAATGTTCCCGCTGCTGACTTTTGACGCCTCTACCACATCTTCTGTCAGCGTTTTCAGGCGCTGGGCCTTCGCCTCCAGAATATCAAGATAGCCCCGGATCTTCTCATCTGCAATATCTGAGCGTTTCAGAATATCCACGTAATTGATGATAGATGTAAGCGGTGTTTTGATGTCATGAGACACGTTCGTAATCAGGTCTGTTTTCAGCCGCTCATTTTTCATAGCCTCGTCAACCGCACGGTTCAGGCCGCTTCCGATATCATTGACTTTCTCCGCCATATCAAGGTCTGTATCCCGCAGTCCGTTTAAATCGATCCGGTACCCCAGATTCCCGGACGCTATCTCTTCGATCCCTTTCTTTATCCTGGCCTTTGCCATGACGCCGCCCAGTACATACCACACCGCAATCCCGTCAACCACAAGGGTCAGAAGCATCACAGGAACATTCCGAACCAGGATCGCCAGCCATTGAATACACAGAAACGCCATCAGTACCACTAAAGTCCGCATCGTGACCGACCGTGCACCGAACACTTTTCTCCCGAAGGAAAGCACTGCGCAGACCAGGCTCCCTCTCCAGAGTATCTTCGCCTTAATCCTGCGGACCAGACTTGTATACCCAATGAAGAAACAGGTAAATGTAAAGAGCCCGTATACAAACATTATCGCTACGTCTGACATGCTCATCGCATTCACAAACAGAGACGGATAGTATCCGAGTGTTCCTCCGAATTGGCTGGTATAATAAGAAACCGACTCTGTCGTCTGGATGAGACCGGTCGTCAACATCCCGCTGCTTACCAGAAGCCACGACACAATCCCCCAGAACAGGATCACTGCTCCCGCCGCCAGTTCCGTCTTCCATCGGTCAAATCCGTTCAGGCAGATCTGATCACTGTCCGGCCCGCTTCCCGGTTTCCTGCCCGCTGTCACTGTGATCCACACAAAGGATATGAAGAAAATGATCCCGCTTATCACAAAAAGCACAAGATTCACGGCAAGCTGCGGAACCGCCTCCTCATAGTTCACACTTGCATCGTAGAATCCATCCTGTATCGGATATGACGTATCTACCGCCACCGCGAAAATATCCGAAGAATTTTCCTCACCTTCAGTCGCCCTGATATCGCCCCATTCCGAAGACGCAGAGACGTTCATATTGGTATCAAAATCCTGCAGCTCCGGGTACACAACCATGTATCGTACCGAATCACCCGAGGTCATTTTCTCAATATTCTCCCCGGCTTTTTCATAATCTTCATATTCCTTCCGGTTCGTATCCACAGTCTTCGTCCTGCTGTCCACATACAGATATGTCAGATTCGTGTTTCCTTCCTGCAGATACTCCCAGCCGCCCTGATAATCCATATAATTAATGTATATGTCATTCAGGGCATAGTTCAGGCTGTTATAAATATCTGAAAGCTTCCCGTTGAGCTGTTCCGAATTGTTGACCGCATCCAGAAGGTTCGATTCGCCTGCCGGGGCATAGCTTTCCCGGAGGCTTCTCCCGAAATTCCAGCAATCCACATACCCCTCACTTCCATCCCGTGTACTGATCTTCACGTCACCGGATGAAGAGGTATATGTTCCCTCCTGGAGCAGCCTCAAAAACTCTGACTGCGTCATATATTCATCCGTGAACTCGGCAGTGAAAAGCCCTGTGTCAAATCGTTTAATGAAGTCATCTATATAGTAATAATCATAACTTCCGTCCTGCTTCTGGCAGACGACCACGCCGTTTTCCTCATACAGTGTATCTGTCTGATAAGTCCCACTGTCATACTCATAGTAGCCGCTCCCTCCGGACTCCGTGACTTCCTTGCTCCAGTTCACCAGATCCTCCAGCCGGTACGCCAGCCCTGACGTATTCTCGCCACTGGCGGTTCCGTTCTCACCGTACTCCACGATATCAATCACTTTATCCGGATTATATGCTCCGTCTGTCTCAAAAAAGTCGGTCAGCTTCACCTTCTCAAAAATCGTAATCACCAGAGATTCCACCGATGTATTGAATCCCGAAGACTCCTCATACGGCTCGTTCACCATACTTACGATTTCCGCCGGACTTGCCGTTCCGGAAGCTGAAACTGCCACCCCAAGCGACGTGACAAATACAGCTCCGCTCAGTATCCCGGCCGCCAGCACACACGCTTTAACCGCTTTCTTTCTGTACCATTGTCCCACAGGCCTCCCCCTTTCTTCCCGGAATTTTCCTTTCCCGCTTATCTCTTTTGATCTTTCTCAATCTTATAGCCCACTCCCCATACGACTTTCAAATATCTCGGCTCCTTTGGGTTGATCTCAATCTTTTCTCTGATATGGCGGATATGCACGGCAACCGTATTATCCGCGCCAATTGCCTCCTCGTTCCAGATTGACTCGTAGATCTGCCCGATCGAGAATACCCTTCCCTGATTCTTCATGAGAAGCAGAAGAATATTGTATTCAATTGGCGTCAGCTTCACTTTTTCCCCGTCCCCTGTCACCTCTTTCAGATCATCGTTGATGCGCAGTCCGCCCACCTCGTAAATCCGGTCTTCCTCTCCCTTCGGAGAACCGCCGAGCTGATTGTATCTGCGGAGCTGAGATTTCACCCGGGCAGTCAGTTCCAACGGGTTAAACGGCTTCGTCACATAATCGTCCGCTCCCACGTTCAGCCCAAGGATCTTATCTGCATCCTCCGACTTCGCTGACAGAATAATGATCGGGATACTGTTCTTCTCACGGATCTTAAGTGTAGCCCGGATTCCGTCCATCCGCGGCATCATCACATCCAGAATCAGAAGATTTACATCCTCTTTCTCCAGGATCTCCAGAGCCTCGATCCCGTCATATGCTTTCAGAATATTGTATCCCTCCTGGGAGAGATAGATTTCAATCGCTTCCGCAATCTCCTTGTCGTCGTCACATACCAGTATGTTGTACATTGCTTATCACCTCACTCCTTACAGTATACATAATAATAGGGATTTTTTAAGAGGGAAGGGGGAAAATCTTAGGATTTTATTAAGAACGGCACAGCTATAAAGTTCAATAACTTACGGATGAAAAACGTCCGAAAACAGGGACGATTCTCAAACGTATTCTGCGGGGATGGAGGACGGCTCCGGGCTTCGCTCC
>JAHZHF010000116.1 GCA_019420405.1 Clostridiales bacterium
GTCCTCCATCCCCGCAGAATACGTTTGAGAATCGTTCCTGTTTTCGGACGTTTTTCATACGGGAGATAATGAACTAAATAGCTGCCGTATATTGATATGAGATAGAGTTTGTGGTAAAACTGGATGTATAGACGACCGCTTCCGGCGGGCGCTTTCCACATATAAGGAGGCCGGCATGTATAAAATACTGATCATTGAAGACGACCTGGCGATGGCGCAGGCAATCCAGAAAGAGATGAAAATGTGGGGGAATGAGGCGGAATATGTTCAGGACTTTCAGAACGTGATTTCCACATTTACAGAATATGATCCGCATCTTGTTCTCATGGATATTACGCTTCCGTTTTATAACGGATATCACTGGTGCAGCGAGATCCGCAGGATCTCAAATGTACCTGTTATTTTTATCTCATCCGCTGCGGACAACATGAATATTATTATGGCAGTGAATATGGGCGGAGATGACTTTATCGCAAAACCTTTTGATCTGAGTGTACTGACTGCGAAAGTGCAGGCGGTTTTGAGAAGGACCTACGATCTGGCAGGAAAGATCCCTGTGCTGGAGCACAGGGGCGCAATCTTAAATCTGTACGACACGACTCTGACTTACGAGGGTCAGAAGATCAGTCTGACGAAAAACGAGTTCCGTATTCTCCAGACTCTGATGGAAAATAAAGGGAGGCTTGTGAGCAGAGACACTCTCATGACGCGGCTGTGGGAGACGGACAATTATATTGAGGAAAATACTCTGACTGTGAATATTGCGCGTCTGAGGAAGAAGCTCGAGAAGGCGGGACTTACGGATTTTATTACGACAAAGGTCGGTGAGGGGTATATCATTGAACAGGTTTAGGGGGAGAAGATGAAGCGTTTTTTCAGATATTTGTATGACTGCCGGTACATATGCCTTTTGTTTTTGATCTGCGGCATGATATTTGCGGTTGTGTTTGCGCTGTATGGGATTGAAATGGACGCGGTGTGGTATCCGCTTCTTTTATCTGCTGTCTGTGGTGTGGTGTTCTTATTCATTGGTTCTCTCAGACAGAAGAATAAGGTGGAGGAACTCAGGCGGATCAGCTTTGGGGAGGGCGTATTCTCTGACATGGCGGATGTGCTTCCGAGGGCGGACAGCCAGACGGAAAAGGCGTATCAGGAAAACTTAGACCAGATTGTCAGGAGTGTGCGCCGGGAGAGGGAGAGCCAGGAGCAGGCAGCCAGGGATACAGAGGACTACTATGCGGTGTGGGTGCATCAGATCAAAGCGCCCATTGCGGTGATGAAGGTGATGCTCCAGCAGTCAGATACACAGGAGAACAGAGATCTGGCCGCGGAGCTGTTCCGGGTAGAGCAGTATGCGGATATGGCGCTCTCTTATATCCGGCTGGGAAGTGGGGCGTCAGATCTGGTGATTCAGGAGTATGCACTGGATGAGATCATCCGTAAGGCGGTGCGCAAATATGCGGGGCAGTTTATTCGCAGGAGACTCCGCCTTGTATATGAAGGGACTGCGGAATGGGTGCTGACAGATGCGAAGTGGCTGTCACTCATTATCGAGCAGCTTCTCTCCAACGCGGTGAAATATACGTCCGAGGGATCTGTCACGATCACGGTGGACGACAGAAAGCGGCTCATAGTTGAAGATACGGGAATCGGCATCTCGCCGGAAGACCAGCCGAGGATTTTTGAGAAGGGATACACCGGATATAACGGGAGGTCAGATAAGAAATCCACAGGAATCGGCCTTTATCTGTGCCGGAAGGCTGCGGACAAGCTGGGGCATGAGATAACGGTGGAATCTGAACCGGGGAAGGGCAGCAGGTTTATCGTGGATCTTTCGTCGTACCCGCTCCAGGCAGAATGAGAAGAACTTTCCGGAGGGGAAGGAACAGTACAGGGGCAGATCTTACAAAAGTGTCACACAGGACAGAGGGAATGTCACAGAATTCGATGTCAGCATTCCCTCTGTCTTTGATATACTGAGTACAGTTCAAAGGCGTTGGACAATATCAGTTGAAGGAGTGCAGAAGTTATGGCTGTTTTGGAAGTGAAAAATCTGAAAAAAATATACAGAACCCGGTTCGGGGGAAATCAGGTGCAGGCTCTTTCCTGCGTGAATTTCTCCGTGGAGGAGGGAGAGTACGTTGCAATCATGGGAGAGAGCGGGTCAGGAAAAACGACGCTGCTGAATATCATGGCGGCGCTGGATAAGCCGACGGAAGGAGAGGTTTATCTGGACGGCAGGCCGCTCTCCGAGGTGAAGGACAAGGATATATCCAGGTTCCGGCGGGATAATCTGGGATTCGTGTTTCAGGAGTTCAATCTGCTGGATACATTTAACGTAAAGGATAACATCCTCCTTCCCCTTGTGCTCAAGGGAATGGCATATAAAGACATGGTGAAAAAACTGACTCCGGTTGCGCAGGATCTTGGAATCGCGGCGCTTCTGGAAAAGTATCCCTACGAGATCTCCGGAGGGCAGAAGCAGAGAGTGGCAGCGGCGAGAGCGCTGATCACTGATCCGAGACTGATTCTGGCAGATGAACCGACGGGAGCGCTCGATTCCAGGTCAACGGACGAACTGCTCTCCCTGTTCGCCAGAATCAATAAAAAAGGCCAGACAATCCTTATGGTGACGCACTCGGTAAAAGCTGCAAGCCGCGCCGGAAGGGTTCTTTTTATCCGTGACGGGGAGGTGTTCCACCAGCTTTACAGAGGAGAACTTTCGGATGAGCAGCTCTACCAGAAAATATCCGATACACTTACAATGCTTGCGACAGGTGGTGAGAGACGATGAGGGGCGGATTTTATATCAGACTGGCAAAGGACGGGATATTAAAGAACAGAAAGTTTTATTTCCCCTATATTCTGACCTGCATCTGTATGATTATGATGTTCTATGTAGTCAGATTTCTCTCTGTGAACGAGACTTTCAAAACAATACGTGGAGGAGATCTGCTGCAGGGACTTTTGGGTGTGGGCGTATTTGTGGTCGCAGTTTTCGCCCTGATCTTCCTCTTCTATACCAATTCTTTTCTGGTCAGGAGAAGGCAGAAGGAGTTTGGGCTGTATAACATCCTTGGAATGGGGAAAAGAAACCTGGTGAAAATCCTTATCTGGGAAAATCTGATCACCGCCGCAGTCTCCATCGTGCTGGGACTCTTATGCGGAGTTCTTTTCTCAAAACTGGCGGAGCTGGCTGCGGTCAGGATGCTCGGCGGAACCACGGGATTCGGAATTACCATGGAACTGGATTCTGTCCTGTATACTGCAGCACTTTTTCTCGGCATTTTTGCGCTGATCATGATGCGGATGCTGGTCTCCATCTACAGGCTGCGCCCGGTGGAAATGCTTCGGAGCGAGAATGTAGGTGAGAAGCCGCCGAAGGCGAACTGGATACTGGCGCTGATCGGACTGATCCTTTTGGGAATTGCATATTATATAGCGGTGGCCATCCTGGATCCGGTATCTGCGATGATGATGTTCTTCAACGCAGTATTTCTGGTTATCGTGGCGACGTATCTTCTCTTTATCTCAGGCTCTGTGGCCCTGTGCCGTATCCTGCAGAAAAATAAAAATTACTATTATAAGACGAAACATTTTGTGTCTCTTTCTTCCATGGCATACCGGATGAAGAGAAACGGTGCAGGCCTTGCGTCCATCTGTATCCTCTCTACGATGATGCTGGTTACGGTATCGTCCACGACATGCGTGTATACGCAGGTGGATCAGGCGGTGGAACAGCGGTACACCAGGGACATTAACATCAGTATGTATGATGAATTTACAAAAGCGCCGGACCAGAGCATCACAGAACCGTACATCGAAGCGATGAGCGGCGTGCTCGGAGAATATGGAATGACGGCGCAGGATGTACAGAAATATTATCTCTATGATAATTACGGAATCCAGGCGGGAGATCAGTTTAAGCTCAATATGTATGAAGATGAGGCGAACGGCACGCTGGATTACAGCAGTATGATAGAGCTGTATTTTATCACCCTGGCCGACTATAACGCCCTCACAGGCGAAAACCGGGAACTTGGTGAAGACGAGATGCTTGTCTGCCCGATGAAAATGGAGTACAACTATGATACGCTGACGATTGAGGAATTCGGAACGTGGAATGTGGAAAAACTGAACGCAGCTCCGGTGTCGATCGGTTCTGTTGAAGCCAATATGAACGGAAGCCTGATCCTTGTCGTAAAGGATATTTCCTTTGTTGAAGCAGTGGCGCAGTATGAGTATGATACAGCGATGGAGTACGGCGGCTATTTCGGAAGGATCACTCAGCAGTATGGATTTAATCTGGACTGCAGCGAGGAAAAACAGCTTGAAATCTACGATGATATTTTCAATGCCGTAAATCAGCTCGGACAGGAAAATACAGCTCTGGCAGATTTTATGACGGAAAGTAAGGCCCAGGGACGGTCGGATATCATCGGGATCAACGGCGGATTATTCTTCCTCGGGATTCTTCTGGGATCGGTATTCCTCTTCGGAACGGTGCTTATCATGTATTACAAGCAGATCTCCGAAGGATATGAAGATCAGAAACGGTTTGATATCCTGATGAAAGTGGGAATGACCCAGAAAGAAGTAAAAAGGAGTATCAATTCCCAGGTACTGACTGTATTTTTCCTGCCGCTTATTATGGCAGGCGTGCATCTTGCTTTTGCGTTCCCACTGATTTCAAAGATGCTGATGCTGATCTCTACGGCGGCAGACAGGGAGCTCCTCCTGATTGTGACAGTGGGCTGTTATCTGGTATTCGCTCTGTTCTATATGATCGTTTACTGGGTGACATCGAAGAGCTACTATACGATTGTAAATCCGAAAACAAAATAAGAAAATGTCACAAAATTATGTGCAATATCAAAGATTTTTCTGTGCAAATCTGTGTGAAAATGCTATAATGTATATCAGATAATGACCTGAAGGCAGCCGTCAGACGGATATGCAGGCATGTCCGTCCGGCTCGCTGCCAGCAGGAATATAAGCATCCGCAGGGAGGAGTGGCAGAGATGATGAAACATACGATCATTACAATCGGCAGACAGTTTGGCAGCGGCGGACATGAAGTTGGCAACCGGCTTGCAGAGCGGCTGGATATTCCGCTTTATGACCACAACCTGATCCGCATGGCAGCGCAGGAGCTGCGCATAAGCAATGAGGATGCGACAAAGGTGGACGAAACGATCCTGGGGAGATTCCTTTCGGCATATGTGGTGAGCACCGGTGAGTATACCGCGTTTATGAGCGGAGAGGAAGCGGGGCGTACCTTAAGTGACCGGGTATACGAACGGCAGTCCGCGATCATCCGCAAGCTGGCGGAGATTGGCCCGGGAATCTTTGTGGGACGGTGCGCGGATTACATACTCGGAGATTACTCCAACTGTATCAACACATTTATCTATGCGTATAAAGATGACCGTATCCGCCGGATTATGAAGATCTACAAGCTGGAAGAAAAACAGGCGGTGGATAAGATCAAAAAGACGGACCGGGAGAGAAAGCTTTATTATGAGGCGAGAACCGGAAGAGAATGGGGCGGAATTGATTCCAACAGCATGATGTTCAATACCAGTCTCCTGGGGATCGACGGGGCGGTTGATGCACTGGAGGCGATCTACCGCAAATGGGACAGCAGGTAACACTTACGTTGGAATTGACTTCTAACTTTCCCGTGTATATAATAAATACTGAGAAAAATTATCAAAAGCGCCGTGCGCGGAAATGATTTTTTCCCGCACGGTGCTTGAATTATGGAAACAGTAATATACGAAGGAAGAGAAGGTTATGAGACTGAAAGAAGGACAAAACGGGCAGACTTACATAGTGGAAAAGATCAGCATCGAACTGAATCTGGAGCGCAGGCTGGAAGCTCTCGGACTTACGGAGGGCTCAAGGATCACCGTGCTCAACAATGATAAAAAAGGCGCCATGACTGTGAAATTCCGTGGAACGAGATTCGCCCTCGGGAAACGGATCGCCGACAATATCCATGTGAAGGAGGCGGCAGCATGAGCGGAGGAGTAATCAATGTCGGATTTATCGGGAATCCGAACTGTGGGAAAACGACACTCTTTAACGCTTATACGGGAGCCAATTTGAAAGTAGCCAACTGGCCGGGCGTTACAGTGGAAAAGAAGGAAGGCCGGACAGTATATAAGGGGCAGGAGTTTAAACTGATCGACCTGCCCGGGATCTACAGCCTGACTTCCTATACGATGGAGGAGAAGGTGTCGCGTGAGTGTATCATGAGCGATGAAGTGGACGTCATTGTGGATGTAGCCGATGCGTCCTGTCTGGAGAGAAACCTCTACCTGACGCTGCAGCTCATCGAGCTGGGAAAGCCGGTTGTTCTGGCGCTTAACATGATGGATATCGTGGAGGAGCGGGGGATGGAAATCGACCTGCACCGCCTTCCGGAGATGCTCGGAATCCCGGCGATCCCCGTGTCGGCGCGGAAAAAGAGCGGGCTGGAAATTCTGATGCACGCTGTGGCGCACCACAATGAGTATGCGAAACCGGGACCGTTTATCCACCATCACTCGGACAAGACCGGGCACAGGCACGATCATCACAGCGAATATGCCATGGTGTACAACGATGAAATTGAGGATAAGATCGATGCGGTGATCGCCAGGTTCAGGGAGAAATATCCTGAGATGGAAAACATGCGCTGGCATGCGATTAAGATGCTGGAGCGGGACGAGACGGTTATGCAGAAATACCCCGTCGACATAGATGAGATCGCAGACCACAGCCTGGAGAAAGAAATTATCAATGAAAAGTATGACTTTATCGAGGAAGTGATCGAGGAAGTCCTGGTCAATAAAAGCGAGAAAGAGGAACGGACGGAGCGCGTGGATAAGGTAATGACGGGCAAATGGCTCGGCCTGCCTGTGTTCCTGCTGATTATGGCGCTTGTATTTTTCCTGACGTTTACGATTGGAGACTGGCTGAAAGGTTATTTTGAGACAGGACTTGAATGGTTTACCAAAGCTGCGTCTTCCGGCCTTGAGGCGATCGGTACGTCGCCTATGCTCAACTCTCTGATCGTGGATGGAATTATCTCGGGCGTCGGAGGAATTCTTACCTTTCTTCCGAACATTTTCATTCTGTTCCTGGCGCTCGCCTTCCTCGAAGACAGCGGCTATATGGCCAGAGTGGCCTATGTGATGGATGATATTATGGGGCATCTGGGGCTGTCCGGAAGAGCCTTTCTGCCCATGCTTCTCGGATTCGGCTGCTCGGTTCCGGCTGTTATGGCCTCCCGGGCGCTGGAGCACAGGAAGGACAGATTAAAGACGATCCTGGTGACGCCGTTTATGTCGTGCAGCGCGAGACTGCCGATCTACGTGCTGTTCTCTTCCATGTTCTTCGGAGAACACGCCATGATCGCATGCTACTCCATGTATCTGCTGGGGATCATCGTCGCGATCCTGACTGCGTATATCATCTCAAAGATCGACGGAAGCAAGGCAGAGCACGCGCTTCTCATCGAGCTGCCGGAGTATAAGGCGCCGAATGCCCGGACCATCGCAGTTTACGTGTGGGAAAAGGTGAAAGACTATCTGACGAAGGCGGGAACCGTGCTTTTTCTCGCATCGATTATCATGTGGCTGCTTCTGAATCTCGGGCCGTCCGGATTTGTGACGGATATATCGAAGAGCTTCGGCGCGATCATCGGAAAGGCGATTGTACCATTCTTCGCGCCTCTGGGACTCGGCTACTGGCAGATCGTGGTGGCTCTGATTGCGGGAATTGCGGCCAAAGAGGTTGTGGTGTCAAGCTGCAGCGTTCTCTTCGGCATCCAGAATATTACTACGGCGCACGGAATGGACAGCTTTGTCGCCCTTCTCGGCACCATGGGATTCGGCGCGGCGAACGCTTATTCGCTGATGGTGTTCTGTCTGCTGTACGTGCCGTGTACGGCGACCATCGCGACCATCCGCCGGGAGGTGGGGAGCACGAAGATGACCCTTGGCTTTGTGTGTTTCCAGCTCGCTGTTGCCTGGGTGGTAAGCTTTCTTGCATTCCACGTGGCAGGACTGTTTCTGTGATAGCGTGACCGCTTCCGGAGGAATAAGTCCGCTGTCCCGGCTAATAGGTGACGGAGTGCAGGAAAAGTCCCTTCGGATCGCAGTGGGTTCCGGCTTTTTGTTGTCCCTTTAAGATATCCGTTATCTTGTCCGGCGCCAGCTTATGCTGTCCCACATCCAGAAGTGTTCCTGTGATCAGGGATGGCATCTGGTAGAGAAAATCGTCTGCAGTGAGAGAAAGAACGAGAAGATCAGGAATATCATCGGAAAAACCGATACGGATATCCAGAACTTTTTTCTGCGTGTTCCTTTTCTTCCGCGCGCCTGAGAAGCCGGAGAAGTCATGTTCACCCATAAGAAGATCCGCAGCTCTGCGCATGGCCTCAAGATCCGGAGCAGGATGCAGGTGTGCGGAATATGCGGCGGTGAATACATCGTATATTTCAGATGTGCAGATCCGGTATTCATACGTGCGCGATACGGCGTTTAAATCTGCGCGGAAACGTTCCGGCGCCTGGTCACAGCAGAGAATAGAGATATCCTGCGGAAGGTATTGGTTAAGCGCGGCGCGCAGTTCCTCCGGGGAAAGAAGGGATTCAGTCTGGAAATTTGCAGTCTGTGCGAGAGCGTGAACCCGGGATTCTGTCTTTGCTCCGGCAAAAAGAACGACGGGGGTTCCGGTCAGCCGCTCCAGTACAGAGGAGATCCGGTGGGAGACCGTCTTTTCCCGGCCATCCTTTTCGGGCCGGCTCCAGCCGAGATAGCGCGTGCCGTCATATTGAAGGGTCAGTTTAATATTTCGCATGAAAAACTCCTTTCGGAAGAGAATATTTTGGAATAGTCTGTATTTATTGTAATGGAAAAATGATGTGGTGTACAGCTATTTAGTTCACTAACGTCCTTTTGCAAAACATCCGAAAACAGAGCTGATT
>JAHZHF010000117.1:0-5467 GCA_019420405.1 Clostridiales bacterium
CTTCCCGCTCCTGCCTCATATGCTTTTCCTGATCATATTCAAAAATACTCATCTCTTTCGCCTCCGATTTATGTTTTCTCAGAAACTTTTCCAGGTCCCCATCCCTGATACACTCATCAATCGCGCGTTCTACTGCATCCGGCAGAGACATGCCCTTTGCATATCTTCGTATTTTATCCGTATAGAGTGCATATTCTTTCAACGTTCTGCACGCTTCTTTCAGCCCGGTATTATTATCTCCTGAAATATTCAGCATAACCGCCTCAAGCTCCAGCTTTGTTTCTCGATCCTTTATCTCGTACATATTTGAGAGCTTTAGTACCATCCGCTCCGCTTTCTGCGCCTTCCCTGACGGAAGTTAGTTAACTATATAGCTGAACTGTCATCTTCTTTTTATACGAATTGCAGCGCCTCTCTGGACTTACTACTCTGAAAGAGGTAAAATCAAAGTATATTCGTTGTAACAGTTCAGCTATAGGAATAGGACGGAACTGTTACCATTCATTACCGCCGGAAATCCCGGAAATATTGATTCCGGCGGACAAAAATCCATAAAGAAGGGGGATGGCTGTATGAGATCGTTTCATTATGTCATCAGAGACAAAGCAGGAATCCACGCGAGGCCGGCGGGAACAATTGTGAAAGAGGCTAAGAAATACAGTTCTCAGATCCTTGTGAAGAAAGGAGAAGCGCAGGCTGACGCAGCCCACCTGATGCAGCTTATGTCTATGGGAATAAGATGCGGGGACGAGATCAGTGTGGAAGTGTCGGGGAAAGACGAGGAAGCAGCCGGTGCAGCTATGGAAAAAGTGTTCTGGGAGAATTTATAGGAGAGGGAGGAATAATTTATGGGCAATATCTGGCATGATATTAGTGAGGAGAGAATTTTCCCGACAGATTTCATTGCGGTGATTGAGATATCCAAGGGAAGTAAGAAGAAGTATGAGCTGGATAAGGAGACCGGATATATTATTCTGGACAGAGTACTGTATACATCGACGCATTATCCGATGAATTACGGGTTTATCCCACGCACACTCGGGGATGACGGTGATCCGCTTGACGTGCTTGTGATGTGCTCAGAACCACTGGAACCGCTGACTCTGGTACGCTGCTATCCGATTGGCGTTATGACGATGACGGACGGCGGTTCCGGGGATGAAAAAGTGATTGCGATTCCGTGGGCTGATCCTACATACGAGGCCTACACGGATATTTCAGAGCTGCCGAGACATATTTTTGACGAGATTAAACATTTTTTCAGCGTGTACAAAGATCTGGAAGGAAAGAAGACGGATGTCAATGAGTTTGAAGGCGCTCTCGGGGCTGTCCGGGTAATTGAGGAGTGCATCGAGAGATATAAACAGAAGTATGGCGGCGCTGCTGAGTGAAAAAGCAGGCGGGATGCAGCCGGAAGACATTGACAGAACACAGAGAAGGGAGACGTAAGAATGGAAAAATTCAGTGACAACATTAAAAAGGTAATCCTGGCAGGTATCGGTGCGGTGGCAGTAACCGCAGAGAAGTCCAAAGAGCTTCTGGACGAGATGGTGGAGAAGGGTGAACTGACGGTAGAGCAGGGAAAAGTGCTCAACGAAGAACTGAAACACAATGTGAAAAAGACAGTGAAAGAGAAGATGGATGCAGTGAAGCCGTCGCAGGAGGAGAAGCTTTCGGATCTGCTTGACAGGATGTCACCGGAGGAACTGGCGGCATTAAAAGAGCAGATCTCGAAGAGAGAGAATGAGGCTGATTCAGCAGCGGAGGATAAAGAGCAGGAAAGCCCGGAAGGTGAAAATGATAAGGAAGCTTAGGGGCAGGAATAAACAGGGAGAACACAGATACGGATGAGTACGATAGAACCGATCGAATATAATTCGAGACTCAGGGAGATCACAGCGGTACTGCGCAGGCATAACATTACAAGAGGAGTAACGCCGGAGAAATTAAGGGCGATTCTGGAGGATCTGGGGCCGACGTTTATTAAACTGGGCCAGATCATGTCAATGCATTCTGATGTCCTTCCGAAGCGTTACTGCGATGAGCTGATGCGGCTCAGGTCCGAGGTGACTCCCATGCCGTTTGAGGAAGTTGTAGAGGTGATTGAAGGGTCCTATGGCCGCTCCTGGAAGAGAGTATTTGCTTCCATTGAAGAAAAGCCGCAGGGCTCTGCTTCTATTGCCCAGGTTCACCGGGCGGTTTTAAAAAGCGGAGAGGAAGTTGTCGTCAAGGTGCAGCGCCGGGGAATCTATGAGAAAATGGCGCGGGATATCGCACTTCTTCACAAGGCGGTAAGGCTGATGCCCCCGGTGAGCATCAAAGGGATGGCGGATCTGGATCTTGTGCTGGATGAGATGTGGTCAGTCACTAGAGACGAGATGAATTTCCTTACCGAGGCGTCCAATATGGAGGAATTCGCCCGGAGAAATAAAGAGGTGGCATTTGTCGGCACGCCGGTCCTTTATCAGCAGTATACAACAGTAAACGTGCTGGTGATGGAGTATATTGACGGCTGCGGGATCGATGATAAGGAGGCTCTGCTCCGGGGAGGATATGATTTAAAGGAGATCGGGAGCAAACTGGTGGATAACTATATCAAGCAGGTGATGGACGACGGATTTTTCCATGCAGATCCCCATTCGGGAAATGTGAAGATCCGGGATGGAAAGATCATCTGGATTGATATGGGGATGATGGGACGCCTGACAGAGCATGACCGGGAGATGATCGGGAAGGCGGTTCAGGGAGTGGCGCTTAATGACGTTGGCCTGATCCAGCAGGCAGTTCTCGGGATCGGAGAGTTTAAGGAGCGGCCGGACCAGCGGAAGCTCTATGAGGATATCGATGGCCTTCTCATGAAATATGGAAACGTTGAGATGGGGCAGATCAATGTGGCGGAGGTCATGGCCGATCTGATGGAGGTCATGAAGAACAACAAGATCAAGATGCCCCACGGGCTGACCATGCTCGCAAGAGGACTGACCCATATGGAAGGCGTGCTGGCGGACATTGCGCCGGATATCAATATGGTCGAGATTGCGACCGCTCATATGTCGGGAGAGTTTTTCCGCAATTTCGACCTGAAAAAAGAATTGAAAAGCAGTGGCAGGAGTGTTCTGAAATCATTCCGGAAGGCCCTGGATATCCCGTCCATGGTGTCGGATATGATGAGCGGCTATCTGAAAGGGCAGGCAAAGGTGAACCTGGATCTCCAGGTGACGCCTGATCTGGCGGAGCTTCTCAGGCGTCTGGTGAGAAATATTGTGATGGGACTGTGGGTTATGGCGCTGCTGATCAGCTCCAGCATCATCTGCACAACGAATATGACGCCGAAGATTCTGGGAATCCCGGCGATCGGAGCGGTCGGATATCTGCTGGCGTTTGTGATCGTGCTGTATGTATTTATCAAACATCTGCTTTCCAGAAAATGAGCGAAAGAATTGTGATAAACAGAAATAATAGAAGGAATAAATAATGAAAAAGAACAGGAAGAATCCTCTGTATGAAAGTTTCGGATATGCGTTCGAGGGGATATGGACCGGAATAAGAAAAGAACGAAATATGAAAATACACTGCCTGGCGATTATCTGCGTTACGCTGGCGGGCACGCTGTTTCATATTACGGCAACGGAGTGGTGCATCTGTCTGCTCCTGTTTGCACTGGTGGCGGCGCTGGAGCTGGTGAATACGGCGGTTGAAGCTGTGGTGGATCTTGTGACAGAGGAGAAAAAGCCGCTGGCGAAGATCGCTAAGGATACAGCAGCCGGGGCAGTGCTGTTTGCGGCGATCGTGTCTGTTATCATAGGATGCATTATCTTTCTGCCATATCTGTTGGAACTGTTCGGTAAGATGTGATATAATGTAACAGTTGAAGCAGAAATACCGAAAGGAAAGACTTATCATGAGCGAGAAGAAGACAACGGTCACAAAACAGGAAACACTTGCGGCGCTGCGCAGTCCCGGAGAATTATATGTGGTGATGTCGGGAGTGACGAAGCTGCCGTTTGTACATTGTGACGAGATAACATATGACGATGAGGTTTTTGTGTATTACAGAGTGGAGGACGCCAAGGCTAGGGCAAAGGAGCTGCTGGATCAGAAATATCTGACTGCGGTAGCCAAACTGGAGGAGAAACAGCTCCTCGGATTCTATACAAGCCTCTACACCATGGGAGTAAACTGTCTTGCGGTGAACCACGGCACAGATACTCAGATTGATATCCAGCTTGCGGAGCTGGTGACGAGAAAAATGCCGGAGCAGCTCCCGAACGGACAGAAGATTGTGGAAAATCCTGAGCTCCATCTGACTGCAATTTATTTTATGCAGGAGATACGCCGTCAGCAGTCTGCAGCTTTGACGGAAGAGTTAAAAGAGCTTCAGGAGGAGTTTCTGGCACATTACAGTAAGGGGACGTATATTATCGCTGTCGGCGAGGACGGCAAGGTGCCGGTCCTTCAGCAGAAGGATGGAACGGTATATCAGCCGATTTTTACAGATACATTGGAGCTTGTAAAATTCACTAAAGGAAAGAAGATGAAAAATCTGGCGGTTCAGTCCGCGAAGATTCCGGAAATCTTGGCGCCGAATGCAAAAGGCGTGGTCATCAATCCTTTTGGGGTAAACGTTCAGCTCCAGATTGCAAGAAAGAAGAAACCGGAAGCATCCGCATAACCAGCGGGATATGAACGGGAAGTGAAAGAGATGTCAATACCAGTATACATAAGAAAAGAATATTTCAGGGCGGTAAATCTGACAGACAAGAGCGCTCATATCCTGGAATTTCAGTACCGGCCCCGGACAGTGGATGTCTACGAGGAGGGACTCTCTGTATTTCATCTGGAGTATATGCTGGAAAGCAAGACGAGGGCCGGGATCATCGAGTTTTATCTGACTGATTTCGGCCTCAGAGGCAAAGGCTACGGCACGGCATGCATGAATGAGATTATGGCAGAATTTAGGAAAAAAGGGGTGACAATGGTCACGGCGCCGCCGGGATACGAGCTGGCTCCCCTCGGCTATACCGGACCGGATCAGTACCGGGAACTTATGACAGGTTTCTACGAAAAAATCGGATTTTCCATCAGCGGAGATGGAGATATGGCGATGAAAATATTAGACTGAAAATTGGTTTCTGTGGAAACTGTACATTTTTTCAGCCTGATTTTAGGTAATAATGCCAGATTGACTTTTTTTATTTGTTTCGTTTATACTGAATGAAGAAACGGAATATGTAAGATAGTGTGTTACTGTAAAGCAGGCATAAACTATCCTTTTTAAAAATTATGCGGCAGAGCATAATTAAAAAGGATGCAGTTTATGCCTTTTTTTGCGCGTAAGCACAAAGCCGTGCATCTTCGCAGAAGAATGAGCAGGGAGCTTGCTCACTTTCTCATTCTCCTGCGAAGATATAGGGCGTGAGCCCGCGAACGAGGCGAAGCAAAGCGAAGCCGAGATGAGCAGCACGGC
>JAHZHF010000117.1:5567-8966 GCA_019420405.1 Clostridiales bacterium
GCAGCACGGCGGACGATGGCAAGGCGTGAGCCCGCGAACGAGGCGAAGCAAAGCGGAGCCGAGATGAGCAGCACGGCGGGATAGATGCGTATTCCGAAATAATGAGAGTTTGACAGGAGGAATCACAATGAAAGACAAGATTTTCGGAGTTTTGCAGCGAGTGGGACGAAGCTTTATGCTCCCGATCGCAATCCTTCCGGTGGCGGGACTTCTGCTGGGAGTCGGAAGTTCCTTCACCAACGCAACTATGATTGAAACTTACGGACTCCAGGCGATACTGGGAGACGGGACGGTCTTACATGCCCTGCTTACGATTATGAGCAAGGCTGGGAGTGTCATTTTTGATAATCTTCCGCTGATCTTTGCGGTAGGTGTGGCAATCGGAATGGCGAAGAAGGAGAAAGAGGTTGCGGCTCTTGCTGCGATGATTTCGTTCTTCGTTATGCATGTATCCATTAATGCGATGCTCGTTCTCCGGGGAGATGTACTGGCAGACGGGACGATAGCGGAACATGTGCTGAGCGGAACCGTGACAGGTGTATGCGGTATCCAGACACTGCAGATGGGAGTTTTCGGCGGTATTATTGTAGGTCTGGGCGTTGCAGCGCTCCACAACAGATTCTATAAGATCCAGCTTCCGAATGCGTTGTCATTCTTTGGCGGTTCCAGATTCGTGCCGATTATCTCCACGATCACATATGTGGGTGTGGGAATCGTGATGTATTTTGTATGGCCTGTGGTACAGGACGGAATTTATGCCCTGGGCGGACTTGTGACTGGGACAGGATACTTTGGAACATTGATCTTCGGTATTATTAAGAGAGCCCTGATTCCGTTCGGACTTCACCATGTGTTCTATCTGCCGTTCTGGCAGACAGCAGTGGGAGGAACCATGGAGGTGGCAGGACAGCTTGTGCAGGGCGGACAGAATATTTTCTTTGCACAGCTCGCTGATCCGAGCACGGTTCATTTCAGTGCGGATGCAACGAGATACTTTTCAGGAGAATTTATCTTTATGATTTTCGGACTTCCGGGAGCAGCGCTGGCCATGTACCGCTGTGCGAAGCCGGAGAAGAAGAAACAGGCGGGAGGTCTTCTGCTCTCCGCAGCTCTGGCGTGTATGCTGACCGGAATTACAGAACCGCTTGAGTTCTCCTTCCTGTTCGTGGCTCCGATCCTGTTTGTAGTACAGGTGGTGCTGGCAGGTGCGGCGTACATGATCGCTCATATTTTAAACATTGCGGTCGGTCTTACGTTCTCCGGAGGACTTCTGGATCTGTTCCTGTTCGGTATTCTCCAGGGAAATGAGAAGACGAGCTGGATGCTGATTATCCCGGCAGGTATCATTTATTTCATCCTCTATTATGTGATCTTCACTGTCCTGATTAAGAAGCTTAACTTAAAGACGCCGGGACGCGAGGATGACGATGCAGAGACAAAGCTCTTTACAAAGGCTGACTATCAGGCAAAACAGGGAGCAGCAGGGAGCGCGGCAGGAGCAGGAGCGGGATCCGGTGATGAGAAGAGTCTGTTGATCACCAGAGGACTTGGCGGCAAGAAGAATATTTCCGATGTAGACTGCTGTGCGACCAGACTGAGATGTACAGTTGTGAAACCGGAGCTTGTAAATGAAGATATTCTTCGGGCTACATCCCCTTCGGGCATCATCCGCAAGGGCCAGGGAATCCAGATTATTTACGGCCCGTCAGTGGCGGTGATTAAGTCCAACCTGGAAGACTATCTGGAAACGGCACCGAATGAAGAGTATTTTGCAGAAACAGAAGATTCCGGAAGCACCGGAACTGCAGCGGGCGCGGCAGATGCGGGGAAGGCGTCAGGCGCCGGGACGGAGATGAAGAGCCTTTTAAGTCCTGTGAGCGGAGTGGCAGCGCCGATTGAAGAGGCGGCAGATGAGGCGTTCGCAGGGAAGATGATGGGAGATGGATATATCATAAGACCGGATGAAGGTCTGGCCTGCGCCCCGGAGGATGCGACCGTGTCATTTGTATTCCCGTCAAAACATGCGGTAGGTCTTTTGAGCGACGACGGAGTGGAATACCTTATCCATATCGGAGTTGATACGGTAAACCTGAATGGAGAAGGATTTGAAGCGTTTGTGAAAGACGGAGACCGTGTAAAAAAGGGTGACAAACTGATCGGGTTTGATATACAATATATTAAAGAGCACGCAAAATCAGATGAGTGTATTATTGTATTTACAAGTCTGAAAGAGGGAGAGGAAATCCGTCTGACAAAGCCCGGAAAAGTTGAAAAGCTGGATGAGGCTGCAAAGATCATTTCCTATAATTAAGTCAGTCCGGCAGACGGTGCCGGAGTGAACTGTAAGTGAGTAACAGAGTTATCTGTGAGGGATTTGATATCCCCTGCTCTCTGCTGCAGAAGCGGCTCGGAGCGGGGGATTCGGCTGTGCGTCCGTCAGATTTGTACGGGAATTTGTAACGCCTCTGTGCGGTAACGAGAGCGGCAGGTGAGGAAGAGGGAGAGGGAGAGGGCATGTATCGAATTATAAAAGTCTTAAATAACAATGGAATCCTTGTTTATGACAACCAGACGGGGCGGGAGCTGATCCTTCTCGGAAACGGAGTGGGATTCGGGAAACGTCCGGCCCAGCAGATCGGATATCTGCCCGGGGCAAAGATATACTCTCTTGTAACGCGGGAGAAACGCCAGTCCGTTCTCCAGGTTGTGAACGGAATCCGGCCGGAGTTTATCGAGGCAGCAGGAAAGATTATAGATGAGGCAGAAAAGATGTTCCAGTCAGTGAACCGGGAGATTCTGCTTCCGATGGCAGATCACATCGCGCTGGCTGCAAAGCGCGCGAAAGAAAACCGTCAGATTCCCAATCCGTTTACGCCGGATATTAAAGTGCTTTTTGCGAAAGAGTACTCCGCCGCGCTGAAAGGACGGGAGATCATCCGTGAGATGACCGGATACGAGATTTCAGAGGATGAGGTGGGATTTATCAGCCTTCATATCCACGCAGGGCTTTCTGATGAACAGGTATCCGAGGCGCTTGAGACGACGCGGATCATAGACGGGGGCATCGCTATGATTGAGAAAGCATTTGGGCAGAAGTTTGAGGAAGATTCCCTGGCATATACCCGGCTGATGAGCCATCTCTACTATATGGTTGCGAGAACAAGAAAAGGAGAATCTACAAAAGCAGATTTCAACGAATTTATCTTTGCCAATTACCCGGAAACCGGGCGGGTGGCAGAGGAGATCTGCGCCTATATGGGAACCCAGTTAAAGGCGGAGGTGTCGAGAGAGGAGATCGGATTTTTGGCGATCCATATTCAGAGGGTAATCGATCCGGAGGTATAACAGCTATTTAGTTCAATAACGTTTTCTGTCAAAATGTGTCCGGAAGTGGAGCGA
>JAHZHF010000118.1 GCA_019420405.1 Clostridiales bacterium
TGTCGGAAGATCTTAGAAAGCGAAGAGGTGTTGTTAAGCGGTGCGCAGGGATTGTCTGAGCGTCAGCGAGTTGCCCTGCGCGCCGCTTTGCCCTTAAACAACTCTTCGGATTCTTAGATCCTTCCCAGATTCCGGAACGAAGCATGTAACGCCTGTTTTCTTCCTCAGAATACGTGTTACGAAATATCCGCCCCGCTTCCGGACGTATTTAGCAGAAAATGTTAGTGAACTAAATAGCTGAACTTACCTCTGCATACTAAATGAGATCCTTGAATTGAATTTTCACATATAGTATAATAACTAAGAAGTATTTTTAACTACTGGAACGCAAAACTGAAAGTTGGTGACTGAACATGGGTTGGAAAAAGAAATTAAGTCTCATTGCATTGTTTACAGGTACAGCTATCGGAACAATGCATATGATCAACAGGATTTTTTCATATATAGCTACGGCTGATGATCTGCTCGAAGAGGATTCCTATCAATACTACGAGTGGAGATTTGGAAAGATCGCCTATAAAAAGAAAGGAAAAGGTACTCCTCTCCTCCTTGTGCATAATCTTGATGTATGCGCATCTTCAAACGAGTGGAGAAACGTTGAAGACGCACTTGCGGAAAACCATACGGTATATACACTTGATCTTTTAGGATGTGGCTGCTCAGACCATCCGATTCTGACATACACAAATTACCTGTATGTACAGTTAATCACAGATTTTATAAAACATATTATAAAAGAAAAGACGGATGTAATCGTATCAGGCAGTTCTTCATCTTTTGTACTTATGGCTTGTTCAAACGATGATACAATTATCAACCGGGTAGCCATGATTAATCCGCAGAATCTGGTTACGCTGGCTAAAATACCTACAAAACGCACAAAAATCATTAAACATCTTCTGTATATGCCGATATTGGGAACTTTTATTTACAATATGAAGGTTAACAAGCGTACAATTATGCAGAATTACTCCTCCGCATATCTCTATGATCCTAACGGAATTTGTGAAAGAGATATTCTCACCTGCTTCGAAGCATCGCACAGAGAAAAAACACATTCCAAGTATCTCTATGCCTGCCAGAAGTCGAGATATTTAAATACAAATGTTATGTGCTGCCTGAACAAATTAAACAACAGTATATTTATCATAGCAGGTAATTCAAATCCTGAAAATATGCTGATTGCCGAGCAATATCAGAATCAACTGCCATCTATTGAAATAGTTGGGATAAATAACACAAAAATGCTTCCTCATGTGGAAAAAGCAGAAGAATTTATAGAACAGATCCAGATTCTGTTCTCCGAGGAAGTATAATCAATATCACTGTATATAGAATATGAGCAGAGAATGTTCGATTGAATCCGAACCTTCCCTGCTCATATTTCTTTTCTATGCCTTTATGATATAATTTGTAACAGTTCATTTAAGCGGCTCTTTTCCCGGTACGCCCGCCTTTCTGGGATATCTTCCCGGTGTATGTTTCTCTTTTTTAATCTTTACAAGAGCACGCCCCATATCTGTCCCCGGAAGCGTAAATTTCTCTGTCTTCTCTATCTTTCCCCCGAGAATATTCACTGCTCCTTGTGCCTCGTTTATCTCCTCATCCGATGTACCGCTTTTATAAGAGATAAACTCTCCTCCTACTTTCACAAATGGTATACAGTATTCACTCAGTGTAGACAGATTCGCCACTGCACGGGATACGCACAGATCAAACTTTTCTCTGTACTCGCTCTTCTTAGCGTAATCTTCGGCCCGCCCGTGGAGTGTCTCTATGTTCTTTAATCCCAGTTCTTCTATTACTGTATTTAAAAATTTTATTCTCTTATTCAGAGAATCCAGCAGAACGATTTTAATCTCTGGATATACGATTTTCAGTGGAATTCCCGGAAATCCCGCACCTGTTCCGATATCAATCACGTTTTCCACATTCTTCATGTTTTTAAATCTTACGATTGTAAGACTATCAACGAAATGCTTTAAATTCACCTCGTCGTAATCTGTAATCCCCGTGAGATTCATCACTTTGTTCCACTCCACAAGAAGCTCATAATATCGGTCAAACTGCTCTCTCTGTACCTCTGTCAAACAGATTCCAAGATTCTCAAGCTCCTGCTCAAATCGGTTCATACGCTCTCCTCCATCTTCTTCCTTCTAACTAAAAACTTCCTTTCCAGACACATGCCGGATTACTATTACCACTATTTGCTCCCGAGATATACGAGCAGTACCGACACATCCGCCGGGGATACTCCCGATATTCTGGACGCCTGTCCGATCGATGCCGGTCTGATCTGCTTTAATTTCTGACGTGCCTCGATGCGCAGGCTCTGAATTTCATCATAGTCAATCTCTTCCGGTATTCTTTTATTTTCCAGCTTTTTGAACTGCTCCACCTGTCGCATCTGCCGTCTGATATATCCGTCATACTTTATATTGATATCAACCTGCTCCTGAACATCATACGGGAGATCCGGACGCTTTGCATCAACAGGCGCCAGCTTCTCGTATGACAGTTCCGGGCGCCGGATGAGTTCTGCCAGAGTTGTTCCGGAAGTCAGAGGCGTACTTTCGAAGGAGTTCAGAAGATTCTGGACTTCCTCTGACGTTCCGATATTTGTTTTCTCCACTCTGTGAATCTCTTCTTCTATCATTTTCTCTTTATCCAGAAGGCGCTGATATCTCTCTTCATCAATCAGCCCGACCTCATAACCGATCTTTGTCAGGCGGAGATCCGCATTATCCTGACGGAGCAGGAGACGGTACTCAGCTCTGGAAGTCATCATCCGGTACGGTTCGTGGCTTTCCTTCGTCACGAGATCATCAATAAGAACGCCTATATAGCCCTGGGAACGGTCTATTACAATGCCTTCCTTGCCCTGCAGCTTCCTGGCCGCATTAATGCCTGCGATCAATCCCTGGGCCGCCGCTTCTTCGTACCCTGAACTTCCGTTGAACTGCCCGCCGCTGAACAGACCTTCTATCTCTTTAAACTCAAGCGTGCTCTTGAGCTGTCTGGCGTCAATGCAGTCATATTCAATAGCATAAGCATTTCTGACGATCCTGGCATGTTCCAGTCCCGGTACGCTTCTGTACATTGCATACTGTACATCTTCCGGAAGAGAGCTGGACATACCTCCCACATACATTTCATTCGTATGGATTCCCTCCGGCTCAATAAATACCTGATGTCTGTCCTTATCCGGGAATTTTACGACTTTATCCTCGATAGACGGACAATACCTGGGCCCTGTTCCCTCTATCGCGCCTGAGAAAAGCGGAGAACGGTCAAGATTGCTCCGGATGATCTAATGAGTCTTTTCATTCGTATAAGTGAGCCAGCAGGATACCTGGTCGATCTGCACCGTCTCCGGGTCTGTCGTGAAGGAAAACGGCACAACTCTCTCATCACCTTTCTGCTCTTCCATCTTGCTGAAATCGATCGAATTTCTGTCAATTCTGGCCGGAGTTCCCGTCTTGAAACGATACATCTTTATCCCCAGAGATTTCAGAGAGTCCGTCAGATGATTCGCACTCTGCAATCCGTTCGGACCGGTATATGTGCTCACATCTCCGTAAATACATCTCGCCTTCAGATATGTTCCTGTACAGAGCACAACAGCCCTGCAGGGATACACAGTGCCGGAATAGGTTTTCACCCCCGTCACTTTCCCATCCTCCGTGAGAATCTCCGTGACCTCCATCTGGCGTATATCCAGATTTTCCTGGTTTTCCAGCACCTGCCGCATTGCCCTGCTGTAATCCGCCTTATCCGCCTGGGCCCGCAGGGAATGGACCGCCGGTCCTTTTGATTTATTCAGCATCTTTGACTGAATAAACGTCCGGTCTATCACCTTTCCCATCTCACCGCCAAGGGCGTCCACTTCCCTGACCAGATGTCCTTTTGAACTTCCTCCGATATTCGGATTACACGGCATAAGAGCAATACTGTCAACGCTCACCGTAAATATCACCGTAGAAAATCCCAGACGTGCCGCAGCCAGGGCGGCCTCGCAGCCCGCATGCCCGGCTCCGACCACTGCGATATCGTATCCATCTTTATTTTCCCATACAGAATTTGCTGAATATTTCATTGACCAAATCTTCTCCTACTGATTCACCTGTTATATTTCCCAGCGCTTCATATGCATCCATCAGATCAATAGAATAAAAGTCTTCCGGCATGCCGCTCTCAATGCTTTCAATCACTTTTTCCATGCTCTTCGCAGCGTCCGCAAGCGCAGACTTCTGTCTCGCGTTTGTGATATAAATCTGATCGTTGAAGGACAGGCTTCCGCTGAGAAACATCTCTTTCACCTTCTCCTCCAGCTCCCGGATTCCGCTCTCTTCCTTTGCAGATACGGAAATGATATGAATCCCGCCTCCGTTCGGATTCTCTCCTCCGGCTCCATATATGTCATTTACAGTATCTCTCATTTCCCGTACGGTGACAACTGTTTCAAGATCAGATTTATTGAGCAGGATAATCGTTTTTCTTCCGCGGGACAGCTCAAGAATCTTCCTGTCATCCTCATCCAGCTTTCTCGACGCATCTGCCACGTATATGATCAGATCTGCCTTTTCGGCATATTCCTTCGCCCGGTCAACGCCTATCTTCTCGATGATATCATCTGTCTCCCGGATTCCGGCGGTATCGATCACATTCAGGCTCAGATCCCCAAGTCTGATATGCTCCTCCAGTATATCCCTCGTCGTTCCCGCAATATCCGTGACAATCGCCCTCTCATACCCTGAGAGCACATTAAGGAGGGAAGACTTCCCGGCATTCGGCCTTCCAAGGATCACTGTATTGATCCCCTCTCTCATCACCCTGCCGTCATCCGCAGATGCGATCAGATGATTCAGTTCCTCTATCATCTCTTCCGCGTCACCGTGAAGCTTCTCCCCATACCCGTCCAGGCTGATGTGCTCCGGATCGTCAAGAGCAGACTCTATGAAAGCTGTATGATATATTATCTTATTTCTTATATCATTTATTTTATTTTTAATACTTCCCTTTAACTGACTGATCGAACTTTGAAGAGCATATTCGTTCTCCGAGGTAATCACATCGATCACAGCCTCTGCCTGGGAGAGATCCATCTTGCCGTTCAGGAAGGCTCTCTTCGTAAATTCTCCCGGTTCTGCAGCTCTTGCTCCGTTTTTCAGCACTGTCTCCAGCACTCTTTTTACAACATAGGTACCGCCATGACAATTGATCTCCACTGTATCCTCCCCTGTAAATGTATGGGGAGCGCGCATTGCCATCACAAGCACCTCATCTACAGTCTCCTCTCCGTCCACAATGTGTCCGTAATGGATCGTGTGGCTCTTTACACTGAGCAGATTTTCTCTTCCTCTGTAAATCCTGTCTGCGGTTTCAAATGCCTCCTCACCGCTGATGCGTACAATCCCGATTCCCGAATTTGTCATTCCGGTAGAAATAGCGGCAATCGTCTCTTTTTTCATGAAATACTCCATCCTTATTCTACTTAAAAGAAAAGGACGCTGTCCCCTTCACGAAAGTATCCGTGAAGCGCCAAACGTCCTTTCGCTTCATAAAAGCAATTATCTCTTCAATGTCACAACAACTTTCCTGTAAGGCTCTTCTCCCTCGCTGTGAGTCGTCACATACGGATCTGACTGGAGCGCTGAATGAATGATCCTTCTCTCATACGGATTCATCGGCTCAAGCACAAACGGTCTTCTGCTTCTCTTTACCTTATGTGCGATATTCTTTGCAAGATGTTTCAGTGTTTCTTCTCTTCTCGCACGATAGTTCTCCGTATCCAGCTTAACTCTTACATAGCCGTCCTGATGCTTGTTTGCAACCCTGTTCGCAAGATACTGCAGAGAATCCAGAGTCTGTCCTCTCTTTCCGATCAGGATGCCCATATGATCCCCCTTCATATCTACACAGAGGGCTCCGTCCTCATCGATAGAAGATGTAAGCTCAACTTCCATTCCCATAGCTGTCAGCGTATCTTTTACAAATTTCTCAACAGCTTCTTTCGTCTGGTCTTCCACCTTTGCGAGAACCTGCTTTTCCTTTACCGGAGCTTCCGTCTCTTCCGGTTTCTTCTCTTCTTTCTTTTCCGGAACAGGCTTCTTATCCGATGTATGTCTGGATTTCTTCTTCGGTCTTTCCGTCTGAGCGTTCTGCTTCTTATCGGCCTCTTTTTTCTCTTTCTTCTCTTCGGGCTTCTTTTCCGGTTTTTCTGTTTTCTCCGGCTTTTCCTCTTTTTCATCCAGAGAAATCGTATCTCTGAAAGATCTGATCGTCTCCTCGATCTCTTTCTCCGGCTCTTCCTTCTCTACTTTTCTCCAGGCTTCAATCACAGCCTGCTTTGCACCGATCCCGAGGAATCCGGCACTGCCTTTTTCGATCACTTCATATTCCAGTCTGTCACTTGTAACTCCGAGCTGGATCAATGCTTCTGTGATTGCATCATCCAGTGTCTTTGCCGATACTCTGATACTACCTTTCATCCCGATTCCTTCCTTTCTTATCCGCAGTCATTCACACCGCTTTGGGACAGACAACTTATTTCTTCTTTCTTCCTTTTGCTTTCTCTGCTTTTTCATCTGTGATCTCCGGTACAGGCTCTTCCGTCTTGTGTCCGCTGTTATATCTGCTTACAAGATTTGCCTTTGAGGTAAGACTTCCGGGTTTGGCGTTCTTTGCCAGTTCCTGTGCTTTCCTGATCTTTTCCTCCTTAGACGGATCGGATGTACCTTTGCCGGATTTTGCATTTACACCAACATTTCTCGTGCTCTTTGTCGCCATCCGGTTGATTTCTTCTGCGGAGGTTCCTTTCTTCTCACGCTGCTTCTTTGCTTTTGCCTGATTCTCCGCTATAATATCTTCCACGCTCTGTTTCTTAAGATGAGCGTTGACGATCACCTGCTGTATACTTCGCACAACCGCACTGGCGATCCAGTAAAGACCAAGACCTGCCGGAAGTGTGAAACCAAAGACAACTGAAATCATCGGCATGGTATATGTCATTGTCTTCATAGAGCTCATCATCGGATTGTCCGAATCATTCAGCGCTGCTCCGGCAGCCCCTGCCTGTGACAGCTTCACGCTGACAAACTGTGAAACACCGGCGAGAACCGGGATCAGCACTGCAAGAATAATTCCAACAATTGAAGCCGCAGCAAGCGCATTTTGAAGAAGCTCCCACGGATGTGCTCCGATATCGATGCCCAGGAAGTTGTTCATCTCTCCTACTCTTGAAACCGTGCTGTTTACAAGCCCTTCGATATCCGGTATCTTATCTACGAGTGCGTCCCATGTACTGTTCTGAAACTTGTAGAATATCTCTGCAAGTGAAGTTGGATTCGTGAGATCATATGAGCCGAATCCTGAAACTGTAGTTGATGCCACATCTTCAAGTATCTTCTCATATCCGGACACAGATTTAATCTGATCAATCAGCGGCATATAAGCTTCTCTTACCTGTGTCACATATCTCGGAACATTCCACACAACCGGATACAGTCCGAACAGAATCAAAAGCTGGATCAGAGACGGAAGACATCCGCTTGACATCTTCACTCCGTACTTGTCATAAACGGCGTTCATCTCTTCCTGCTGCTTTAACATTGATGCCTGGTCTTTTTTATTGGCATATTTCTTCTGGATCTTCTGGATCTCAGGAGACATTACCGACTGCATCTTAGAAAATTTCTGCTGTTTGATTGTCAGAGGCATCAGGAAAATGTAAACGATGAATGTGAAAATGATAATGCTGACACCGATACTCTCAACACCTATCGCACTCATCACATGATAGATCCCGTTCATCACCTGACCGAGCAGCCATGAAATCTGCTTGATTACCGGCAGGTCATAAATTCCTCCGACGGCTAAAAGCCCATAAACTTCCATTACTTGTCCTCCTTAAGGTACTGGATCATATCCGCCTTTTGAAAATGGATTACAGCGCAGAATTCTCCAAATTGCAAGTGCGCCGCCCTTCAGGGCACCGTACTTCTCAATCGCCTCAAGTCCATACTGCGAGCATGTGGGATAATACTTGCATGTGCTGTATCCCTTCAAACCCGACAGATATTTTCTGTAAAACCGGATCATCCATATTAAGATCCGCTTCATCTGCGCCACTTCCTTTTTTATAAAGCTGTCTGATCAGCTTTTTGATATATTTTATGAAGCTTTCCGAGGTGGATCAGTGCGCTCTTAATCTCATGATAATTTTTCTTCTTCGCACCTGTTCTTGCAATTACAACGATATCAATTCCACACCGGAAACATTCTTCTGACAGTCTGTAGCTTTCTCTGATCAACCGCGTCAGGCGGTGTCTCACAACACTGTTGCCTACTTTCCTGCTGACTGAGATCCCGATGCGGTTCCTCTCAAGATCATTCTTCAAAACATACATGACAAGATAGCTGTTCGCATAGGATCTTCCATTTTTGTAAACATTCTGGAAATCTTTATTCTTCTTCAAAGATTCGGAAAATTTCATCCAAAACCTCTTCCTGATTTATTCGGTTTTCTTCCTTATATTTAATACTCTCCTATCAGCTTATGCAAAAAATAGAAATGAATAGAAGAAAAGGCCACATAGATGCGGCCTAAGCTGATAACTGTTTTCTTCCTTTTGCTCTTCTGGCAGCCAAAACTTTTCTTCCGCCTGCTGTACTCATTCTTGCTCTGAAACCATGAACCTTAGATCTTGATCTCTTCTTCGGCTGAAATGTCATCTTCATTCCAAATACACCTCCTTTAACTGATATACTTTATAATAAAGTATTCACAATAATTAACATGTCCTTTTCCTATCTTTTATCTGAAAAGACGCCGCTCTTAATTATAGTTAAAAATACGCGTCACGTCAAGCAAAATCAGGAGTTTTCCTCCAAAAGTAGCGTTTCAGCTATTTAGTTCACTAACACTTGCCGTCTGAAACGTTCGGAAGCGGGCGTG
>JAHZHF010000119.1:0-7506 GCA_019420405.1 Clostridiales bacterium
TCGCCCCTGTTTTCGGACGTTTTTCATCCGTAAGTTAGTGAACTTTATAGCTGCTCTTCACAAAGACAGGACAGCTCGGCCCCGTCTCCGAAGCCTCACTGTCCTGCCCCAATCCCATATTCAGCGCGCCTGCTCTCAGCTTATTTTACAAGCGCCAGTGTCTCGCGTGCAATTGCGAGCTCCTCGTTTGTCGGAATCACAAATACTCTTACCTTTGAGCCTTCTTTTGTGATCTCCGCTTCTTTTCCTCTAAGTCCGTCATTGGCCTCTTTATCAAAGTCAACGCCAAGATATCCGAGGTATCCGCATACCTGCTCTCTTACATAATCATCGTTCTCGCCGATACCGGCCGTGAATACGATATCGTCAACACCGTTCATAGCTGCTGCATAGGAGCCGATGTATTTAGCCACTCTGTAGGAGAATACATCCAGAGCGTTCTTCGCCTTGTTATCCCCTGCATTCATAGCGTCTGTCAGATCGCGGAAATCGCTGGAAAGTCCGCCGGAAAGTCCGAATACACCTGACTTTTTATTCAGGACATTCATCACACCTGCGATATCCAGGCCTTCCTTCTGCGCGATGAACTCCATGATCGCCGGATCGATATCACCGGAACGTGTTCCCATCACAAGACCCTCAAGCGGTGTAAGTCCCATGGAAGTGTCCACGGATTTTCCGTTCATAACTGCTGATACGCTGGATCCGTTTCCAAGGTGGCATACAATGGTTTTCAGATCTTCGTACGGTCTTCCCATCACCTCAGCAGCTTTCTTTGAAACGTAGCTGTGGCTTGTCCCATGGAAGCCATAGCGTCTTACTTTGTATTTCTCATAATATTCATACGGAAGGCCGTACATATAAGCCTTCTCCGGCATAGTCTGGTGGAATGCAGTATCGAATACTGCAACCATGGGAGTACCCGGCATCAGTTTTTCGCATGCCTCCACACCGATCATGTTGGCCGGATTGTGAAGCGGTGCAAGATCGTTGCACTCTGCAATCGCTTTCTTCACCTCATCTGTGATGACAACAGAAGAAGCGAACTTCTCTCCTCCGTGAACCACACGGTGTCCGACAGCTCCAATCTCGTGCAGATCCTTCACAACTCCTGTCTCAGGATTCATCAGAGCCTCGATCACGTACTGAATCGCCTCAGTATGTGTCGGCATCGGTTTGTCAGACTTCTCTTTCTCGCCGCCCTCCGGCTGATAGGTCAGACGTCCGTCGATTCCGATTCTTTCACAGAGTCCTTTTGCCAGGACTTCCTCTGATTCCGCGTTAATGAGCTGGAATTTCAGTGAAGAGCTTCCGCAGTTGATTACTAATACATTCATTTTTCTTTTCCTCCCAAACACTTTCTACTTCTATTACATTGCCTGTGCCTGAACAGATGTGATAGCCACAACGCCCACGATATCCTCTGCGCTGCATCCGCGTGAGAGGTCGTTGACCGGAGCCGCGATACCCTGGGTCAGAGGGCCGTATGCTTCGGCTTTTCCAAGTCTCTGTACCAGCTTGTAACCGATATTTCCCGCATCGAGATCCGGGAAGATCAGTACGTTGGCATGTCCGGCAACCTCGCTTCCAGGAGCTTTGGAAGCGCCCACTTCCGGAACAATCGCCGCGTCAAGCTGCAGCTCTCCATCCAGTTTCAGATCCGGTGCAAACTCGTGCGCAAGACGTGTTGCCTCTACAACTTTGTCTACATCCGCATGTTTTGCACTGCCCTTTGTGGAGTGAGAAAGCATTGCCACGATCGGCTCTTTGCCTGTCAGTGTCTTAAAGGACTCAGCGGAGGAAAGAGCGATGTAAGCCAGCTTCTCCGGATCCGGATTCTGCTCAAGTCCGGCGTCACCGAAGATAAATGTTCCATTAGCTCCCATATCACAGTCCGGAACAACCATAAGGAAGAATGCGGACACAAGCTTTGTACCCGGTTTTGTCTTCAGGATCTGAAGGCACGGACGAAGTGTATCTGCTGTGGAATGGCATGCTCCGGATACCATTCCATCTGCATCGCCCATCTTCACCATCATAACGCCATAATACAGGTAGTTGTTCAGAAGAAGCTCTCTTGCCTGCTCCTCTGTCATGCCCTTTTTCTGGCGGAGCTCAACCAGCTTTGCGATGTAAGCCTCTGTCTTGTCGCTCTTTGCCGGATCTACGATCGCTGCACCTGAGATATCATATGTACCTTTGTTTTTTTCGATCTCCTCTTCGCTTCCCACAAGGATCAGGTTCGCGATCCCCTCTTTTAAGACTGTCTCAGCAGCCTTATAGGTTCTTTCGTCCTCTGTCTCGGGGAGAACGATCGTCTTTTTGTCTGCTTTCGCTCTCGCCTTGATCTCATCAATAAATCCCATGTCTAAATTGCCACCTTTCATTTCTATTTCTCTGATTCATCTGTATTATAACTCAAAGGTTTTTTGTATACAAGGGGATTCCATGTGCATTTTCAAATACAATCACGAGAATTCCCCCTGTATGTTTATCGTATTGTCACAAAAATAACAATCTTATAGAATAACAGTTCAGCCATCCGGGATGGGCGAACTGTTATTCTACAGGTTAAACATCACAGTCACAATCCTGAAATAGACGAGAATCGTACATGTATCCAATATTGTCGTAATCAGCGGCGCGGCCATAATCGCCGGGTCCAGTCCGATCTTCTTCGCCAGAAGCGGCAGAATACAGCCGATGCATTTCGCCATGCAGACCACCGCAATCATCGTGATCCCCAACGCCACCGCCAGCATCAGATTCCGGTCGTACATGATGCAGATGCGGATGCCGTTTACGAAAGCCAGAAGCGAACCCACCACAAGCGCTACCCGGATTTCCTTGAAAATTACCCGGAAGATATCCGAAAACTCTATCTCTCCCACAGCCAGTCCGCGGATGATAAGCGTCGAACTCTGCGATCCGCAGTTTCCGCCTGTTCCCATAAGCATGGGAATAAACGTAATCAGGATAGGCATCACTGCCATGGCATTCTCATAATATCCGAGGATCTCCCCGGTCACTGTCGCCGAAAGCATCATGAGAAGAAGCCAGGGAGCCCGGTTTTTCGCATGCTGGAACACGGTCGTACCGAAGTAGGAGTCCTCGTTCGGGCTGACGCCGGCCATCATGCTGATATCCTCCGTCGTCTCATCCTGCAGGACGAGCATAGCGTCGTCAACCGTGACAATGCCTACCAGGCAGCTCTCATGATCGATGATCGGGATAGCCACAAGACCGTATTTGTTAATCATATTCGCCACATACTCCTGGTCATCCAGAGTCCGGGCATACAGTACGTTTTCATCCATGATCTCCCGGATCAGTCTGGATTCCCCGGCCGTCAGCAGATCCTTTACGTCCACCATGCCGATCAGCTTTTTCTTCTCTGTCACATAGCAAGTATAGATCGTCTCCTTATTAATACCGACCTGACGGATCTTTAAGATTGCATCCGCCACAGTCATCTCCTTACGCAGGCTGACATATTCGATATTCATAATACTGCCCGCGCTGTCCTCCGGATATTGCAGAAGCGCATTGATCTTCTTTCTCGTCTCCTCATCCGTCGCCGCAAGAAGCCTGTCCACCACATTCGCCGGCATCTCCTCAAGAACGTCCACAGTATCATCCACGTACATTTCATCCATGACTTCTTCCAGCTCGGAATCTGTCAGTGCGTTGATCAGATCTGCACGCATATCGCTGTCCATATCCGTAAACACTTCCGCAGCTTCTTCCTTCGCAAGAAGACGGAAGACCAGTGTTCTCTGCTTTTTATTCAGCTCCTCCAGCGCATCAACGATATCAACGGGATGCATGGATTCCAGTTCTTCTTTCAATTCTTTAAAGTTATGCCCGTCAAGCAGATGGATCATCTGCTCCACATCCAGTTTGTTTTTCTGTTCCATGCTATTCACTCTCCGCTATTGATCATTTTTCCCTGTCGGACTTCATCATTTTATAGTATAATATGGAAGAAATGTATATACAAGGCTATTCTAAGGAGTTTTCTATGAAAATTGTCGGACTGATTACAGAATACAACCCGTTCCACAACGGGCATCTTCATCATATACAGGAGGCAAAACGCGTCACAGGGGCAGACACCGTCATTGTCGTTATGAGCGGCGACTATGTTCAGAGGGGTGTTCCCGCCATCATGCCGAAACGCATCCGGGCCGAAATGGCACTCCACTGCGGGGCCTCGGCAGTATTTGAACTCCCTGTGTGCTATGCCACCGGAAGCGCGGAATATTTTGCCATGGGAGCAGTCTCTCTTCTGGACCGTTTGGGGGTGGTGGATTCCCTCTGCTTCGGAAGCGAGTGTAACGACCTGGATGCCCTCTCCCATGTAGCGGATATTCTCAGCCAGGAGCCCGAGGGGTACCGCACTCTCCTGAAAAGCGCGTTGAAAAAAGGCTGTTCCTTTCCTGCTGCCCGGCACAGCGCCATGCTGGAATACACCAGCAGCGCCAGTGTCGCCTCTCTCCTGGACGATCCGAACAACATCCTGGGAATCGAATATCTGAAAGCACTGAAAAAGCTGAACAGCTCAATAAAACCCTTCACGATCCGCCGGGAGGGAGCTCACTATCACAGCCGCACCGTATCGGAGGACAGTTTCAGTTCTGCCTCCGCGATCCGCTCCCTTCTGGCATACTCCGGCTCCTCCATCTCAACCGACCTGTCGGGAGGAACGTTTGAGAACACCTCCTTTTCTTCCATTCTGGACCGCCTGGAAGATCAGGTTCCCGCATCCTGTCTGGAGCTTTTAAAGGATTACCACCGGGTTCAGTACCCTGTCTACCAGAATGACTTTTCGATCATCCTGAAATATAAGCTGTTAAACAAACACCCGGCAGGCCTTGTACGCTACCAGGACGTCTCGGAGGAGCTGGCAGGACGGATCTGCAGTCAGCTTAACAATTTCTTTAACTACAAACAGTTCGCCGAACTCTTAAAGACCCGTGAAATCACGCAGACACGGATCAACCGTGCCCTTCTTCACACCATGCTGGGCACAAAAAAAGTTGATGTGGAGGAATTTATCAGCGGAGGATACCACTACTATGCCCGTCTGCTCGGTTACAGGAAGGATAAGGCCCGTCTGATCAGCCATATTGCCAGGGAGAGTCCTCTCCCGCTGCTGGCACGGCTGTCTGAGACCGAGGGCCTGTCTGAAACCGGACGGAAAATGCTGCGAAATGATATTCTGGCGTCTAACCTGTATACTTCGGTGGTGACAGATAAGTTCAAAACTGCGTTTCAAAATGAGTACAAACAGGGAATCATTAAGGTTTGATATCTTTTGTACACAAACAAACACTGGGGCCGCGCGGATCATCCGCTCTGCCGCTCCGCAAAATTACCGCAAAAGGAGATGTTCATATGCGCCGTACTGATGCGCCATTTAATGGGAAACAATTCATATTAAACAAAAACACAGGGGAAATCCACGATCTTGACCGCGAATCACCGCTGTGCCATATTGACGAAATAGATACCGATCATATCTTTGCCTGCGACACCTACGCAGAAGCCGTGCTGTTTGCATCCATCCTTGGAATCACAAGAAACGGATGCGCACACTGTATGCCGGAGCGGAACCGATAAGTTCTGCGCCGCATTGTTGCATTATTGTGATAAAAAGCCATACCCAAGAAACAAGTAGTTCTAAATTTCTACAAATTTCTGGTATGGCTTTTATTTCTACTTTCTTACAGTCTCTTCGCGATCGCCTTGATAAACTCCTCGCTGTTTAATACAGTCGGATTCTCAATCGTTGTGATCAGCGCCAGATCCTTTGTCATCTCACCGGCCTCAATCGTATCAATGGTCGCCTTCTCCAGTCTGTCAGCGAACTCCATCAGCTCGTTATTTCCATCCAGCTCTCCGCGTTTTCTCAGAGCTCCCGTCCACGCGAAGATCGTTGCCACTGAGTTGGTGGAAGTCTCCTCGCCTTTTAAGTGCTTGTAGTAGTGGCGCTGTACGGTTCCGTGAGCTGCCTCGTACTCATAGTAACCTTCCGGGGACACGAGCACGGAAGTCATCATTGCCAGAGATCCGAACGCGGAGGAAACCATATCGCTCATCACGTCTCCGTCATAATTCTTACATGCCCAGATATATCCGCCCTCGGACTTCATCACGCGGGCTACGGCATCGTCGATCAGCGTATAGAAATACTCGATTCCGGCCGCTTTAAACTTCTCCTCAAACTCTGCGTCGTAGATCTCCTGGAAGATGTCCTTAAATGTATGGTCATATTTCTTAGAGATCGTATCTTTTGTGGCAAACCAGAGATCCTGCTTCGTATCCAGAGCATAGGAGAAGCAGCTTCTCGCAAAGCTCTCGATGGATTTGTTTATATTGTGCATTCCCTGTACGATACCCGGGCCATCGAAATTATGTACCAGCTCTTTTGTCTGTGTTCCGTCCTCCGCCGTGTACACAAGTTCTACCTTTCCGGCGCCCGGAATCTTCATCTCCGATCCCTTGTATACATCGCCGTATGCATGTCTGGCAATTGTAATCGGCTTCTTCCAGTTTTTCACACAGGGCTCAATTCCCTTGACAACAATAGGAGCGCGGAATACGGTTCCGTCCAGAATCGCACGGATCGTTCCGTTCGGGCTCTTCCACATCTCTTTTAAGTCATACTCATCCATGCGCGCCGCATTCGGAGTAATCGTCGCACACTTAACCGCCACTTTATACTTCTTCGTAGCAAGAGCAGAATCCACCGTCACCTGATCATCCGTCTCATTTCTGTGCTCAAGTCCCAGATCGTAATACTCTGTCTTCAGATCAATATAAGGGATGAGCAGCTCATCTTTGATCATCTTCCAGAGAATTCTTGTCATTTCGTCTCCATCCATCTCCACAAGTGGAGTTGTCATTTTAATTTTTTCCATTTTGTTTCCTCCTGATTTTTCCCGGTTTCCTGAAAGATAAATATGGATTAATAGCCCTGTTTTTTCAGGTTCTGCATTACATGCATAATGTGCTCGTTCGCAAGCTGTTCCGCCATCTCCGGATCGCGGTCCTTTATGGCACGCAGGATCTGCCGGTGTTCGCGGATAGATTTTCTCGCCCGCTCCTCCGAGACAATCGAAGATTTTCTGGCAGTCTTAACATAATTATGAAAATCCGACAGCACATGGCTTAAGATTCTGCTTCCGGACGCCTCGTACAGGATCGCATGAAATCTGCCGTCCAGCGCCGCAATCTGCTCAGTATTAAAGCCGCTCTCCTTCTTCATCTGAAATTCTGACAGAAGGATTGCTTCTTCCAGCTCGTCCATCTGTTCCTCTGTAATATGCTCCGCCGCCCAGCGCGCGCAGAGTCCCTCCAGCATCGAACGGATTGTATAAATATCCCAGATATCCTTGTGAGAGATCCCGGTCACATAAGCGCCCCGGTTCGGGATAATAGTAACGAGGCCTTCCAGCTCCAGTTGGCGCAGTGCCTCGCGCACCGGAGTCCGGCTCACTCCCA